>NZ_JAAMNK010000002.1:0-426596 GCF_011066025.1 Bacillus sp. EKM202B | reverse complement strand
TAATATGTCACCTATAGCTTATAGGAAACATGTTATCTAGGTGTTTTTTCTTTGTCTCACCAAATGGGGTCAGACCATATGATAGGCAGGCTTTTTTTATAGAGAAATGAGTAGTTTGCAATTGAACTAAGTTTTCTTTAGTCCAATCCATATATGAGGACTACAGCGCACATAAATGAATATGTATCAGGAAAAAGGAAGTATACTTCTATTTCAGGGAAATTCGTGAAATATTTGATATAAATGGTATACTAATGTAGAAATAATATTAGGAGGCTATGTATGATAAGTCAGTTGAAAAGAGAAGCACTTGATGCATTAAAAGGAAAATGGGGATTAGCAGTAGGAGCAACCTTATTAATTGGAATTCTTATTGGAGCTGTGGAATTTCTAACCACAGGTATTTTCTCAATGTTTTGGGGTTGGGAAGAAGCAAGTGATTCGCTTACAGTAACTATTATTGCAATGCTTATTATCGGTCCGTTAACAACGGGTGCTTATTACCTAGTTTTAAATGTAATTCGTGGAACTAATGCTAGTATTGGTCATGTATTTAGATGGTTTAGCGATGGAAGTAAGTTTATGAAAGCATTTTTAACATATTTACTAATGTATGTATACGTAATTCTATGGACATTACTTCTTATTATTCCGGGTATTATTAAATCATTTTCTTATTCTATGACGTATTTTATTTTGAATGATCATCCAGAATATACAGCGAATCAAGCAATTACTGAAAGTCGCCGTATGATGAACGGACATAAAATGGATTACTTTTTACTATGCTTAAGTTTCCTTGGCTGGTTCATTTTAAGTATTCTTACTATTGGAATCGGTTTCTTATGGTTAGCACCTTACTTCTATTCGACATCGGCAGCGTTTTATGAAGAGATTTCAAAAGAATATTACAAAAAAGAAGGTACTACTTTCTAATAAAGTGAAACTTTAATCAGTGGGGGGTTCTTCATCCCCACTGATTATTAGTTGAACTAATCGGGCGTTTACGGGCAGTTGATTCCTCACCTAACTTCTTTGCTTTCGCTAAATTTTGAGGTGGGGGTCTTACTGCCCGCAAATAGCGGGATAAAACATCTAAACTGAATATAGGGAGCAGATGGTTTAGATGTTTTGATATGTGTTCTGTTTTGGGATTCACTTCAGGATAAGGTATAGGTTTTTATATAGAAATTCTTCCCTCTATGATTTATCATAGAGGGTTATTTTTTTATGTGAAAATGATAGAAAATAGTGAATAATATATATGAAAGGAAAAAAGTGAGGTGAATGAGAGTGAGCAAATTTTTAATTCCGTATTCATTTTCTATATTAAGTTTCTTTATTTCAGCAACGGCACTTGATTTATATGATAGGATGGGAAAAAATAATGAGATGATTTCGCCGAACATACTTGGAAAGATAATTCAATCTATTTCGCAAATGGGAGTCCTTACATTGTATTTCGGAGTACCTATTATTTTAGGTGGATGTCTTCTTGGTGAGATATTGTTTAGAGGTATCATTTTACGATTTAAATTGAGCTATATTATATCTGTATTATTATATTTACTCTTAGCTTTTAGTATTGTTTTCATAACGGTAGGGATTCCAAATACATATGAAGATTCCAATATTTTTTTCATGGGGATAACTATGATTTGTGCTGTTACATTCTTTGTGGGTCGGGATATATGGGAGAAAAAACAAGTTAGTAATGGAGTGGGAACATGAAATACACTTGTCCGTGTTGTGGGTATAAGGTGAAACTTTAATCAGTGGGGATTTTGTTCATTCCCCACTGATTATTAGCCCTCACCAATCGGGCATTTATGGACAGTTGACCTCCCGCCTAACCCCTTTGTTCTAGCTGAATTTTGAGGTGGGAGTTTTACTGGCCGGCAAATAGCGGGGTAGAACAATAGAAGAAGAACCACCAGGTCCAGAAAAACCGGAAACAACAGATCCAGAGAAGCCTGGAACACCAAATCCAGAAAAACCTGAAAAAGAATTACCGAAGACAGGACAGAAAATGCCTGTGGAACCATATATGGGAGCATTTCTTGTAATGATGAGTTTTGGATTACTCGTATTAGGTAGAAAACAGCAGAGATAATAAAAGTGAAAAGGTATCCTTCAAGTATTTGAGGATACCTTTTTTATTTTATTTGGCATAAAAAAAGCATCTAGCAAAAGTACTAGATGCAAATAAAAATACAAGGGAAGATAAATGTCCTCACGTTTTCATAGTGTTTTGTTGAAAAAAGGGCTATCTATGTAATTAATTTTAACGCGTAAGGAAAGAAGTTTCTTTCCTTACATGTTTGAAGGGGGATAGTCCAACGGTAGGTAGGGAAAATAATGTAAAAAAAACTATTGTATGTTTAAAAACGTTATGTTACATTTGTGTTACAAATAAGTTACAAAACGTAACTTTTGTTACGTTTTGTTTTCTTATGTTTTCGATAGATTACGAGTTGTAGTTCGTATTTCCAATCAACTGAGAATATTTAAAGTTGAAGAAATAACAAACTATAAACTAAAAATGGTTTTTCTATGTGTATGAGAGTGTGTAGTAAAGATTTTGAGTGGGAGCTTTATCCGCATTATTAAAATTCCTTTCGGTCTTAAAAGAAGAAGACTACCAACTATTTAGGAGTTTTAAGTAATGATAGTAAATGAAATGTACTTCCTTTCCCGCACACAATGTAGTACATATTTTACTGTTAGTCTAAGTACTACACAGACTTTTATACATATGATGTTATTGTTTTAGGAGTATATAGGGGGAGAGAAAATGAGAAAGTTATTAACGGTAATTGGACTTACATTTTTAATGTTGGCTGGATGTAGTAATGGGAACTTTGAAAAAGCAATGGATGAGGGAAAGACTGCACTAACGAATAAAGAATATAAAACAGCCTTATCGTCATTTGAACGAGCGCTAGATGAGAAAAAAGATGATTCAGATGTAAAAGTACTTGTAGAACAAACGAAAGCAATGATTGAAGCAGTGAAGTTAAAAGAGGAAACAAAGGTAGAAGAGTCAATCAAGTCATTTGAAAAAGTAGAGAGCGTGAAGAATGGAAGTAATACGCTGTTAAAACAAGCGAAGGAAGAACGAACAGCATTACTAGCCATCTTAGAACAAAAAAAGAAATATAGCGAGCAACTGACGAAAAGTGAAGAGTTCATAAGTAAGAAAAATTATGCAGAAGCGAAAGAGATATTAGATAAGCTAGTTTCCGAAACGAAAGGTAACAAGAACTTTGAAGAATATAATAAAAAAGCTGTAGGATTAGTTACTAAAATTGGTGAAGAGGAAAAAACTGCAAAGAGTGAAACAGCAGCACCGAAGGCACAAAAAACAGATGCAGGAACGAGTCAAAAAGTGGAGCCTGAAAAGAATCAAAAGGTAGCAACAGAAAAGAACCAAAAAGTAGAGGCAGAAAAGAATCAAAAGGTAGCAACAGAAAAGAACCAAAAAACAGATCCAGAGAAGAATCAAGAGGTAGAGACAGGAAAGAATCAAGATGCATTTACTTTTGAGAAAGCTAAAGAATATATTAAAAATGAATATAAAGAAGAATATGATTACACGTTAGAGAATACGCAAGTAGAAAATGGAAAGAAATATTATCAAATAAGAGTGCGTACGACATATAAAATAGAAGGTGCAGCTGGATCAGGATTTACTGGTGTATTCAAAGTATTCGAAGATGGTACAATTGTTGAAGTGCACTAGATTGATGAAAAGAATATGATACAAAACAGTAATCTGTCAAAAATAGAGATAATAAAAAGGTATCCTTCAAGTACGAGGATACCTTTTTACATTTTAAATCGTTCTTTATGACTAATCTTTAATTATTAATCCGAGTAATGTTGCAAACTGAATAGCTTGATATGATGATACTTTACATCCTCTTAGATTGTTCACTGAAACGGTAAGTGTATCAAAATTAGAAGAACTAATATCTATTCCCTTCAGTGATGTTTGATCAAAATTTGCTTCGTCAAGGCTACATGAATTGAATTCAACTTTTTTTAGTTTACAGTCAAAAAAATCTGCATTATTTAATGAAGTTGCATTAAATATGATCTTTTCTAGTTTAGAATTTCCAAGTGAAGCTAAATTCAAAATTGAATTTTCAAATGTAACATTTCCTAAGCTAGATTCTGTAAAATTAACGCCAATTAATTTACTGTTTTTAAATTCGACTCTGTGAACAGAAGAGTTGCTTAAATTAACATTTGATAAATCGCAGTTCTCAAAACAAACATCTGTAATATCAATACTGCTAAAGTCTGTATTGGTAAACTTACAATTTTTTATCACTGCATTATATAAACGCACTCTATCTACAGATTCATTTTCAAAAGTGGAATCGATGATTTCACACATTTCTAATGTTGAATCTTCTTCATAAAAAATATCGTGAAAATTCTTTAAAGATAACTCTGGCGAAATTTTTGGTCTATCAATTTTCATATTATATCCTTCTTTCATTGAATTAGTTAGCTAGAAAAAATGGTATGTTCTATACATAGTTAGTACGCAGCGAGCAAGCGCCGTGTTGAAATTTCATCTCTTATTTTAAATGATTTTTTATGACTATACTTCGATTAACTTTAGCAATAAAAGCATACTCATGTATTCTCTAAAAATTAACGGTTCATTTCACGTTGTAGTATTTCAAAAAACAACGATACATGATAGCCATCTACTGTTGCATGATGAACTTTAATATTCACTGGCATTAGCAACTGTGAACCAACTTTTTCGTACTTTCCACTAGTAATCATTGGTGTTACATTATTTTTGATAGCTCCTTGATGAGATGAAAAATGTTCAAAATGCATCCAAGGAATGGATGAAAGATTCACCACGTTGGGCGGAACAACTCCCATTGGTGCGATATCTGTTGTGTTTGCATAGTTTTTTATAAGCCTTTTGTACTCACGATCAACTGATCTATAATCTGTTAATTCTTCCAACCATAAACTATAAAATAGCCCTGTTTCTTGATTAAAGTTCGTAAATGTCGGCACTAATTCTTGCCATTCTACTAATTGCTTATTTATGTGGGCATACTTCAAATTCGGAATCTTGTTAACCGATTTAGTTACATTAAAAATAGAGAAAAATAATGTAACAATTAAAAATTGCATTGAAGTGGAATTATTAGATGAGTTTTTTAGTACGGATTCTTACAGTTGCCAAATGCAATTGCTTATAGAGAATGAATGAAAACGAACTTTAGAGTATACTCAGAAATAATATAAACTAGAAAATGAAGCTGGATTATGTAAGTACAATTGTTGAAAAGGTATCCTCACATACTTTGAGGATGCTTTTTTAGTATAAAAAAAGGCATCTAGCAAAAGTACTAGATGCAAATAAAAAACACAAGGGAAGACAAAATTCTTCCCTTTTCCCGTATGTAATTATATCAAAAAATTTATAAAAAACTAGCTTTATTTTTTATATAATTGATGTGTGAAGCCGTGAAAGGAAAAGATTACACTATTTTCGTAGTTTTTTGTTAAAAAAAGGAGCTGTATATATGATTAATTTTAAACCAGAAAATTTAAATCAATTATTAAAAGTGACGCTCATAAGTGCGAATAAGTCTTATGATGCGATTAAAGATTATGAGTTTACAAAAGAAGCAGTAGTATTCCGTATAGACTTCAAATATATTGGCGTTTCTCTTATGATTGTAGATATGCTAGGAAGATCGGCGGCGAGATTTAACATTTTGCCATTTGCTAAACCAGATACGAATGAGATAGATTACATCCAGTTTCAAGTGTATTCGATTAATGAAGGGAATTTTAAAGAAATGCTTGATACGATGTAAAAAACTATAATTTTACAAAAATGTATATACCAACTAATATATAAGTAATACATTCATATAATTGGAGTGATGAGATGCAGCCGTTAGAAAGGGAGATTCATTCTAATATGCTGAAAGTGTGGCGAATTCACGCTTTAATTGGGGCGGCAGTTATACTAGCAGTCGTAATTGCGTATTTCTTTTTTATGATTAACTTTAACTGGTGGGGTTGGCTGTTCGGATTGTTAGTAACAGGCGCTATTACATTTATCCCGCTTGATTATTTTGTATTTCCAAATTTACGTCAACGCTATTATAGTTACAGATTAAATGAAGAAGAGATTGAGATTCAAAAGGGAATGTTCGTTGTAAAACGTGTACTTATTCCGATGATCCGTGTGCAGCACGTAACGATTGAGCAAGGGCCGATTATGAGAAAGTATAATTTAGCAGAATTACACATTTCAACAGCAGCAACTTCTCATAGTATTCCAGGTTTAACGAAAGAAGAAGCAGAACAGCTGAAAAGACAAATTGGAGAACTTGCGAAAGTGAGTGATAAGGATGTATAAGAGGCAGCATCCGATCACGATATTATTGAGTATTCGAATTTCGGGTTTATTTCCTTTTATCCTTCTTGTAATATTTCGCTCTGATGAAAATGAGCCTTGGTATTTATTTTATTTTGTTTTGTTGTTTCTTTTATTCGTGATGGCTATTTTCTCCGCTGTGAAATGGTATTTCAAAGTGTACTGGATTGAGAATAATATTTTACATATAAAGCATGGTGTGTTTGTAAAGAAAGAAAGCTACTTAAATAAAGAACGTGTGCAAAATGTTAGTACATCTTCTAACATCATTTATCAAATACTTGGACTTACAAAATTAAATATAGAAGTTGCAGGCGGCGGTAGTGAGCCAGAAGTGATGTTAGCTGGTATTAAAGAAGATGAAGCGAAGGCACTA
This sequence comes from Bacillus sp. EKM202B, assembly GCF_011066025.1. Lineage (NCBI taxonomy): Bacteria > Bacillati > Bacillota > Bacilli > Caryophanales > Bacillaceae > Bacillus > Bacillus sp. EKM202B. Next base: position 419,790 of record NZ_JAAMNK010000002.1, on the reverse strand, counting down.
ATTGCTTTATTGCATAAAGAAAGAAGCGTTGTGGCTGAAGAGGTGCCTGCGGAAGAAGGTAGTAAGACAGTTTATCAGTTAAAAGCGAAAGAAATTTTATTCGCATCTATTACATCTGGTAGATTTGGATTAGTGTTTTCTATGTTAGTAATCCTTTACACAGAGTTTAATCAATTTCTACCAGAATGGCTCATTAATAAAGTGGAAGCGTATGTGATGGATAACGGTGTATATGAATTAATCGTTATGGCAGCAATTTTAATGGCAATTTCTTGGGTTATTTCAACAGCAGGCTATGCGTTAAAATATGCAAACTTTAAAATTGAGCGAAACGGAAATGAAATTCGCATCGTACAAGGGTTATTTGATAAGAAAGAGTTTGTGTTAAAATTGCACCGTATTCAAGCAATTACTGTGAAAGAAGGCATTCTCCGTCAGCCTTTCGGTTATTGTTCTGTGGAAGTAGAAGTCATTCAAAGTATAGAATCCGCTGGGAATGAAGTGATGCTACATCCTTTTATGAAGAAAAAAGATGTGCAGCAGTTACTCGCATATTTACAGTTGCCGTATGAAATGGAAGAGGAAATCGTTTATTTACCGAAAGCGGCATTGCGCCGTTACATCATCATGGGCTGGATTACAACTGCTGTGCTCGCTGTGCCGATCGTTAGTGCGAGTATATATTTCAAACAATATATCGCGTTATTCACTCTTATCCCGCTATGTATCGGATTTACAATACTCGCATACGCTCGTTATACTAGCGGCGGTTATATGATGAGAGAAAATCAATTAACGATGGTGTACAGAGGTCTTGCGAAATATACAGGAATCATGCGTAGCAGGCATATTCAAGCGGTGGGGTACAATCAATCATATTTTCAAAAGAAAGACGAGTTATGTACAGCTGCCGTATCGGTAGCAGGGCATCGTTATAAAGTGAAGCACATGCGAAAAGAGGACACACTTCGTATATATAATTGGTACAAAGAAAAAGGAAACACCGGTGTGTAGTGGTGTTTCCTTTTTGTTATTAAATGGATATCTTTAGTCGAATCGTTGATATATTTCAAGATGTGATAGATATATTCGAAAAATCGTTGGTATAATTTCACGTACTGCTAGTGTTGTATTACTTTTTAATTAAACTAACACATCAAAAGTAGTCACAAAAGAAGGACGAGAGAAAATACTCTTTTGCTGTTCTGCATGTGGATGCGCCTGAGCCTGTGATTGTCCCTCTGCTTGTGCAGGACGTTTTTTATGAGCGTTTTCGAATGAACGTGATTCTGTCCAGTCTTTAAAGTTTTGCTCTGTTTCCCACATCGTTAAGATGACATATGTATCGTTACTTAATGGGCGTAGAACGCGGATCGCTTGAAATCCTGGTTCGTTTTCAATAAGGCCTGCACGGTTTTTAAAACGGTTTTCAAATACAGGGCGACCTTCGTCTGTGACAGAAATGTTGTTACAAACGATATAGCCAGGTTGTCCTTTAAATTCGCCAACAGCATCTAGTACGTCATATTGAAGAGATCCTTCTACAGATTCTTCTGTATTTTCTTTATAAAACATATCTTTTTCATTATTTTTTGCAGTGAAATGTGCTTGTTCTAGAGGTGTTTCGTATGAAATAATAGCCTTCATTTTAATGCCCCCTTACTTATTTGTTTCTATTATATCAACTCTCTTAAAAAACTTCGAAGATTATATACATAAAGATACTTCTTTTTCAAATAATAAATGTACCATCATTTGGAAAGAAGGCCGATGTATGAAGAAAGTAAAGTGGACTTTATTAGGTGGGTTAGCGACGCTTGTATTAGCGATTGTAATCTATAAACTTATTGTGTTAGCTGGTGGCTATATGATGGATGAAAAGCAGCTCGTTTTCCACTCTTCATCACGTATCGTTGACCAGAAAGGGAAAGAAATTACGAAATTATACGTAGAAAATAGAGACCTCGTACCAATCGAGCAAATTCCAAAATACGTGCAGCAGTCGTTTATTGCGGTGGAAGATTCTCGTTTTTATGAGCATCAAGGAATTGATTATCCGTCAATATTCCGTGCTCTTTATAAAGACACGTTAGCTGGAGAGAAGGTCGAAGGCGGTAGTACGATTACGCAGCAACTTGCTAAAAACGTCTTTTTAACTCGTGAAAAAACATTTACGCGTAAGTTGAAGGAAGTCGCAATCTCCCTTCAATTAGAGCAAAAATATACGAAGCAACAAATTCTTGAAATGTATATGAATCATATTTATTTTGGACATGGAGCTTACGGTATTCAAGCTGCAGCAAAGTTGTATTTTAATAAAAATGTAGAAGATTTAACAGTAGAAGAAGGGGCAATGCTTGCAGGTCTTCCGAAGTCGCCAAACGGATATTCACCGTATTTTTCTCCAGAGAAGAGTAAAGAACGCCGTGATCTCGTATTGTCACTTATGCATAGACAAGGTTATTTGACTGCTGAAGAAAGCGTTCGCTATCAAGGAAAGACAATTGCTCTATATAAAAACTTAGATGAGAATGAACTCGCATATATGCCGTATATTGATATGGTCATAGATGAAGCGGCTCGTTTATACGGATTGTCTCATCAAGAAGTACTTCGCGGAGGATATACGTTTGTCGTATCGATGGATGAAAAGATTCAAAAGGTGGCGTATAACCAGTTTCAAGATGCGCGCAATTTCCCTGGTAAAGAAAATGGGGCGCAAGGTGCATTTTTATTAATGGATAATCGTACGGGCGGGATTAAAGCTGCGATTGGCGGAAGAAAGTATGTCCCGAGAGGATTTAATCGTATTTTTGCAAAAAGGCAACCGGGCTCTGTTCTGAAACCACTTATCGTTTATGCACCAGCATTAGAAACGAAAAAGTATAATCCGTATTCGTTATTAACAAATGACAAAGCTTCTTTTGAAGGTTATGAACCTCGAAATTACAATCGTCAATATACGAAAGAAATGACGATGTATGATGCGATTTTAGATTCAGCAAACGTACCGGCAGTTTCTTTATTAAATGAGTTAGGGGTCGAAGAAGGAAAGCAATATTTAGAGAAAGGAAATGTTCATATTGCAGATACTGGGTTAAGTACAGCGCTTGGTGGGCTGAAAAACGGTGTTTCACCATTTGATCTTGTAAAAATGTATCGTGCATTTTTAGCAAACGGCAATATTATTGAGCCACATGTTATTGATAAAGTGTTAAATAGACACGGCGCAGTCATTGGAGAATCGCCAAAAGTAGAGACGAAAATCTTCTCGAAACAAACAGCATGGTATATGACGAAAATGTTAGAAGGAGTTGTAAAGGAAGGGACAGCCAAAGTAGGTGTCTATAACGGTGCGTTGGCTGGAAAAACGGGTACCACTTCAATTCCTAATGATGATAATGGAGCAAGGGATATGTGGTTTGTTGGATATACGCCGAATTTAGTGGGAGCAGTTTGGGTCGGCTATGATCACACGGATAAAGAGCACAAATTGCAAGGCGAAAGTGCAGCTGCAACGAAGTTATTTAAGAAAATTTTAACGAAGGCAAATGTAGAACAGAAAGAAAAGTTTATGCAGCCAGAAGGTGTAGAAACGATTGGTGCCCCAATTCGGTTGCGCAAGATTGAAGATGTAAAAATGAAACTATCATTTAGTCCTTTCGGTTTATTTAAAGCAAAATTAAGCTGGACACCACTTCCAGATGAAAGAATTATGTATCGAATTTATAGAGTGGAAAACGGAATTCATACGCATGTGAGTACTGTAACAGGTGTCGGAGAATATGAGGAAAAGTTTATTAACATATTCTCAAAACCGAGTTTTTACGTTGTGCCATTTAACACACAAACGAACCGTGAAGGAGAAAAGTCAAAAGTAGCTAAACCATAGATTTTCTCTGTGTTATAATAAGAATGTTGTGAAAATAGTAAGCGGTTTTACGAATGTTTGTGTCAATTTCATGAACAACGTACATAATGTTATGCAATTTGTTTTTACAAGCTGTATAGTAAAAAAAGATAAATATCGGAATAGAACGTATTTAAAGCAAAAGCATTGGTAGGGAAGGGAGCAAGGGTCTTGGTAAGAACTATAAATGAGACATTTTTAAAAGCATGTAGGGGGGAACGTACAGAGTATGTACCAGCATGGTATATGCGTCAAGCAGGTCGTTCGCAGCCGGAATATAGAAAGATAAAAGAAAAATATTCTTTATTTGAAATTACACACAATCCAGAGTTATGTGCTTACGTTACAAAGTTACCAGTTGATCAATATAACGTAGACGCAGCAATTCTTTATAAAGATATTATGTCACCACTACCTGCAATTGGTGTGGATGTAGAAATTAAATCTGGTATTGGACCAGTAATTGATAATCCAATCCGTTCTTTACAAGACGTAGAAAAACTAGGGGAAATCAATCCAGAAGATGACGTACCGTACATATTAGATACGATTCGTTTATTAACGACAGAAATGTTAGACGTACCGTTAATCGGTTTTTCAGGAGCTCCATTTACGCTAGCGAGCTATATGATTGAAGGCGGTCCCTCTCGTAACTACCATAATACGAAAGCGTTTATGTATGCAGAGCCGAAAGCTTGGTTCGCTTTAATGGATAAGCTTGCTGATATGGTTATTACATATTTAAAAGCGCAAATTAACGCAGGAGCAAAAGCAGTTCAAATTTTCGATTCATGGGTTGGAACAGTAAATGTAGTAGATTATCGCGTATTTATTAAACCAGCAATGGAACGTATTTTTGCAGAAGTTCGTACGATGGGTGTACCGATGATTATGCACGGCGTAGGAGCTGCACATTTAGTGAACGAATGGCATGATCTGCCTCTTGATGTAGTCGGTTTAGACTGGCGTTTACCGATTGAAGAAGCGCGTGCACGCGGCGTTTATAAGGCGGTACAAGGTAATATGGATCCTTCGTTCTTACTTGCACCATGGTCTGTTATTGAAGAACATGTAAAAGGTATTTTAGATCAAGGGATGAAGCAGCCGGGTTATATCTTTAACTTAGGTCACGGTGTATTCCCAGAAGTAAATCCAGATACATTAAAACGTTTAACTACATTTATTCATGAGTACTCTAAAGAACAGTTAGCGAAGTAAAGGAGATTGGCTGTATGAAAAAGAAAATTGGTTTGCTTGTAATGGCATACGGAACGCCATATAAAGAAGAAGATATTGAACGTTACTATACACATATTCGCAGAGGAAGAAAGCCAAGTCCTGAAATGCTAGAAGATTTAACAGAGCGTTACCGTGCAATTGGTGGTATTTCTCCTTTAGCTACTATTACATTAGAGCAAGCTAAAAAGTTAGAAATGCGTTTAAATGAAATACAAGATGAAGTAGAGTACCACATGTATCTTGGTTTAAAACATATTGAACCGTTTATTGAAGATGCGGTACAAGCTATGCATAACGATGAAATAGAGGATGCAATCGCACTTGTTCTTGCGCCTCACTATTCTACATTTAGTGTGAAATCATATGTTGGACGAGCGCAGGAAGAAGCTGAGAAACTTGGAAACTTAACAATTCATGGCATTGATAGCTGGTATAAAGAACCGAAGTTTATCCAGTATTGGGTCGATGCAGTGAAAGGTATATATAACGGTATGTCAGAAGCAGAACGTGAAAAAGCAGTATTAATCGTATCTGCTCACAGCTTACCAGAGAAAATTATCGCACTCGGCGATCCATATCCAGATCAATTAAATGAAACAGCTGATTATATTGCAAGGGGCGCTGAAGTAGCAAACTATGCAGTAGGATGGCAAAGTGCAGGAAACACGCCAGATCCTTGGATCGGTCCGGATGTACAAGATTTAACGAGAGAATTAAATGAAAAGTACGGTTATACTTCATTTGTTTATGCACCAGTTGGATTTGTTGCGGAACATTTAGAAGTTTTATATGATAATGACTTTGAGTGTAAAGTGGTGACTGATGAAATTGGCGCGAAATATTATCGTCCAGAAATGCCAAACGCATCGGATGCATTCATTGATTGCTTAACGGATGTTGTATTAAAGAAAAAAGAATCTGTATTGTAAGAAGAAAGGGGGAGCCTGCTTGAGGAAAAAAGTTGTGATCATCGGCGGTGGTATCACAGGATTAACAGCTATGTATCACTTACAAAAAGAGATTCGTGAGAAGGACTTGCCGATAGATACATTACTTGTAGAAGCGTCGGGTAAACTTGGCGGGAAAATTCAAACCGTTCGAAAAGATGGATTTACAATTGAACGCGGACCGGATTCTTTTTTAGCACGAAAAGAAAGTGCGTCTAGATTGGTGAGAGAATTAGGTCTTGGCGATGAACTTGTAAATAATAAGGCCGGTCAATCATTTATTCTCGTAAACAATCGGTTACATAAAATGCCGAGTGGATCAATGATGGGAATTCCAACGCAAATTACGCCGTTTCTATTTTCCGGGTTGTTCTCCCCAATTGGTAAATTAAGAGCTGGTTTTGATCTGTTAATGCCTAGATCAAAACCAGTATCTGACCAATCACTCGGGCAGTTTTTCAGACATCGCCTCGGAAACGAAGTGGTTGAAAACTTAATAGAACCATTACTATCGGGTATTTATGCAGGGGATATTGATGAAATGAGCTTAATGTCGACCTTCCCGCAAATGTATCAAATTGAGCAGAAACATCGTAGTATTTCACTCGGTATGCGTACGCTCGCTCCGAAAGAAGAGAAAGCTGAACCGAAAAAGGGAATCTTCCAAACGGTGAAAACAGGTTTAGAATCTATAGTAGAATCTCTCGAAGTGAAGATGCATGAAGGTACGATAATAAAGGGAACTCGCATTGAAAAAGTTGCAAAACTGGGGGATGGTTACACGATTACTCTTAGTAACGGAAAAGAAATAGAAGCGGACGCCATCGTAGTGGCAAGCTCACATAAAGTATTGCCTTCTATGTTTGCGCAGTATAAACAATTTCGTTTCTTCCGCAACATTCCGTCCACATCAGTTGCGAATGTAGCACTTGCTTTTCCGAAATCAGCCATTCAGCGCGATATTGATGGAACGGGATTTGTCGTATCACGAAATAGTGACTTCTCCATTACAGCATGTACGTGGACACATAAAAAATGGCCGCATACAACGCCAGAAGGTAAGGTACTTCTTCGCTGTTACGTTGGACGCCCTGGTGATGAAGCGATTGTAGAACAAACCGAAGAGGAACTCGTTCAGCTCGTACTAGAAGACTTACGAAAGACGATGGATATTATAGAGGACCCGGAGTTTGCAATCGTAAGCCGCTGGAAAGAAGCGATGCCTCAATATACAGTAGGTCATAACGAGCGAATGAAAAAGCTTACAACATTTATGGAGAAAGAATTGCCAGGTGTGTACTTAGCTGGAAGTTCTTACGCTGGTTCTGGTCTGCCAGATTGTATTGGGCAAGGTGAGTTGGTAGCGCAACGTGTGTTATCACATATTGAAAAAATAGTAGAATGTGAACGAGATGCTTTGAATGTATAAAAAACTACCACTTCCTAATGAAGTGGTAGTTTTTTATTGGAAAATAGAAGTTTGTACCTTACATATTCCATCTGTTTTTAGCATAAGTAATTTTTGTTTTAAACGTATAGCTGAGATTAATTTTTTGTAAAACTTGTCGAAATATAGTTCTATATAACGAATCATTTGTTATGATAGATATGCTGAGAAAATATGAAATAGGGAGAGGAAAATAGCTGTGAAGAAATTGTTAAGTGTCTTTTTATCATTATTACTATTACTATCATTTACTGGAACTTTAGCACAAGCAGAAGAAACTACTTCTATGTCGGTAGAAAAAGCAATTCAAGTATTCAAGCAGCAAGGGAAAACGAAGGGGATAGTGGAAGGATATATTGTCGGATATACGCAAAGTCCTTCTAAGTACACGAAGGATCCGGCTAAGTTTGACGACACAAATGTGGCAATTGCCGATTCACCAAACGAAACAAATCCAGATAAAATCATGCCTGTTCAGTTGCCAAAAGGCGATGTGAGATCGGCAGTGAATGTGAAAGATCATCCTGAAAATATTGGGAAGAAAGTTAGCTTAACAGGGACGCTTGAATTATATTTTAGTAGTCCGGGTTTAAAATCAGTAACAGCTCATAAGTTTCAAGGGGAAGAACAAAACCGTGTTAGCGATGTAGTGGCTTCACCTGGGGGCGGGGAAGTTGCGAAAGGAACAGCGGTAACATTAACAACGAATACAGAAGGAGCAACAATTTACTATACGTTAGATGGTTCTAATCCTACAAATAAAAGTGTTCGCTATAACGGACAAATTGTAGTGAATGAAAATAGTGTAGTGAAAGCAATCGCAGAGAAAGAAGGACTTACTTCTTCGGCGATTTCTACATTTTCATTTATTATTGTAAATAATGAACCAGTTCGTATTCATGATATTCAAGGGAAATCACATATTTCTCCTTACAAAGGGAAGAACGTATACAATGTGGAAGGCGTTGTAACAGCGCTTGATAAAAATGGTTTTTATATAGAAGACAATCAGCCGGATAATGATCCAGCTACTTCAGAAGGTATGTACGTATACAAAAAAGATGCAAATGTAGCAGTTGGAGACCTTATTCAAGTTGATGGAGAAGTAGAAGAATATGTTGGGCCTGGATATGCAGAAAGGTTTGAAACAGACTTAACAACGACGGAAATTAAGGCGAGTCGCGTTGCTGTAATCGCAAAAGATCAACCTTTACCAGCACCCATTGTACTCGGAGAAAACGGTGTGAAAATTCCTGATCAAATTATCGATAATGATGCATTCGGTTTATTTGATCCAAATGAAGATGCAATCGACTTTTATGAAAGTATAGAAGGTATGCGCGTTACGATGCCAACACCAAAAATTATTGCACCTCAGAAAAACGGAAATTTATATGTAACAGTAAAAAATAGCGGGGATAAAGTAGTAACGAAATATGGTACACCTCTTTTAGATGAAAATCAATTAAACCCAGAGCGTCTTTCTGTAAAAGTACCTCGTGATTATGTAGCAAAAGTAGGAGATACTTTCACAGGAGATATAACAGGGGTAGTAGGATATGATTACGGTTCGTTCCGTATTTCGCCAGTGACGGAATTACCATCTGTAGTGGACGGTGGGTTTAAGCGAGTAGGGGCAAATATTCAGCCACGTCTTGATAAATTAACAGTTGCTACATATAACATTGAAAACTTCTCAGCAAATAAAAAAGAAACGACGGACGAAAAAGTAAAAGAGTTAGCGTATTCTATTAAATACAATTTAAAAATGCCAGATATTATCGGTGTAGAGGAAATGCAAGATAATAATGGATCAATTAATGATGGGACAACAGATGCTTCATTAAGCGCAAAACGTATCATTGATGCAGTTCTAGAAATTCGCGGACCGAAGTATGAGTATGTAGAAATTGCGCCAAGCAACAATCAAGACGGGGGAGCGCCTGGAGCTAACATTCGCGTCGGTTTCTTCTATAACCCATCACGTGTGAAATTAGCAACAGTACCGAAGTTACTTGATAAAAATGTAGTTCGTATTGGAGACGAAAATGCATTATTTGATAGTACACGAAAACCGTTAGCAGCAGAATTTACATTCCAAGGACAAAACGTTGTTGTCGTTGCAAATCACTTAAACTCAAAACTAGGAGATGCAACGCCATTTGGAAAAGTGCAGCCGCTCGTATTAAAGAGTGAAGAAAAACGAATTCAATTAGCGCAAGAAGTAAATTATTTCGTACAAGGTATTCAGAAAAAGAATGCAAATGCACCTGTTGTTGTATTAGGTGATATGAACGATTTTGAGTTCTCGAAACCACTAAAAGCATTAGAGGGAACAATCTTAAAAGATATGCTAAACACTGTGCCGAAAGAGAATCGTTACACGTACATTCATGAAGGGAATGCACAAGTGTTAGATCATATTTTAGTAACGAACAACATCGCACCGCACACAGTTGTAGACCCAGTACACTTAAACTCAAACATTATGAAAGAGCATGGACGTGTAAGCGACCACGACCCAGTACTTGCTCAAATTGATTTGAAGAAAGCTTCTTAAAGTGAGAGAACGCTTAGGTAACTAAGCGTTCTTTTTTTGTTTTTGCATCGTCATTTAATTACAAAGAGGAGATTCCTTTTTTTGTAATCTGACGATATGATTAATAGAATATTCTGTTTTGTAGAAAGGGAGGTGTAGATATATGGTAGCCCAACTAAATGGGAAATTAATGAATCAACTAGCGATTTTTTTGAGTGTTTTTATATTGATTCAGTTTGTAGCTGATGTAACAGGTCTTACGCAATCACTAGGTATTCATTATTTAGGTACAATAAGACAGAGCATCACTTATACAGCATTTGGTTTAGCTGTGATTTTTACTATATTGGGTATGAAAAAGGAATTAAGTAAATATGCAATTATTTCTTTATGTTCGGCGATAGGAATACAAATAATTTATATAGTTGTTATTGTGGTTTTATGGATGTTGGCAGGGATACCGTAAAGTATTGTTCGTTTTTTTATAGAAAAACCTATTATTATGAAGTGCACCTCCAATTGTTAGACACGGTCTAACAATTGGAGGTGCACTTTTATTCCGATTATTAGTCTTCACCAATCGGGCTTTTACGAGCAGTTGATTTCCCACCTGACTCCTTGTATTCACTGAATTTTGAGGTGGGCATCTAGCTATTTAGAGCTTGATTTCTGTGGGGAATTTTAGGGTTTCTTAAGCAAACCGTAGCGGTGGTCATTTTATTTGGAAAATAGAGTGTAACTAATTGCAAAAGATTATATATAGAAACTCTTTTTTGTAAAATTCATGGTAAAATTAATTGAATATTCAGGTTTATAAAAGGGGGGCAACGATGCAGGTACAATTAAATGGAAAATTAATGAATCAAATCGCAATCTTTTTTAGTAGTATTGCCATGCTTCAGTTTATAGCTGAGGTAACAGGATTTACGCAAAATTTAGATATTACGTATAACTTAATAAATACAACAACGTCATATATAACATTTAGCTTGGCAGTGATTTTTACTTTAATAGGTGCAAGAAGAGAATTGAGTAAATATGCAATTATTTTATTATGTTTAGTAGTAGCTATTAAATCGATTTATTTTGTAGCTATTGTTATTTTATGGGGATTGGCTGGTACGCCGTAAATGAATAAAAAACCTAATTTCCAAGAAGACATGAGGAAATTAGGTTTTTATGCTTGAAACGCTTTTCTACACCGATCCCTTCTTTGCAATCTTCTTTTGTACCTTTTTCTATCACGCTGTACGCCTTTTATATACATGCATAGGCTGAAGAAGAAGAAGAAGGCACATTGTATCGTTAATATATACGATGACATGCCCTGTAACGGTTGCTTTGGATCATATAAATGAATAGGTGCTCCGCCTATTGTAGGGAATATTGTATTGAGCAGGACGTAAGGAATGGAGGTAACTGCAAATGGAAACAGAATCGCCATATAGTCCTTTTGTGACCATGCAGATGCAGCAAGTCCTAAAAGAGCCATTAACCCTGCAAATAAAAAATTAATTCCGATATATACAATAATATAAGTGATGGGGGAGCCGTAATATAAGTTTGCGAACATCCCGTTGTCATTTATAATACCTGAACCCGCTGCGGGTGCTCCGTTTGGAATGGTTAATTTGCAAAATAATAATGATAAGATAAATGGAAACGTATAAAGAAGTCCTCCGCAAAAAAATGTAACGATATATTTCGTTACTGAATAAGGAAGTAACGAAATTTCTTTACTTATAAATGTCTTAAAACCATCTGATTTATCTGAGTTGTAACTTGTACTAAAGGGAAGACTTGCAATAACTGGCATTAATAATAAATAAACATCCATTTCATTGTCGCGAAATCCAATCCATTTAAAAGCCGTTGTTACAAACGCATCCGTTCCGTCTCCAATATAACGAATTACATAATAATAATGATAGATAGAGATAAGAGCTAATCCACTAAACATAATAATTAAAGAAACACGATTACAAAAAGCTTGCTTTATACTTAAACGAAGCGCACGCATCATGACTGAAAAAGCCTCCACTATTTTGATAAACTTGTCTATTTTCTATATTACTATTAATTGTAAAGATTTTCTTGTTTTTTTATTTGATTATTTGAAAAAGAGGAATTTTGTTGTTGTTAAGTAAGGTTTATCTATACATCTTAAGAACACCTTTTCTTTTTCTCTTTCCATCTGATACACTATGACAGTATTATATGAATGGACTGGAATTTTTTTATACTGGAAATAATAAAAAAGAGAACTTGTATAGAATGTAAGCGTGTGGTAATATCAAAGATGTACTGATTGACTATATTATCCAATTGGTCATTTTTGGAGGTGACGATGTGGCGATAGATCGAAAACGTTCTATTATTGAAGCTGCAACAAAGTCTTTTTCAGCGTTCGGTTATAAAGCAACAACGATGGATCAAGTAGCGAAATTAGCGAATGTAGGAAAAGGAACGATTTATACTTTTTTCAAAAATAAAGAAGAGCTATTTGGCGAAATTATTTCTAATTTAATTACAGAAATGAAGCAAGTTGCAGAAAACGCAATTCGTTCAGATGTTTCATTTTTTGAAAATGTACATAAAGCATTATATAGCATCTTAGAATTTAGAAAAGAACATCAGCTCATGATTAAGTTAATTCAAGAAGAGCGCGATATGGGAACGAAAGAAGTACAAGAAGTGATGCAACAAGTAGATGTGGAAATCGTTTCTGTCATTCAATCGTATTTAAAGATTGCGATTGAAAAAGGTGAAATTAGCAAATGTGACCCAGAAATTACAGCATTTATTATGCTTCGCCTATACGTATCGCTCATTTTTGATTGGGAAAAAAATCATGAACCGCTAGAAAAAGAAAAAATTGCAGAATTATTTGAACTTTATTTATTAAAAGGATTGTCAAACTAAGATAATCCTTTTATTATTATAAAAAATGACCAATTGAACAAAGTAGTCATATATTTATTTTAGGAGGGATAATATAAATATTCACTTCATAGTAAGGAACAGTTGCATAGTATAAATTCGGGGATAAGGCATATGTATGAATAAGTATAGCCTTTTTGTTTGGGTGAAAATGACTAAATGAACATTTTAGTCATTTTGATAAAGGGGGAGAAATGATGAAATGGAATCAGTTACTTCGTAAAGAGTTTACTGAAATTATAAAAAGTAAAAAAATATTAATTCCAATTATCGCGGTATTATTCGTACCAATTTTATATGCAGGTATGTTTTTATGGGCCTTTTGGGATCCGTATAAACAGTTAGATGATTTACCAGTTGCGGTAGTCAATTTAGATAAAGGTGCAGTATTTGATGGAAAACCAATTGAGGTCGGAAAAGGGCTCGTTGATAATTTAAAAGATAACACAAGTTTTAAATGGGAATTTGTAAGTGAAAAAGAAGCGAAAAAAGGAATGGAAGGCAGAAAATATTACATGTTAGTACGCATTCCTGATGACTTCTCAAGTAACGCTACAACGTTATTAAAAGATGATCCGAAACCATTAAACTTAGAATACATTCCAAACGAAAGCTTAAACTTCTTATCTTCACAAATTGGCGGAACAGCCATTGAAAAAATTAAAGGTGAAGTATCAAGTACGTTAACGAAAACATATGCAGAGAAAATGTTTGATTCCATTAAAGACGTCTCAAAAGGATTAGCAAATGGAGCGGAAGGTGCAAATAAACTACACGACGGATCAAGTGAGCTGCATGATGGTTCAAGTAAAGTGACGGATGGCCTTCATACACTTCAAGGGAAGTCTGGGGAGATGAAGGATGGAGTAGGGAAACTATTTGATGGATCTGGGAAAGTAACGGATGGACTTTATACGTTGCAAGGAAAGTCCGGGGAAATGACAGTTGGTATTAATAAACTGTTAGATGGATCTGGCCAGGTAACAGCTGGTTTGTATACGTTGCAAGGAAAGTCAGGAGAGATGACAACAGGCATTGCTAAGTTATTAAATGGATCCAGTGAAGTGACAAATGGAGTAAATAAATTAACAGCTGGTTCAAGTCAGTTAACAAATAATTTAAATACATTTGGAAATAAAACGGGTGAATTACAAAAAGGTGTGGATGACCTTTCAATTGGATCAGGTCAATTATATGGGGGATTAAACGATTTAACTGGCCGATTTATAACATTTAATAATGGTTTACATGATGCTTCTCTCGGATCTAGTGATTTGAAAAAAGGTGCTACTAACCTTTCAAATGGGATGAAAACGCTGGATAGCGCACAAGGTAACCTAGAGCAAGGAGCTCAAAATATTCAACAAGGTTTACAAAATTTAAATAATCAATTGGAAGGTTTTAAAACTGGATCATTGAACGTGAAGCCAAATGTAACAGGTTCATTGAAACAAGTAAATGACAAGATAAATGGAGCTGAAAATAATATAAAACAATTAGATGCAACTGCGCAGTCGAATGTAGAGAATGCAAATAAAGCAATGCAAGATGTAGCGGCTTTACAAGAACAGATTAAGGGCTTACCGGAAGAATACCAAGAAAAATTAAAGCCTTTTATTACGAATGCTACAAATAGCACTGCTGTTGTTCAAAAGAATTCAGCAGGAGTAGCAGGTACGACAGGTCATTTAAAAACTGAAGTATCGAATTTAAAAGAGAATGTAAGTGAAACCGTTAATGGATTACAAACGGAATTACCGAATCCTCAAGTTTTAAAAGAATTAGCTATGGGTGTTGAAAAGTTAACGAATGGACAGAACGGTTTTGTTACTAAATTCCAGGAATTCGGTAAAGGTTTAGATGAAGCAAAATCTGGAACTGTAAAAATTGAAGAAGGTAGTCAGCTGTTAGATGGGGGAATAAGCAAATTAGCTGAAAATGGTCCGAAACTTATAAACGGATTAAATGAGTTAACAGCTGGTTCAAATAAGATAAATGGCGGGTTAAATAAATTATCAACAGGGTCAGAACAGTTAACGTTGGGAGCGAATAAGTTAGCGGACGGTTCTAATAAAGTAACAAGTGGTTTAGGCCAGCTAACAAATGGTTCCGGTCAAGTGACAACAGGCTTAGGCACATTATCAGGAGGAACAAACCAATTAGTCGATGGAGTCAATAAGCTAGCAGACGGTTCTGGCCAAGTGACAACGGGCTTAGGCACATTATCAGGAGGAACAGGCCAATTAGTTGATGGGGTAAACAAGTTAGCTAATGGCTCTGACCAAGTGACAACAGGATTAAGTACATTATCAACCGGCTCAACCCAACTAATCGACGGCGTAAATAAACTAGCAGATGGCTCAGGAAAAGTAACAGATGGCCTCGTAAAAGTAAACGACGGTTCAGGTGAACTTGCTGAAAAGCTTGGCGAAGGGGCAGAGAAAACTGGTGAAGTGAAAGGGACGAATAAAACATTTGATATGTTTGCAAACCCTGTAAAAGTAAAGACAGAGAAATTAGCGGAAGTTCCAAACTACGGAACTGGATTTACACCGTATTTCTTATCACTCGGTTTATTTGTTGGGGCATTACTATTATCTATCGTATACCCATTACGCGATACAGTCGGCGTTCCAAAATCAGGATTTAGCTGGTTTATTAGTAAGTTCGGCGTTTTACTATCAGTCGGTATTATTCAAGCGATAGTAGCAGATGTCATATTACTGTTCGGATTAGGTGTAGAAGTGCAAAGTATTCCATACTTTATATTATTTAGCATCGTTACAAGTTTAGCATTTATCGCATTAATTCAATGTTTAGTAACAGCATTCGGTGATGCAGGGCGTTTTATCGCCATCATCACATTAATTATTCAGCTTACAACAAGTGCTGGAACATTCCCACTAGAATTGATTCCGAAGTTTTTACAACCATTTAATACGTGGTTACCGATGACGTACTCTGTATCAGGATTGAAAGCAGTCGTATCAAGCGGAGACTTTAACTTCATGTGGCAAAACATAGGAATACTCATGATCTTTATCGTCGTATTATCACTTGGAACAATCGCTTCCTTAACTTGGATGCACAAACGACAATTTAGAAATGTTGTTGAAAATCAATCGATTGAAGTTTAAAAAAAGCACCTTGTAGGTAAATATTTATAATAACGAAACATTGGAATGAAAAGCCTGTATCAATAATTACTCAGTGATTATCGATACAGGCTCTTTTTATTGGATCTGTTCATAAAGATTGCTGTTATTAGAGCATTTTTCTTTTCGTTCTTTCATTCCATTTTTATTCTTTTTAATGCTAATTCAGCTGCCATTTTCCCGTTATGTTGTCCGTGCTCTTTAACCCAATTTAGTTTTTCGCTAGCTGGCACGTATCTATGGAAACCTAGAATTTCAGCCGCTCTCTCTTGTATCCACATATCCGATTCGTCCAAGAGGGGAAGTGTTTCATGCAATTGTGTATAAGGAGTTAAAGCGATAATTGAAAATTAATATTGAGCTCTTTTTTCTTCCGTTAATTCAGGTTTTTTAAGAAGATTTTTCAATTCTTAAATGGCTTGTACATCTTGCTGTAGTTGCAGTTCATCCGTATTTTCTTTGGAACAAGGATAATCTTTAACTTCTAATTGCAGTCTAAACGAAAGAAAAGGACTTACAGCAATTTACAGAGAAAACTAGAATAGGGGAGTTGATATGATGAAACAAAAATCTCGCTTCTATTTTATAATATATCCACTAATCACCTTCTTGGTTTATACACTATATCCGATTTTATTTCACAAAAAAGAACATACGAGCATGAAGGATATACTGGGAATGATTGTAACGTATTACATTTTAATTAGTGGATATTACTTTATTGATTTTTTAAGTGAAAGAATAAAGAAAAACGGTAAAGAAAAACAGTAAAGTTTCACTATTTAAAAGCTGATGGAGGATAACAAAATGACCGAAAGCGAAATGAAATTTAGGGATACGAACATTCGTAACTTTTTCGATAAAGAGAATCGTTTAAAATCGATTCCAGGTCAAAAAAAGAAAAAGTTAGTGTTATTAGAACATTTGATTAGCAAGTTAAACGTTGAAAATCAATATACAGAGAAAGAAATAAATGTGTTCATAAAACAATATCATGATGATTTTTGTACGATTAGAAGAGAATTTATCGTGCATGGGTTTATGGATCGAGAGGATAATATGTACCATATAAATGGGAGAGAAGTTTGGACGAAGTGGGAGGAGTTATAAATGTAATGAGTAATTCCTAGTTTGCCTCTCTTATCTAAAGAAGGAAATATTATGGGCTTTGGTGGTAGTTGCGGTGAATTTGCTTTATTAGTTATATTGTTTATTTTATTAATCATCGTTGGAGCTGCTTGCTTTTGCTAAAAAACTATGGAAAAGACACTCTTATAAGAGTGTCTTTTCTTTATGAAGACGTAATCCCACAAAAACATTTATTTATGGGGGCTTGCCAAATACTCATCAACCTAAGAAAATAGATCACTCCATAATGAAAAATTCACGTTTTTACAGTTAGTACTGAAAATTCGGCTCAGCCTTTTCGTTTTAGAAAAAGTAATATTTTAAGTTGATAGATGTGTAATATTACCTATATTGTAACGTATAAGTGAATTTAATGACTTTAACTATACTTTTGTTTCGTTTCATTTAAAAATATTACGATTATATTACAAAAACTATTGATTATATCTAAATAGCGTAATATAATACTGTTTGTGGAAATAAAAACAAAAATTATTCATTATTTGGGGGATATGGAAAATGAAGAAAGTTATTTTACCAGTTTTAATGTCTGCTATGGTTATAGTTCCGGCAGTATCACATGCTGAAAAACAAGATAATGTGAAACAGACTACTGCAAAAGCAGAGCAGACAATTCAGCAAAGTGGTTGGGTAAAAGTAGGGGATACATGGTATTTCTATGACCAAAAAGGTATGAAGAAAACAGGCTGGTTACAAGATGGTGGAAAATGGTATTATTTTGATGGTAATGGAAAAATGCAAACAGGTCATATTGTATATCAATATGAGGGTTACTTACTGGGAGCAGACGGTACAATGTATGCCAATGAAGGTTGGATTCAGTATGGTGGAAAGTGGTATTATGTACATCAAGGTGGAAAGCTACATTACGGATTGCTTGAATATAATGGGAAAACTTATTTTTTAAATCCAGATAATGGGCAGATGTTTACGAAAGCTTGGATTGGGGAATATCATACAGGCAATTATTTTCTCGAAGATGGATCAATGGCAATAGGTTGGACTTCAATTGATAATAAGTGGTACTATTTTAACGATAAGGGGCTTAGTTATAATGACTGGCTAAGCTATAACGGAAGCTGGTATTATTTTGTAGGTGGTAAGATGCAAACAGGTTGGGTACAAGATAATGGAAAATGGTACTACATGAATACAGACGGCACAATGAAAACAGGCTGGGTAAAAGAAAATGGAAAATGGTATTATCTGAACTCAAATGGCACGATGAAAAGTTCAGAAAATGGATGGAAAGACTGTTGGTTAGATGAAGGAGGAAAGCGCTACTTTTTCGATGACAGTGGTGCTATGCGTACAGGGAAACTAGCTGAAGGCGGCACTTCATGGTATTTTAATCCAGATGGATCTATGGTGAATGGATGGAAAATAGTGGATGGTGACTGGTATTACTTTGATGAGAAAAGTGGAGCGAATCATGAAGGTTGGTTAAACTACAATGGCAAGTGGTATTACTTTTATGATGGCCCAATGACAACTGGTTGGGTACAAGTGAATGGCACATGGTACTACTTGAATGAAGATGGAACGATGAAAACAAATTGGTTACAAAAAGATGGAAAATGGTACTATTTACAATCCAATGGTGCAATGGCAGTGGGCAAACATTTCATTAATGGAAAATGGTATTCATTCAAAAATGATGGCGTTATGATGTAACAAAGATTTTTAATTGAATAAATGACAATAGATATCTATTTTAAGATATTTCTATGATGAAAAAAACACCTGTGAAGGTGTTTTTTTCATCTTTACAGTTAGTTATTACTTATTCCTCTTATTCTTGCACTTTTCGTTTTCACTAGTTTATTAGCGAGCATGGCTGGATTTATGCAGGAAATATCTAAACTGTAAGGATATGTGGGAAGTAGAATTATAAAACTTTTGTTTCCAATCTTTCTTTCTGACGAAGATGATGTGCAAAATGCATAGAAATGAGCTGAAACCATTCTGCCGTATTTAAGTAACCAAGCCCAGGGTGTTCGACTTTACAAGCACTTCGAATAGAAGTAATTGTTGGTTCAATGTCTTTAACAACTGTAATTAATTTCAGAAAACGCTCTTGTACTTCTTCTTTGTTAATTGGATTTTCTGGCGTATATCCAGGATGATTTGGTACTTTGATTTGTATGTCTGGGAAAGCACCAAGTTTATATACTTTTTCACCCATATCCGTTTTTTTGTTAGTTACTGATGGTGTTTCGCCTTTACATTTTGTGATTGCATCTAATTGCATGTATGTGGAAGCAATTAGATGATTATACATTTGACCGAGAGACCATTCCTCACTAGAAGGCTTCATCCTAAATTGTTCTATAGAGTACTTTTCTAATTCCCCTATGTAGTACGTTGCTAACTCTTCAAAATTCTTCATATCACTAACTCCTTTTTATGAAAATGTATTTGTTACTACCTACTATAAAGAAGTAATGCTGACAACATTATGTCAGTAGTGAAATATAAAAATTAAAGTTTTAACATTTTTTTTGCTTCATCACGGATTTTCTCAGAAAGAATTTTTGGCTCAAGTACTTGCACTTGGCTTCCCCAGCTCAATACCCATTGAAACACTTCGTCTATGTTTCTTGATTTCAAAAAGACATGGAAACCATTATCTTTATGCTCGTATGAATCTATAAAAAAGTATCGGGATTCAATAATTTTATGTGCAATATGAGATGGA
Organism: Bacillus sp. EKM202B; assembly: GCF_011066025.1. Classification (NCBI taxonomy): domain Bacteria; kingdom Bacillati; phylum Bacillota; class Bacilli; order Caryophanales; family Bacillaceae; genus Bacillus; species Bacillus sp. EKM202B. The sequence goes on along the minus strand of NZ_JAAMNK010000002.1, from coordinate 399,766 downwards.
AACAATAAATGAATCGTAACAATACGATTGTTTTCAGGTTGATAGTCTTGTAAAGAAAAGTCTTTCGGTTTTGTAAAAAATTCTTGTTTTTGCTGTAATGTATCCATACGGTCTAAACGAAAATTACGTATTTGTTTCCGAAGTAAGCAATGAGCAACGATGTACCAAATTCCTGAAATATTGACTAAACCGTAAGGATGAACAGTCCGCTCTATTTTTGTGGTTTCTCTTGGCTTACGATAAGAAAAAGAGATAGCTTGCTCGTTTTGAATTGCTTCTTGTAGCAAGAAAAGTTGGTTCTCTAGTTTTTCTTGCTCGGCTTGCTGGTTTGAAAATATAGGAGAAAGGAAACGGAAAGTACCTCGTAACCCCTCAACTTTCTTTTTTTGATCAGTAGGGAGGATAACCTCAAGTTTCTCTTTTGCCGATTGTGCATGTGCAGAAAAAGAAGAAGTGAAAGTTTTCTCGATATAATCACCGCCTAATAAAAGGGTAACAGCCTCTTCAGGGGTAAGCTGAATGGGTGGTAAGAAATATCCATCCATTAATGAGTAGCCGTGGCCGGGCATTGCAAAAATTGGGACACCAGATTCACTAAGTGCATCCATATCTCGATAAATAGTTCTTATACTTGTCTCAAATTTTCCAGCTAAACTTTGTGCTGTAACAGTTTGTTTTCTTTGTAATTCAATTAATATTGCTAATAAACGATCCGTTCGATTCATGAAATATCATCCTTTATTTTTATAAATATGATCACTGTAAAATTCTAAAAGTAATACATTTTCCCCTACTATTAACAGACTTTTTCCTATGTATAATATTAATATAGTAAAATCATAACAACCTATATTGCAGTTTCCAATAATATACTATATAATCAGGATAAGAAAACGTTTTCATGCAAAGGGGGAGAATTTCGTGTCGACTATCGAGGACGTGGCGAAATTAGCGGGGTTATCAAGGACAACGGTTTCTAGGGTGATCAATAATCATCCATATGTTTCAGATGAGAAGAAAAAAAGGGTTCAATTAGCAATGAAGCATTTAGGCTTCGTTCCTAATTCTGCGGCGAGAAGGCTTCGTAAACAAAAAACAGAAACAATTGCGGTGCTTGTTCCAAGGATTACAAATCCTTTTTTTAGTAGATTTATTGAAGCAATCGAGATTGCTGCTTCTGAGCATAAATATAAACTGATTATTTGTCAAACAAGATATTTACCAGAAAAAGAGATGGAGTATTTACAATTATTATCTACGAAACAAGTAGATGGGATTATTCTATGTTCACTAGAAAATCCATGGGAAGATGTAGAGCCGTACTTACAGCACGGTCCAATCGTGTTATGTAATGAATATATTGAGGAAGCAAATGTTCCAACAGTGAAATTTGATCATGCACAAGGAGCATACATAGCTGCCAATCATGTATTAGAACAAGGATATCGTAATCTTATTTTTTGCCGTGGTAACGAAACCAAAGTTGTTAGCCAACAGCGGAAAATGGGCTTTTTACGTGCAATAACTGAGAAGAGCCGCCAAGTAGAAGCGATTGATTTTCTTGAAAACGCTTTCTCTTGGGATGATGGGAAGCGAATATTCCATGAAGTATTAAAGGACAAAAAAAATCCTACCGCGATTTTGGCAGGAGGCGACGAGGTTGCAGCTGGAATTATCTCAGAGGCGAAGCGCCATAACTGGAGTATTCCAGAGGATCTCGCTGTTATCGGTTTTGATAATCAAATTTTATCGCAGATTACTGAGCCAGGTATTACGACAATTGAACAGCCAATTGATGAAATGGCTCGAAAAGTTGTCGACCTGATGATGGATAAAATCCATACGAAAAATTATCGTAAAAAAGAATTGTATGAGTTTGAACTGGAGCTCTTGGTGAAAGGTTCAACGATGAAGGATACGATGTTATTAGCCTAGTAGACTATGTCTGCTAGGTTTTTTTTCTGTTCACAAACTACTACTCTTCGTGAACGCAGTCATCACATTTGTTATGGTATGCTTCGTGCTGCTCATCAATTTCTTTCCCGCAGTGCGCACAAGTTTTCGTCGGTAAATTTCTGAAAAACTCCATTGGTTGATCGATCATGTCAATTCCTCCATTTCCATTTCTTACTATCATTGTATTAGTACAAAAAATAAAAGTCAACAACTGTTTTATAACAAATTGAAAATTAATGAAAAAGTTTAGGAAATGGATTATAGTTAACAATGTAGGATGTAAGTAAAAAACTTTCTCAAGTACGGAGAAAAACTGCATTCCTACTCGGTTTTAGAAAGGATGGATACATATGAAAATGACTGTTGTCGGCTTTTGGGGCGGCTTTCCAGAAGCGGGAGAAGCAACGTCGGGGTATTTGTTTGAACACGATGGTTTTCGTTTACTTGTAGACTGTGGTAGTGGTGTACTAGCACAGCTTCAAAAATATATAACACCATCTCATATAGATGCAGTTGTACTTTCGCATTACCACCACGATCATGTTGCAGACATTGGGGTATTGCAATATGCGAGATTAATTACAAGTGCGACAAAGGGACAACTACCGGAATTGCCAATATACGGTCATACGTTTGACGAGAATGGATTCCATTCTTTAACGCATGCACCGCATACGAAAGGAATCGCGTACAACCCAGAAGAAACACTTCAAGTTGGACCGTTTTCTATTTCATTCTTAAAAACTGTTCATCCTGTTACATGCTTTGCGATGCGTATTAAAGCTGGTAGTAACGCTGTAGTATATAGCGCTGATTCCAGTTATATTCCTGAATTCATTCCATTCACAAAAGATGCTGATCTTTTCATTTGTGAGTGTAATATGTATGCACACCAAGAGGCTGCAAAAGCAGGGCATATGAATAGTACAGAAGTGGCAAGTATTGCGAAAGATGCGAATGTAAAAGAACTTTTATTAACGCACTTACCGCATATAGGAAACCCATCTGATTTAGTAACAGAAGCAAAACAAATTTTCAGTGGCCATATTACGTTAGCTCATAGTGGCTACGTATGGAATTTATGAGGTGATACGATGTTATTTATTGATAATAAAGGGATTACAGACCCTAGAATAAACTTAGCGATTGAAGAATATTGTGTGAAGAATTTAGATATTAACGAAACATATTTACTGTTCTACATTAACGAACCTTCCATTATCATTGGTAAAAACCAAAACACAGTAGAAGAAATTAATGCAGATTACGTAAAAGAACAAGGTATTCATGTCGTTCGTCGTCTATCAGGCGGGGGCGCGGTATATCATGATTTAGGAAACTTAAACTTCAGCTTTATTACGAAAGATGATGGAGACAGTTTCAGCAACTTCAAAAAATTCACAGAGCCTGTAACGAAAGCGCTTGGTAAATTAGGCGTAAATGCAGAACTAAGTGGTCGTAACGACATTTTAGCTGAAGGTAGAAAAATTTCAGGTAACGCGCAGTTCTCAACGAAAGGTCGTATGTTCAGTCACGGTACGTTACTATTTGACTCTGAAATCGATCACGTCGTATCGGCATTAAAAGTAAAAATGGATAAGATTCAATCAAAAGGAATTAAATCAATCCGTAGCCGCGTTGCGAATATTACAGAGTTCTTAAACGAAAAAATGACGACAGAAGAGTTTAGACAACTTCTTCTAGAAACCATTTTCGAAGGCGAAACAGAAATTCCAACGTACGAATTAACAGAAGCGGATTGGAAAGAAATACATAAACTTTCTGAAGAGCGCTACCGCAATTGGGATTGGAACTACGGAAAATCTCCGAAGTTCAACTTACAACATTCGCACCGTTTCCCAGTTGGACAAGTTGACGTTCGTCTTGAAGTGAAAAAAGGAACAGTAACAGAATGTAAAATTTACGGTGACTTCTTCGGATCACTAGATGTTCATGACATTGAAGAACGCTTAACAGGCGTACAGTTCGATAAAGATGCATTCACTATAGCTTTAGAAGGCGTAGATATCGTACGCTACTTCGGTAATATTACAACAGAAGATTTCTTACATTTATTCTTCTAAAAATGGGGGAGGCTGTCATAAAGGGCAGCCTCTTTCTTTTTGTTTGGATTGTCACTTTTGGTTTTGAGTTGCGGCTAATATAATTTCACTTATCACAAATATCTTCCTCAAAACACCACTCACGAGTCATCTGCCCCTTATAAAGGAATATACATAATAAAAGGAGGTGGATCAAAATGAAAAGAATAATGTGCGTTGTATTATTGCTCAGCTTCCTCATCGGGATGACAGCGTGTAACGATGAAACCTCCTCAAGTCGTACAACTTTATCTATTGGAAAACCAGCGAAGGATAATGTTATATATTATACGCATACGGATAACAAACGAAAGATAGATGATATACAAACTATGTTTCAAAATAAGAAATGGAAAAGAAATGAAATGTTTAGTACTGTTGGTAAAATACCAGATGTTGTCTTGTCTATAGATGAAGACGATATAGGGTTACCGACAGTATATGTTACAGTGTACTTTCATGAAAATGGAGCGGACGCGATAAACTTGTATGGAGAGCATACAAGTTTAAATAAAGAAGAACTTGAAAAGCTTAGAGAAAAGATAGGTGCATATTATCCTAAAATGATTTCTGTCCTCGTTTAATAATTTGCTGGCAAGTGAAAGTACCTTATTTTCCCAAAGTTATTCAATAGGAAGCACGCCGTGTATATGCAGTTAATAGGATATTACTTGCCACTTTAATTTTCTTTTAATATAATTAATTTAGAATTTTTAAATATTCTAAATTTTATAAAGGTGGGGTTTGTGTGAATCTCGTTCAATCTTTGGCTGAAACGGCAAAAAAGAAGGGGGATAAACCGGCTTATGTTTTTATGGATCAGTCGGTCTCATATGACCAATTAAACAAAATGGTCACAAGGTTTTCTAGCAATTTAGCAGAAATGGGCATTGGAAAAGGGGACAATGTCGCATTAGTTGTTGGGAATTCACCACATTTTTTAGTCGGTTTATACGGAACAATGAAAGCTGGGGCAACTGTTATACCAGTTAATCCAATTTATACAGCAGACGAAATGCATTATATTTTACAAAATGGAGATGTAAAAACAATCATCGTACTCGACGTCCTTCTACCTGTTATACAATCTCTTACAACAAGACTTCCTTCACTAGAGAACATCATCATATGCGAAACCTCATCAGATTTTAATCATATAGAAACCGAAAAAATGAAAACGTTTACTAGTTTTATAGGAACTGGAGATGCGACTTACGAAGGTCCGGAACTAGATGAAGAAGATGTAGCGGTTATCCTCTACACTTCAGGCACAACTGGAAAACCAAAAGGTGCTATGTTAACAAATAAAAATTTATATAGTAACGCAAGCGATGTGGCGTCGTATTTACAATATACGGCCGATGATCGCGTCGTTGCGGCACTGCCTATGTTCCATGTATTCTGTTTAACAGTTGCGGTAAATGCACCGATTGTGAACGGGGCAACGATTTTAATGTTACCGAAATTTAGTCCGAAAGAAGTGTTCCGTATTTGTCGTACGTATGAACCAACGATTTTTGCTGGCGTACCGACGATGTACAATTATTTATATTTATTTGAAGAAGCAAGCGCAGAAGATGTGAAGACGCTTCGCCTTTGTATTTCAGGTGGTGCGTCAATGCCTGTTGCTCTTCTGCAAAACTTTGAAAAACGTTTTGACGTAATTGTTTCAGAAGGATACGGTTTATCAGAAGCATCACCAGTTACTTGTTTCAATCCGTTAGATCGCCCGCGTAAACCAGGGTCAATCGGCACAAATATTTGGCATGTAGAAAATAAAATTGTGAATGAACTTGGGGAAGACGTACCAGTCGGCGCAGTCGGTGAATTAATTGTTCGTGGACCTAACGTTATGAAGGGTTACTATAATGCACCAGAAGATACAGCTGCGACATTAAAAGATGGCTGGCTATATACAGGAGACTTAGCGAAAATGGATGAAGAAGGTTACTTCTATATCGTTGATCGTAAAAAAGATATCGTCCTAGTTGGTGGTTATAACGTCTACCCTCGTGAAGTAGAGGAGGTACTATATACGCACGAATCAGTAGCTGAAGTTGTCGTAATTGGTGTACCAGACGAAAACTTAGGAGAAGCAGTGCGTGCTTTCGTCGTTCTGAAACAAACGAACGTAACAGAAGAAGAGCTGATGCATTATTGCACGTTACATTTAGCAAAATATAAAGTGCCAATGAGCATAGAGTTTTTAACAGAATTGCCGAAGAATACGACGGGTAAGTTGTTAAGAAGAGCTTTGAGAGAAAAAGCGATGCAAGTGTAAGAATGGGGGGCAACCAGCTTTATGAAGTTGGTTGCCTCTATTTTTTTGCATTGGTTAAGCTATGACGCCATATATTTAAACCGTAATATGACTAGTAGGGAGGAGATATACATGGAGCAGAAGGAATTACGTTTGCGGCGAGTGCAATATCTTATTTGTGACATTATGGATGAAATGAACGCTGAAAATGAGAAGAAAAACTTAGAAACACTGCAGAAAGTAATTGACCAGCTTTCAGGAGCAATTGGTGATTTAGTAGATCCATCTGGTACGTATTCAATTGATTATTTGGAGAGGAAAGTTCATACAGCGCACTATTTATTATTTGAAAATGATCGTAAAGCATATTTGTGTAATAAATAAACATTCATCATTTGATGGGGTGTTTATTATTTTTGATATTTATTGATAATTATTATTAATAAAAGGATGAGTACAATGGGTTTAAGACGATAAATTAATCTGCTTATAATTGTACTTATAAATAATAAAGCTCGAAATAAAAGCCTTGCTACACGTTTGTAGTAAGGCTCTTTACAGTTGTTTTGTTCTTAATGAATGAAAGCACCTGCCACTTTTTAGTTGGAAAAGTTACTCATTAGAAGTGTTATTAATCGCTTGAATAGCAAGTTCCAAAGATTTAATCCTTCTTTCTAAAAGAGTTCTTTGAGAACTACCAACCTTTGACTTAACGTAAATCTTTTCAATTGATGGAAGCAAACCGATAAGAACATTGCGAGCTTCTGCTAAATCTTCCTGGTTGTAATGATGAGGTTTTTGATTCCAAACACTATCTAGCATTGCTAAGCCGATACAAGCTGCCTGGAGGCGTTTCTTTACTAACGTAGTATTTGAGCCTTTCTGAGTCATTTGTGACAAGGCACTTTCGAGTTTACGGATTGTTGACTGTAAGGATTTTATTGATTCCTCTTTATGTACATCTGATACGTTTTCCATGTTAGTACCATCCTTTCTTCGTTTTTAAATGATTTTGTTTAATACGTGATAAAATCGTTAAGGACAGAAACTTACTCGCAATATTTTAACATAAATAACGAACTTTCTTTGAGAGGGAGTCTTAAAGAGCTAGCTCAATTGTTGAAAGTAAGGTAACGAACTTTAAAAACCGAACCGTCATCTAAGTGGCGGTTCGGTTTTCTTTATTTTTTCTCTACTAATTTTTTATTCTTCCAATCTAGTGTAAATGATTTATTAAATGTTTTTTGATCAACATCTTTTACGTTGTTTCCAACCCAACCTGCATCGCAACATATTCAATATCATTATCAATTTCGCCTAACACGTAAGATTCTAAAATGCCCATTACAGCAGTTCCTAAAAATTTTAAAACGATGTGCTTATCAATGTTTTTATTGTGAAGATTGCTGTGCTTAATATTTACGTTAAACGTGCATAACAAGTTATAATAGAAGAAATCAATAAGGAGGCTAGCTGTGAAGAATCTTCGTTATTTCAATATATTTACTATGTTAATTATATACACGCTACTTATGTTTTACATCGGCTGGAACGGATGGGTTTGGCTTCATGCAGTATTTGGCTGGGAGTCCTGGGGGTATTATGCTTTCGTAGTCGGATTTATTTCTTATGCGTATATTCTCGTGCAAGTGTTTAAGTTTCTCCCATTCCTTCGGACGATTGGCTCAATTTGGTTTGCAGTCATACAATACGCCCTTATGTTATTGCCGTTAGCTGATATAACAGTCTTTGTTTTACAGTTTTCGGTTGAGAAAGAAACAGCAATTATTTGGACAGGGGCGGCTGTGTTAGCTGCGTTTATCTTTATCTTTGCATATGGAGTATTTAATGCGTATAGTCCGGTAGTAAGAAAATATGAAGTGCACATACCGAAAAAGGTGAAGGGCCGCAAAAGTTTACGTATTGCGATGGCTTCTGATATGCATTTCGGTAAACTGTCTGGTGTTTCGCATTTAAAAAGGCTTGTCCGTCACGTAAATGAAATGGAGCCTGATATTATTTTACTGCCAGGGGATATTATCGATGATCATCCAGGGGTATTTATTCAAAAAAACATGGGTCATATTATGAAACAAATGAAAGCTCCATTAGGCGTATATGGCGTTTTAGGAAACCATGAATACTACGGCAGAGCGGTTCCGGAGTTTTTACAAGAGATGGATAAGATTGATATTCGTATTCTTTTAGATGAAGGGATCACAATTGAAGATGACTTTTATCTCGTTGGAAGAAGAGATAAAACAGAGCGAGATCGCCAAAGCTTTGAACAACTTATGAATACAGTGGATAAATCGATGCCTGTTATAGCAATGGATCACCAGCCATTTGAGTTAAAACAAGCAGCAGCGGCAGGTGTAGACTTATTATTATCCGGTCACACGCACCGCGGACAAATGGCACCAAATCATATTGTAACGAGAAGAATGTACGAGCTAGACTGGGGATACGCACAAAAAGGCGCATTCCACGCAATTGTTTCTTCTGGATTTGGATTTTGGGGACCGCCGCTTAGACTTGGTAGTAGGTCGGAGATTGTGCAGGTAGAAGTTACGTTTGAATAAGGTTAAATAAAAGGGATTATACATGATTAATATGTGTAATCCCTTTTATTTTTTATTTCGTAATCGCGACCTTTACTTGAATATAATCTCAATTAGTTGTTGTGGATGTGCATTAATTAATCCATGAACAATAATAATTACCCATACCTTGCGATAACGCGCCCACAAATATCCAAGGAATAGACCTACGATACCATGGTTCACAATAACCGTAGCTGTATCAATATCCCAATGACCAGAGCCGTGTAATGCAATATGCCAGCTTGCCCATAATAATGATGTAAGAAGTATAGCCGGCCAAGTGCCTAGTAATAGTTCCAAACGTGTTTGCAACCAAACTCTATAAAAAAGCTCTTCCAGTACACTATTTATAAGAAATCCTACAAGTAAAATTAAGATTAAAATCGCGGGTTCCATTCTCGCTGAAACAAATGGTGTAGAGAATGTAGAAAAGAAGTTGAAGTAACCCCAGACTATAATGACAATAAGTGGTGTAAACCGATACCATCTATTACCTCCCGTTGATTTTACAGGCTTTTGTCGTTCTTTTTCGGGGTTACTTTTATAAAACAAAAGAAGCATGAATGGAGTGAATAATAATAAAATAATTTTAAATATCATAAACCACAATTGTAATGTCATTCCTTTAAAGTTCGTGGTGAGGAGACAAATTGTGAAGAGGAAGCCACTCAAGAATAAAATAACAGTTTGAATTATGATGCGCCTTAGTTCAAATTGTTGAAGGGGATTATAGTTTTTATGATGAGATGGTAAGAAACGAACAAGGAGTATACCGACAATAACAGGGATCCACTTGTTCCAAAAAGGCAGTGTGCCCGTATGATCCCCACTGTAACGAATGTTTGTTTCTCCGATCCATATAAGCCAAAGAGATGAAAGCAAAATAAGAAGTATAATGATTCCACCAATGAGCTTCCCCGCTTTTGGAAAATAACTACCCATAGTTATCCGACCTTTCATACTATAATGGTGAATCGATTTTCAATTATTTCTGTTTTTAAATGAATATGCATTTATAAATCTATTAAAACAAAAAAGAAGAACTGTGGAAATATTTTAATTTTTATGATTTAACTTGATGAGAATAGAGGACCGCTTTTTTGAAAACAGAACGTTCATATTGGAATGACAGAATAGCATATTTACTCTTCTTTAAAAAAGAGATACTATAAAAAGACTCTGCTTGAAAAGGGGGACTGTAAGTGATCATATCAGATGTACTATACGGAGAATTTGAAGTAGATCAAGTGTTAGAAGAATTAATTTTAAGTAAACCAGTGCAAAGGTTGAAGGGGATTCATCAAGCCGGAGCAAGTTACTTAATGAATGAGAAATGGAATGTAACGCGATTTAATCATTCAGTTGGTGTTATGTTGTTAATAAAAAAACTAGGTGGTTCGGTAGAAGAGCAGATTGCTGGTTTACTGCATGACGTATCACATACTACTTTTTCTCATGTAATGGATTACGTTTTTGATAATATGAATGAAAGTTATCATGAAGAGATATTTAGTTCTGTTGTGAAAAACTCAGAAATTCCAGCAATTCTTTCAAAGTATGGTTATAACTATGAAGATATTTTGTTAGATGATTCGAAGTGGACGTTACTGGAAAGATCCGCGCCGGAATTATGTGCAGACCGGGTGGATTACACATTACGAGATATGTATACATACGGATATGTTTCTTTAGAAGAAGTTCACAATTTTTTATCGGATGTCATCGAAGTAGATGGGAAAATGGTTCTTCAAAATATCAAAATGGCAGAATGGTTTACAGAAACGTATTACAAAGAAGTAATCGATTTCTTTATGCAACCAACTAATATTTACGGAAATGATATGTTAGCTAAGACGTTAAAGTTAGCTCTTCATAAACAAGTTATTCATGCAGATGATTTTCTTCTTGAAGATCATGAGCTTCAAGTAAAATTGCAGCTATGTAACGATTCAGAAGTACATGCTTTATTAAGAAAAGTCCATCCAAATGTAAAAGTAAGAGAGGATAGAAGTGAGTATGATTTACATCAGAAAAATAAAGTCCGTCTTATTGACCCGCCATTACTTCGTGAAGGGAAAATCATTCAGTCATCTGTCGTATCAGAAAAAATAAGAGAGATGAGCGATATCGCTTATGAAAAATCGGTGAGAGGGATGTATGTGAAAGTGATTTCTAATTAAAAAGAAGTAGAGCATCACTTTTGGATGCTCTACTTCTTTCCTGTTAATTATCAAACCAATTCCACATCTCAATATCTCCAAGAGTCGCATAACGTACGTGCGGGGAGTTTTGTAATTTTAATAACTCTTTCGATGGGCCAGTAATAACAATTCCGTATACTTTTACACCGTTATCTTTTACATATTGATAACGTTTATCTAAGTTTAGTTCTTTCTCAGAAAGCGCAGCTATTTTGCTTACTGTTTTTTTATGGATAGAAAGGACGCGCATCATTTCGATTACTTGATCTTCTTGCGTTTTCTGCTTGTCAGTATCATTATCGAGGAATCTTACATGTTCTGGAAATCCTATAGCTTCTCCGCCATGTAGGATATAGTCATCTACATTTTTTCTGTCTTGCCCTGTATCTAAAGCGTACCATACAGGAGTTGGAGGGAGTTCTTGTGCTTCAAATATGCTATATAAAAGCGGTTCTAATTCTTTTAAAGTGTAAGATTTATCAAAAGAAATTGCTACTTCTGCAACGGTTCCATCATGTACTTTTGCAAGTGTATCCCATACTTTTTTTGAGGAATCCTTTAAATAATCACCCTGCTTTGTTTTAGGATGAACAAAGAAAAGCTTTGGTTGATAGAACGGATTCATCCAAGTTTGTTTCGTGACATCTACAGATGATAAGAAGCTTTTTGTTTCTACTGTACCGAGTGGCATTTCTTTTTTACCGACGGTTCTTACTAAATCAAAGCTGCTGTTCGTACGGAAAAAAGCTTCTACACTTGTTCCGCCCCCCATAACGCGGCTATTTGGGATCGTTGCTTCAAGTGCAAGTGAAGGAACCTCTCTAATTTCTTCTAGCCTTTTATCATTATTAGCTTGAAAATAAAAGGCTGATAATACCCCACCGATTATATATATAACGATGCAAATGGATAATATAAAACCAAACGTTTGTAACCGATGTTTCCACTTAATTCTCCAAAAAGGAACTTTAAGATCTTTTGGCGGTAATTTTTTCTTTACGGGTTCACTCTTCGTAAGCAATTCATCTAAATGAGCTTCACATTCTGCACAAGTTTCTATATGACTTTCTAACTGTTCTTGCTCATCACGTGTGAGCGTTCCTTTTTCATATTTCTCCCAAAGTTTTTTAAACTCTGCACAACCCATCTGTATCACTCCTTTATGCTTTTTGCTTCTTTTCGTCCGCGGTGTAATTCAATTTTTACTTTCGCTAATGAGAGACCAGTCATTTCTGCTATTTCCTTATAAGAGAATCCGTAGTAATCTCGTAGTAGTAGCACGTTTCGTCTTTCGAGCGGAAGTGAGGATAAACGGTCTAACCAACTAGTAATCTCATGTTTTACGAAATATGCATGTTCTGTACTTAGCACGTTTGGTAAATGGAATTCTGCAACTTCAGTTGTTTTATATTTTTTCTCTTTTCGGTACCAATCGATAAAGGCGTTGTAGGCAATTGTAAATAACCAAGGTCTAATTTCTTCTCCTTTATAATAGTCAATATGGACGAGCATTCGGTAAAATGTTTCTTGCATAAGATCTTCCGCGTAGTGGGAATCTCCGGTTAGGGAGAGAAGATAGCGAAATAAATCATGCATATGATCTGAATAAATGTCTTCTAATGATTGTTTGCTTTTCACTAATTTCCCTCCCTTCATACATAACAACGAAATACATATAAAAAAGTTACATTTGTTTTTAAAATTATAGTAAAAAACGTCAAGAATTGGATAGGATTCTCTTTTATCATAATACATATAAGGCGGGTGAACAGAGATGGAAAGCTATGAAACACAAATTCAAAGGTCCATTGATTATATTGAGGAAGATGTAATGGAAAAACAGACGCTGCGTAATTTAGCTCGCATTGCAGGTTTTTCTGAGTCGCATTTTCATCGTGTATTTCAGGCGTTAGTAGGTGATACAGTAATGGAGTATGTTCGAAAGAGGAGGTTAGCCCGGGCAGCTTATCAACTTTCTCATACGGATGAAAAAGTTATTGATATCGCGTTTGAGCATGGCTTTCAATCTCATGAAACGTTCACGAGAGCCTTTAAAAAATTATTTCAAATGACACCGAGTGAATATCGAAAACAAGAAATTGAAACACCGATGTATTACAGTGTGAATGTAAAACAAAGAAAATTAAATCCGTATTTAGGGGGCATACAAATGGAATATCGTATTGTAAATAAACCAGAATTTTTAATGGCAGGTTATGAACTGAAGACGACAAGTAAAGAAGGGAAAAACCATCAAGACATCCCAGCATTTTGGCAAGAATATTTACAAAAAGATCTTGGAACAACGATTCCGAATCGTAAAGATACGAGCCAATGGGTAGAACTTGGATTATGTACAGATTTTAATTTAGAAACAGGGGACTTCACTTATATTATCGGAATGGAAGTTACAGACTTTGAAAACGTACCAAATGAGGTTGCAAAGCGTACATTCCCGGCAGCAACATATGCCGTATTTACAACACCGAAAGTTCCTCATGCAGAAATGGTGTCGTCTATTCATCAAACGTGGAATGCAGTATTCTCAGAATGGTTCCCGCATTCAGGATATGAACATTGCGGCGTTACAGAGTTTGAACTATATGATGAGCGTTGCCACGAAGATAAGAGTGAGTTCGCTCAAGTAGAGCTTTGGATACCGGTGAAGAAAAAATAATAGGGTAAAAGCGAATCATTGGGAGATGGTTCGCTTTTTAATAAAGGGGGAAATGGGAAGATGTTCAAAAAACTAGAATGTGTATCTATACATACGAAGGATATAAAGAAGTCGGTTTCTTTTTATAAAGAAATGGGAATGAAGCAAAACTGGATTATAGAAAGAGAACTAGAAGAAGGGGTTATTTGGACGTTAATAGGATTGAAGTTTCTAGATGAAAAAAGTTCGGAGTTAGTAATAAGTAATCATCCGGATATTAATTTTATGGAAGTCGAAGTATTAGTAGAAGATGTACAACAAACGTATGAAAGTTTAAAAGATAATAAAGATGTAAAATGGATTCGTGAACCATTGCCAACAGAATCAGGACATGTTGCGGTAATGGAAGCGCCTGATGAGAATGTGTTTGTGTTAGTAGGGAAATAGGAGAGAAGACATAGTAAAAATTAACATGGACTTCGTCAAAAGCTTGAATATTTAAAAGAAGAGTTAGAAATACCATACCCATCGGAAGATATAGAAAGAATTGAAGAGGAATATAAGACAGATTCTTTTGTGGAGGATTTTTACAGTTATAAGTCATTAATAGATGGGAATTTGAGTTATGTTCTTTTTTCTAAAAAAATTCTGGAATTACAAAGAGAGTTGTTGTATAAAAGCTTTTTACAAGTGTATCCAGAATATTTATAGGTATATGGAACAATATGTGGAATTGAATCGCCAACTAAGCATATATGAACAAATCCGGAAGTTATTAATTGTTATCATAGAAGAGTATTAAAGAAAAGGTGCTTTTGTAAAGCACCTTTTTTATGAACGAAACGGAAATACAAGAACAATCGTCGTTCCTTTCCCGAGTTCACTATCAATAGAAATTGTCCCGTTATGGGCATGAACGAGCTGTTTCGTAATGGCGAGACCAAGTCCAGTTCCGATGTTGCTTTCTTCTGTATTAGTCCCTCTGTAATATCGCTCGAATAAAAGTTCTTTCGTTTTATCGTCCATTCCTTTTCCGTTATCTGAAATAGATAGTGTAAATGAATTTACATCCTGCGAAAGCTTTACGATTACATTTGTCGTTTCATTATTATGTTTCACAGCGTTTGCTAGTAAGTTTTCGATAATACGCTGGAACCATTTTTCTTCAATGAAATATTGAATTTTATTTGAGCTCGGTACGAATTCAATATTTTGATTTTGCAGTGTCGGATTATTAATAAATTGTAATAATACTTTTTGGACGAATTGATTCATTTCAATGTTTACGTGCTGGGCAGGAAGGCTGTTATTTTTTAATTGATACGTTAAGCTTAAATCGTCAATTAGTGTAGTCATATATTGAGATTTCTCTTTCATAACGCTGCCGAATTGCTGAATGTCATGATCAGTCCAGTTATACTGCTTTGATTCTAGTAATAATGCGTAGCCATATATAGAGCTAAGTGGTGTTTTTAAATCGTGCGTTAGACCGGTAATCCATTCTTCACGTGTTTGCTGCAGTACTTGCCTCATCGCATCATTTTTTTTGAGTGTAATTGAAAGGTGCTCTAGTGAGCTAGTAACATCTCTAAATAAGCGAAATGACCATTTTTCTTTACCAGATCGCCTGAATCGAACTGGTTTTCCTTTTTTACTAACAGGCTCTTCATATTTTCCACCAGCGATATTTTTAAGCCAACGCATTGCGTGTAGTAACGGTTTCCCAAACTTATTTCCGTACCAAATAGATAGAATGACTAAATAAACAAAGACGATAAGAAGGATTAATCCGCATCCGATTAGAAACTTCTTAGTAAATACATCCTCAATTTCGTCATCTGGGTAGTATCGTTCATTTTTTGCTGTAACGACGAGAAGCTGACCACTATTTGCATCGTAAAAGCTAGACGTGTTTTCTTTATGATTCCACGGTTCTTTTTCGTTAAGAGCAGTCTGTATTGTAGAAAGTGTTTTTTTCTTTCCAGTTGGATAGGAAAAAACCTCTTCGCCACTATGATTAAATATTTGCAGCGTTGCTTTTTCTTTAGAGAGTAACTGTTTTTCTTGTTCTGTTAATGTGAACGAATCTGTAGGTACAGAAGAGTGTTCTTTCTGAATTGTTTTTAGTAATGCATTACTTTTTAACATACCGCCGTAAATAACAAGTACGTTTTTTTCTTCTACTTCAATTTCCCAATATGTAAATGTATAAGGGCTTTCTATATGATTCTGTATATGTGCGAGTAAAGATGTTTTCGTATAAGAAGTTGGGACATCACTTGGTGTATTAAATTGATAGAGGACTTTCCCGTTTTCCTCTACAATCTGAATCCAATCATTTTTCTCTTTAATTAAATCTTTTACTTCCGTTTTTAACGTAATATCGCCATCTTCTGAAGAGATATATCTTGAAATTGTAAAACTATCAGAATCCGGAATGTTAGGTTCGTATGAAATACTAGTAACAAGAAAAATTAAATAAGTGAAAGCAGCGACTACAGCAATAAGTAATGTAACTAAAACAAAAACGTGTTGCAGTATAAATTGGATGATAAGCCGTTTATTAAGATTCATATCGTCACCCTACTTTGTAACGAACTTATAGCCAAGTCCGCGAACAGTTTTTATGTATTCTGGTTTACTTGGGTCTTGTTCAATTTTTTCGCGTAGCTTTCGAATGTGGACCATAACAGTATTGTCATCGCCATTATAGGCGGGTGCTCCCCAAACTTTTTCGTATATTTCTTCTTTCGAAAATACGTAGTTCGGATTCTCACAAAAGAAGAGTAGTAGTTGAAACAGTTGAGCGGAACATTCGACAACGTGTCCATTTACTGTAAGTTCTGCGGAATGTTGATCAATTTCAAATCTCCCAAATGAAATAGAGTGTGCTTTTTGTTCGTGTGGTACGGTTTGTTTCATATGTCTTCGAAGTTGTGCTTTCATACGAGCTACGACTTCTAATGGATTAAATGGCTTCGTAATATAATCATCTGCACCGTATGAAAATCCAGATATTTTATCTAGATCAGATGCCTTCGCTGATAGGAAGAAAATCGGACAATCTGTTTGTTGGCGAATAATTGGACAAATATCAAAACCAGATTGTCCAGGAAGCATGACATCTAAAATAATTAAATCGTAATTGTTTTGTTCGATGAGAGATAAAGCTAATTCAGCTGATGTTGCAGTTGTAATATGAGAAAAACCTTCTTTTTCAAGAATGGTAGTTAGTAGTTGTAAAATTGCTGTTTCATCATCGACGAGTAATATATTTGCTTGATACATAAGAATCCCCCTTAATTTCCTCGAATATCATATCATCTTTTTGTAACATATGGAATTTTTAAGGAAAATTTAAGGTTTTCTTTTATAAAAAATTAAGAATCAAATGATATGATAAAAGTAACATAGGGGAGGAGATGAGTGTGAATCCGTTTCAAATGATGCGAGCTAGATATTTTTTAATTGTATTTGCACTATTAATTTTAGTAGCGAGAAGTAGTGAAAAATTGCTAGAAAGTACATTTCATATACAAAATTCATCTTTTATAAATATACTTATATTTTATATCCTTCCGATTGCATGGATTTTTTATGAGTATAGAAAGCACCGTGTTTCATTTTCATTATTTCTTAATAAAAATGAAACATTTAACTTGGTGCAAGTTATATACATTACGATTATGTTGTGCATGTTCAGTTACGGGTATCTGATTTTATACATGTACAGCTTTGCATGGATTACACCAGATTTTATTATGAATGCTTTACACAAACCGATTGTAGATAGTGCCGGGGGATATATATATCAATTTATTATGGTTGTATTTATCGCACCTATTATTGGAGAATTTGTTTTTCG
Organism: Bacillus sp. EKM202B; assembly: GCF_011066025.1. Taxonomy (NCBI): domain Bacteria; kingdom Bacillati; phylum Bacillota; class Bacilli; order Caryophanales; family Bacillaceae; genus Bacillus; species Bacillus sp. EKM202B. The sequence goes on along the minus strand of NZ_JAAMNK010000002.1, from coordinate 382,123 downwards.
TGGATTTTTACTTCAGCGCTTTGCTGCGAAATGGGGAACGAGTATAGCGATGATTGCAGTGGCACTTTTATTTGCGATATTACATGTCGATTTTCTCGGTGCCGCCGTATTTAGTATCGTATTATCAATCGTATATATTCGTACGAAAAGCTTACTCATGCCAATTGCGATACATATGTTAAATAATACATTTGTACTTTGTGCATCGTTCCTAGTAAGTAGAGAAAAGATCATGAGTTTTGCAGATTTCTCAAACTATACGACGTTCTTTCCAGGACTGATTATTTTTATAACAGGATTAAATTTAGTACTCATCTTTTTATTTGTTAACCGCAAATACTGGAGTAAAGAAGTGCCAGTTATATACGCAGAGCAGGTAGAGAGTTTTGCAGATGTAGTGGGAGATAAATGAGACGAAGAAAACGATTGAAAAAATATTGAAAGACATTATAGATGCTACGTCTATTACAGATATGTGTGATAAAGGCTTTTGTCATTGGCTTTTTAACTTGTAGTAGATACAATTGTGTTTCCGGAGTATTACTTATTTTCTAGTACTCATTTAAAAGAAAATATTATTTCTCTTCTTATTGTATTAGGGATTTTAATAATATTCGGTCTAATGTTAGAAGTAATGATGAAGCGTATCTTCAGAAAAAATGAAGAGAAGTATGTGCGGGTTCATAAAGTATTCGCGAAAGTAATGGGAGCTTTCCTTTTGTTTTATGGTATGAAAACAATCATTTACTTTATAGCTTTGAGACATCATTAATTCTAAATTTGAAAGGAATGTATAAAATTATATGAATGAAACAATATCATCAAATAAGTTTTTTTATTTGATTTTACTTAGCATAGTGCTAATAACGACAGTAAATGTTATTCTCCGCTGGGAGGAAGCCTACTTTTTCATGTATTTAGCGCTCCATTTATTAGGGGTCTTATGTATAAGTGGTGGCATGGTTACTGAAAAAAAGGGTGGCGAAAGTGTTAACTATATGTGTGTGATCGGTCTTGTTTTACTTTTAGCTGTACAAGGTATTATGAAATATAGTTCTTTTTCTGTACAAGATTTCAGTTTGTTAATAGATGTACTGCCTTAAGGGGGATAAGTACTTATGTTATCGAAGAAACAAATAGGGTATATATTTGTTTTAGTAGGTTTTTTTACGATTATTATAACGACGCTATTTTTTCAAGACTATGAATATGTAAAATATGTAAAAGGCGCTGGTTTAATGTGCTGGTTTGTAAGTGCTTTTCTTATTCCGAATTATGAACCGAGGAAAGTGTCTAAAAATAGGTGAAACTCTTCTTATGTAGAAGAGTTTTTTTTATCCCGCATTAACGGGCAGTAAGACCCCCATCTCAAAATTCAGTGACAGCAAAGAAATTAGGCGGGGGATCAACTGCCCGTAAAAGCCCGATTGGTGAAGGCTAATAATCAGTGGGGGATGAAGAAAACCCCCACTGATTAAAGTTTCACTTTATGTAAATAGAAGGCTCTCGAGCAATTCTCGTAATTAGCTTGTTCTAATTTAGCATGTACGAACTTACAATAATAATAGACAGGCAGCATAGAGGAGGGAATAGCGTGAGGAAAGTTATTGGGTGGTCGCTTTTTTTGTACGTTGGATTTGCGTTGCTTATATATTGGTATTTATTTGGATGGAATCATGAACTCATTCCGAACATGTATAAAGGTACGAGTGCGGATCCAGAAACGTTTATGAATGCGAAAGAGCTTACGCTAAGCCAAGATTATTCGCGCGTGAAAAATTTACTGTTCTTTTTAGCGACGCCTCTTGAATGGATTATTTTATTATTTGTACTCGTGCTCGGTATTTCAAAAAAGTTTGAGAAATGGTCAAAGGAAACGACTAAAATAAGTGTCTTACAAGTTGCGATTTATTTCTTTTATTTATCATTACTCACAACGGTACTGGCATTACCGATGCAATGGATTGGGCGTAAAGTGTCGGTTGATTACGGTATTTCCACGCAAAGTACACAAAGCTGGATAAAAGATCACGTTATCGATTTTTGGGTTAATTATGCGACGATGTTACTCATTGTTACAGTTCTTTTATGGCTCATCCGTAAATTTCCGAAGAGATGGTGGCTAGCAGGATGGGCACTCTCTGTACCGTTTACAATTTTCTTAACGTTCGTGCAACCTGTTGTAATTGATCCACTTTATAATGATTTTTCAACGCTGAAAAATAAGGAATTAGAAACGAAAATTTTAGCGATGGCAGATAAAGCTGATATTCCATCTGAACATGTATATGAAGTAAATATGTCGGAAAAAACGAATTCGTTAAATGCATATGTAACAGGAATTGGAAAAAACCTTCGTATTGTAATGTGGGATACAACACTTCAGCAATTAAAAGATAAAGAGATTTTATTTATTATGGCCCATGAAATGGGACATTACGTAATGAAACATATATATTGGGGCGTTGCGAGTTATATTTTACTATCGTTTATAGGTATGTATGTAATTAGTCGAATTTTAAATTTGTGTATTCGAAAATGGGGAGATACGCTGCAAATTTCAAAAATGGCATGTTTCTCGATTTTACCTTTATTTTTCTTAATTTCTTCTGTACTATCCTTTGCATCACAACCAGCAACAAACTACGTTTCACGAATAGAAGAACGCGCGGCGGATCAATACGCTTTAAATATGACGAAAGATGGGAAATCAGGTGTGAGAACGTTTCAATATTTATCAAAAACAAGTTTAAGCCAAGTGAATCCACCTGCGTTAGTAAAATTTTTCTTATACACACATCCACCAATTTTCGAAAGAATTCATACGTTTGAGCAATATGAAAAACAAAAAAACAAGAAGTAGCGATTATGCTACTTCTTGTTTATAGAAATATAAGTTTGGTATTGGGAATATTTATCATTGCTTTTTATTGTGATTTTGTAAATAATAAGCTATAAAATTCTAAAAATCTATATATAAAGGAATAAAGGTGGAAATATGTATTTTTTACAAAATTTAAAAGTGAAACATAAATTATTCTTACTTATCTCATTAGCAGTTTTGGGCATGACAATTATGAGCTGTGTAGCAATTAATTCTATTAATAAGATTAAGCACGATACAGAGATTGTAGTAGATGATTATCAAAATTCTGCAGTTATATTAGAAGGAATGCTTCGTACACAAAATTCACTAGAATATAACTTACTAGAATTAATTACAACGTCACAAAATGAGGGGACCAATAAAGAAGGGATTATTAGTAATGTTGAAAAGGATCTTAAAAAATATGATTCTTTATTAAAAGAATATGATGATGGCGTTAATTTAAGTAAGCAAGAGGATGAGCTGTTTCAGAAGATGAAGAAATCTTTGCCAAGTTATATGGAGACATATAAGAAGTTGTTTGACAAAGCGAAGGGAACAAATGAATCTCAAATGGTAAACGAATTTCAAAAGGACTTAAAACCGAAGGGAGTAGAGTTAGCTGGTTATGCTGTAGATTTAGAAACTTATGTTTCAAACTTAGCTGACCAAGTATTTAAAGATTCTCAAAAAATGATAGATCGCTCTGTTATTACCTTTATCATTCTTGCAGTAGTTACTACAATCATTATATGTATAGTAAGTTATATTATTAGCAAACTTATAGTTGCTCCTTTACAAACGGTTAGTCGTATGATGGAAAGAGCAAAAGAGGGAGATTTAACTGTACATGGTGATTATAATGCTAAAGATGAATTAGGTGTATTAGTAAGTGATTTTAACGAGATGATTGCAGGGCTAAGAACAAATATGCAAGAAGTAGAGAATAATATTCAGCTTTTATTCCAACATGCAGACGGAGTAGTATCTGCATCAGAAGTATCTAGCGGTGCAGCAAAGAAAATCACTATGGATATTGAAGAAGTTGCCAATGGCGCAGAGAGCCAAATGCAAGCAATGGAACAAACTGCGGGTGCGATGGAAGAGTTGACACAAGGAATGCAGAGTATAGTGAATACATCATCCTCTGTAAATGAATTGTCTGCTCAATCAGCACTAGATGCAGAGAGTGGTAACAAATTAATGAAACAAATGATTCAACAGATGGATACAATCCAAAATTCAGTACATAGCGGTGTGAAACAAGTAGAGACTATGAAAGAACAATCAGAAGAAATTGTTAAAATCATTGATGTTATGCAAGGTATTACCTCTCAGATTAACTTATTAGCATTAAACGCCGCAATTGAGGCTGCACGTGCTGGAGAAAGTGGTAGAGGATTTGCAATTGTGGCAGATGAAGTACGAAAATTAGCAGAACAATCTAGTGACTCTGCTAAACAAATTGAGAAGCTTATTACTCAAGTTATGGGAACAACGAATCATACGGTACATATGATGGGGAAAGTAGATAATGAGGTACAGGCAGGTACACAAGTAGTAATGCATACAGAAAAAGTATTTGGAACTATTACAGAAAAAGTGCAGCAAGTATCTGAGCAAATTCAAACGGTATCTATGTCTACAGATGAAATTGCAGCGAGTAGTGAGGAGATTTCTGCTTCTACAGAAGATATGGCGCAAATTTCTCAAAGATCATCTGATCGAACTGATAGGGTAAAAGAGTCTATTCAACAGCAAGAAAAATCTGTTCAAGAGATTTCGACTTCAATTGAACATCTGCACAACGTAGCAGGAGGACTAAAACAGATAGTTTCCCAATTTACTCTTCAAAAATAGTAGAGTATATGTAAGTCTTCATAAATATATAGACCTCTCAATACATATAAAAAATCATCCTGTGGAATACAAAAGGATGATTTTTTATTATGAAAATTTTGTGTGGATGTCAATCGTTATATTCTAGTTTTTTACAATTTTTTGATTGTAATATATAATAATAAGTAATGTTTTTAGAATTTTTAGTTTTATAAGAGAGTGATTGTAGGAGGAGAGAAAGGGTGTACAATAAAAAATCAATGCCGGCTATAAAAATGATCCTTTCGATGTCTATTTTCGGATCAATTGGATTTTTTTCTGTCCAAACAGGTTTACCGTCTTTTGAATTAGTATTTGTTCGTTGTATTTGTGCAACTATATTTTTAGCGTTATGTTGGTTAGTGACAGGACAATATAAAAATGAAAAGTGGAATAAAAAAGAGATTGTGCAAATATTAGCGTGCGGCGTATTTCTCGTTTTTAACTGGGTATTTCTATTTAAAGCGTTTGAAGTTATGTCAATTACAATTGCAATTTCTGTCTATCATCTCGCTCCAATTATCGTATTAATGATTGGGAGTATCGTATTTAAAGAGAGGCTAACAGCGTTTGCCGTTATGTCCATTGTCATTTGTTTCCTCGGCACGGTTTTAGTAGCTGGAGTAGATGGAAGTGTGTCGCTCGAGAAACTCATGTCATCTGGAATGGTATGGGCACTACTTGCAGCGTTATTTTATGCTTTTACGACTTTATTAGGAAAAGGAATCAAGCATACGAGTGCATATGCGATGACATTTGTACAAACGTTTTTAGGTATATTTTTATTGTTACCATTTGTGGATTTCGGACAGTTTCAAGGTTTAACAGAGACGAACTGGATGATGATAACGGCAACAGGACTTATACATACTGGGTTTGTATATTACTTGTTTTTTGACAGTTTAAGAGATTTATCGACGAGACTTATTTCTGTATTAGTGTTTTTAGATCCTGCTGTAGCAATTTTGTTAGATACGGTCTTTACCGGATTTAGACCGACTAGTATGCAAGTTGTAGGGATTGTCCTTATTTTTGTAGGAATGGCACTCACTTTTCGTAAAGGAAGAGAAAAGGAGCTATCGGTGAAGGGAAGTGCTACCTCTGAAATGTAAAGTTGTATTTGATATAATTTCATTTTTAATTTTGGAAGATGTTACGAAAAGGCCGTTGTTGTATAACAGTGGCCTTTTTTGTATGGAATAGAGCACGAAAGAACGGCGTTTTCAAAAAAAATGAAATGAATTTTCAAAAAAAACTTCCTTTTCTGAAGATTTGTTATATAATATAAAACATAAAATCAAATCTGTTATAAAACAGTTTAAGAAGGGGATGCTAATATGTCGACGCGAACTTCACGGGTTACATTGCCCGGAGAAATGTTACCAGCGTACAACGAAATATTGACACCTGAGGTGCTTAGTTTTTTAAAGGAACTACATGAAAATTTCAATGAGCGCCGCACAGAACTATTACAAAAACGTGTAGAGAAACAAAAAAGAATTGATGCAGGGGAGTTTCCGAAGTTTTTAGAAGAAACAAAGCACATACGTGAAGCGGATTGGACAATCGCCAATCTTCCGAAAGATTTAGAGGATCGCCGCGTAGAGATTACTGGACCGGTAGATAGAAAGATGGTCATTAACGCTTTAAATTCAGGAGCTCATCTTTTTATGGCGGATTTTGAAGATTCGAATTCACCAACTTGGGAAAATGCGATTGAAGGCCAAATTAACTTACGAGATGCAGTAAAGGGAACGATCTCACACAAAAATGATAAAGGAAAAGAATATAGATTAAATGATAAAACAGCTGTACTCATTGTGCGTCCAAGAGGATGGCATTTAGAGGAAAAGCATATGCAAGTTGATGGGAAAAATATGTCCGGCAGCTTAGTGGATTTTGGTCTGTATTTTTTCCATAATGCGAAGGCGCTTTTAGAAAAAGGAAGTGGCCCGTACTTTTACTTACCGAAAATGGAAAGTTATTTAGAAGCGAGATTATGGAACGATGTATTCGTATTTGCTCAAAAATACATCGGTATTCCAAACGGAACAATTAAAGCGACTGTGCTATTGGAGACGATTCACGCTTCGTTTGAAATGGATGAAATTTTGTATGAGCTAAAAGATCATTCTGCTGGCTTAAACTGCGGAAGATGGGATTACATTTTCAGCTTCTTAAAGGGTTTCCGTAATCATAATGAATTTTTACTGCCAGATAGAGCGCAAGTCACGATGACGGCGCCGTTTATGCGCGCGTATTCTTTAAAAGTAATTCAAACATGTCATCGCCGTAATGCACCAGCAATCGGAGGAATGGCAGCACAAATTCCGATTAAAAATAATCCAGAAGCGAATGAAGCGGCTTTCGAAAAGGTGCGTGCTGATAAGGAGCGTGAAGCTTTAGACGGTCATGATGGGACTTGGGTTGCCCACCCGGGACTTGTACCGGTTGCGATGGAAGTATTTAATCACATTATGAAAACGCCGAATCAAATTTTTAGGAAACGTGAAGAAATACGTGTTACAGAAAAAGATTTATTAGAAGTACCAGTGGGAACGATTACAGAAGAAGGTCTTCGCACGAATATTAGTGTAGGTATTCAATATATTGCATCTTGGTTAAGTGGACGGGGAGCAGCGCCAATTTATAACTTAATGGAAGATGCAGCAACTGCGGAAATCTCCAGAGCACAAATATGGCAATGGATTCGTCATGAAGGCGGAAAGCTAAATGATGGCCGCAATATTACGCTCGAATTAATGGAAGAATGGAAAGAAGAAGAATTAGTAAAGATAGAAAGAGAGATTGGTAAAGAAGCCTTTAAGAAAGGGAGATTCCAAGAGGCGACAACATTGTTTACAAACCTCATTCGGAATGATGAGTTCGTACCGTTTTTAACATTACCGGGTTATGAAATTTTATAAAGTGAAAAGGGGATGGAATAAATGAAAAACGAAAGAATCGATAAATTACAAGAGAACTGGGAATTAGATACGAGATGGAAAGGAATAACACGTCCGTATTCAGCTGAAGATGTAATTCGTTTGCGTGGTTCGATTGATATTGAACATACAATAGCACGCCGCGGGGCTGAGAAGCTTTGGACATCGCTTCATACGGAAGATTATATTAACGCACTTGGTGCATTAACAGGAAACCAAGCGATGCAACAAGTGAAAGCGGGATTAAAAGCAATTTACTTAAGTGGTTGGCAAGTAGCGGCTGATGCAAACCTTTCTGGACATATGTATCCAGACCAAAGCTTATATCCAGCGAACAGCGTACCAGCTGTAGTAAAACGAATTAATCAAACACTTCAACGTGCGGATCAAATTCAGCATATGGAAGGAAGCGATGATACAGATTATTTCGTACCGATTGTAGCAGATGCAGAGGCTGGATTTGGCGGACAATTAAACGTATTCGAGCTTATGAAAGGTATGATTGAAGCGGGTGCATCAGGTGTACACTTTGAAGATCAATTATCTTCAGAGAAAAAATGCGGACATTTAGGTGGAAAAGTATTACTGCCGACACAAACAGCGGTACGTAATTTAATTTCCGCACGCCTTGCTGCGGACGTAATGGGAGTACCGACAATTATCGTTGCAAGAACAGATGCAGATGCAGCCGATTTAATTACGAGTGATATCGATCCGGTTGATAAAGCGTTTATTACAGGAGAAAGAACACCAGAAGGATTTTATCGTACGAAAGCAGGACTGGATCAAGCAATTGCACGTGGTTTAGCGTATGCACCGTATGCAGACCTCGTTTGGTGTGAAACGTCTGAACCAAATTTAGAAGATGCAAAACGATTTGCAGACGCAATCCATAAAAAATATCCAGGGAAATTACTCGCTTATAACTGTTCACCGTCATTTAACTGGAAACAAAAATTAGATGAAAAAACGATTGCGAGCTTCCAAAAAGAAATCGCATCTTACGGTTACAAGTTCCAGTTCGTAACACTTGCTGGATTCCACTCATTAAACTACGGCATGTTTGAATTAGCGCGTGGCTATAAAGAGCGTGGCATGGCAGCATATTCTGAATTACAACAAGCGGAATTCGCAGCAGAGAAACACGGTTACTCTGCAACTCGTCATCAACGCGAAGTAGGAACAGGTTATTTTGATGAAGTAGCACAAGTCATTACAGGCGGTACTTCATCAACGACAGCGTTAAAAGGTTCTACAGAAGAAGCTCAGTTTACGAAATAAAAGGAAGGTGATCACAATTAAGTGATCACCTTTTTTATTACTCTTTATATAAACTGATAACATCTTCTCCCGTTAAATATATTACGGTTACTTTTTTATTATCCTTCTCATAAACTTTCATTCCACCCTCTGCAAAAGTCTTATCCCATCCCTTTAATTTTATATGTATTTGATACCATATAGATAAACCTGATTCAAAACAATCGCCTTTATATACATACTCACCTATCTCCTCAGTAGTATGAATTAATTTAGCTTCATAAGGTATAGGGAATCCTTTAATTTCAGAATCAATAGTCTTATTAAAAACTAGAAGGTATGTTAACGTAATAATAGTAGCCAATAACAAAAATAAAATCTTTTTCATGTATGTAAATCCCCCATGGCAAACGGCCTTGTAATTTTATCCCGCTATTTGCGGCAGTAAGACTCCCGCCTCAAAAGTTGGCTGGAGCAAAGAAGTTACGTGGGAGATGCACAAAACCCCACTGATTAAAGTTTCCCTTTAACTAGTTGTATTATAATATAATATTTTTATAATGTGATTTTAATTATTATAAAATTTTTGTGAAACGAAAAAATGGGCTGAATTCTCTTACATAACTATAGAAAGCTAAAATTTCGTTAGGGGGTATCTCGAGATTTTAGCTTGATAGTTCCGGTAGGAAAAGAAACGATATGAACGATTATTCGGATATATGTAACATAACTTAAAATATATTTACTAACAAAAATAGAAATAATATTAGATCCATTCTTTCCCATGCTTACGAATAAACGTCATATCTTTTTCATAATGATCTAGATGTCCTTCATCAATCATTCTTTGGAAATTTCCGTCTCCTTCTTGTGCTTTTCTTTTCACATATGTACATAACCCTTCTAAACGTAGTAACACCATTTCGAAGTAATTTTCGTCCATATCTTTATCGTAGGACTGAGCAAACAACTTTACTCTTTCTTTAATACGACCTGCATGTTGCGATGAGTCGTAATGAATTGCCTCACCTGATTCCGTATAATACACTCGACTTAAAGGTACACAAGTATAAAGCGTATAAGCGATATCCCACATTCTTGGACCAGGAGCAGCGACGTCAAAATCAATAATACCGACTGGCTTTTCATTATTGAAAATAATGTTATATATAGCAAAATCATTGTGGCATAAAACCTCAATGTTATGTGGGGTATGATCCATCGGTTTCCAATCAGCTAATAACGGAAAGTCACTTACAGCATCATGGTACAGACGGAGCATCTTTGCGATTTCTTTCAGCACATCATTAGACCACATGAATTCTTTTAAAGGATAATTGCCTGCGTCGCCTTCTATAAATGATAAAATCTCTCTATCTTTTTCATCTATGCCCAAAAACTTTGGGGCATAATGAAATCCTTTGTTTTCTAGATGACGTAATAGCTTATGAATTTTTGTACTGTCTGGCTTTAATTCCCGCCGAACAGTATTTTCAGAACGATATACGTTTGAGACGTTTCCCCCTGTTAGCTTTTCTTCTTGTTCGTAGTTTGACATGTGAAAATTCCCCCTATAATTAAAAAATCCAATTCCAAATAGTGAATATACCGACAATAGCAGAGAAAAGAAGGAAAGCAAGGAATACTAGACACCCAAGAGAGAGTAACTTATCTTCCCATGTTTCTTTATATTCATATACTAATTCCTCTGCTACTTTTTTTTGTACTGGAGATAAAGGCTGCTCTTTATACAATTTCTTTATCTTGCTAGAATCGCCTTTGAATTTTAAAGCACGCGCAATATGATAAGGATCATTTCCCATTGATTTTTCAAATAATAAACATGATTCATGCATAATATCTGTTTTATGCTCCTCTAGATACCAATAACGTCCAGCCATTTCTGGATATTGTAATTTATAATAAATGTCTCCGATTTGTTTTCGAAGATGTAATTCATTTGGGTATGTAAAGATGAGACCGTGTAATCTTTCTCTTGCCTTTCCGAGATTATTATTTTCAATATCCTCTTCAATTCTCTTTAATGTTTTTTAGGAATTTTGGTTGTCATGAATTCCTCCTTATATAGAATAGAGATAATTTTATTTTATAAGAAATACTAAAAATTAGAAATTCTATTTTCAAAAAAGATTGTACATTTTATTTTAAGTATGCTATGATGATGTCAGTTGAATAGTTAAATTAAGCAATCCATATATTATCAAGTGCCGAAAACGAACGAGAAAAAGTATGTGAGAACTAGTTTATGTTTCGTGTTTGATAATGTGTGGATTCTTTTTTTATACAGGAAGACTAAAATAATTTGTATTTTCTTAGGAGGAAATAATCATGGCAGTAACAGGACAAGTAAAATGGTTTAACAACGAAAAAGGCTTCGGTTTCATCGAAGTTCCAGGCGAAAACGATGTATTCGTACATTTCTCTGCAATCGAAACTGAAGGTTTCAAATCTTTAGAAGAAGGTCAAAAAGTTAGCTTCGAAATCGAAGAAGGCAACCGTGGACCTCAAGCTAAAAACGTAATCAAACTATAATTTTATAGTTGATGATGGAAAAAAGGATGGCTCATGCCATCCTTTTTTTGTTGTTGAGATATATGTAAATGAAGTTGTACTCGACGTTTATAGAGGTAATGAAGAAGAGTAAAAGGCTTTCCAAAAAGGAAGGCCTTTTACTCTTCTTTTCCTGCTTTTTTCTTCTCGCGTTTTTTACATTCAGGACATTTCGATTTACGAAATGGTTTAGCGAAGAATAGCAGAATGAAAAATAAACCGAATATAATACTAGCTGAGTTTTTCACGATAATGACGCTACTATTTTTCATTTGAATCGATGGTTGGATCTCTTTTTCTTCCATAAGGGCCCTCCATATATTGGATTTATATTTTAATTATAGCAAAGTTAATTGTTGTAATGATGTAAAAAGAGGAAGGAATAATAAATATTTATAGGTAGTATAAATGCTGTTTTTATGGTTATAAAACTATTTAATTTATATATCGTGATTTTATTGTTTGACAAATGTTTGATAAATGATAAAAAATTGTAAAAAAGCGGAACCTGTTACCTATTTCCTTTTCATAGGTGCTAAAATTATATATGCAGCTGCTAATATAAATAGAAAATGAAAAAAGGAGATAATAGGATATGGAAAGTAAAGTAGAACGCTATGTCGAAAATTATGTTGTAACTAAAAATACAATGGCCTTACTTCCTGTTATTCTAAGTGAAAAGAAAATTGTTACGCGAGTTGTTGAAATGGAAGATTCTTTTTTCGTATTTCAAAAGCCTCTAGATATTATAGAGAGAAGTTGTCGTAAGCATGGATCTAGTTTTTTGGGCAGAAAAGAAGGAACGAAAGAGTTAACGCACATTACACATAAAGCACCGATTGCAATCAGTCCGACAGATCAACTTTATTTTTTCCCTACTTATTCTTATTCTAGAAAAGAGTGCGCGTGGCTGTCGCATTTTTATATCGAAAGTAATCGAGAATTAAAAGATGGAAATCTTATGATTCGATTTATAAATGGCCTTGCTGTGAAATTAGAAATATCAAAAAGTAGTTTTGAAAATCAACAAAATCGTACAGCGAAACTGCGTACAGAATATGAAGATCGAAAGAAGAAACAAGGAAATCCTTGTTTTAAAGAAATTGATAAAAGAGATGAATCAACATTAAGACCAGCTTATGAGAAAGTGTATTTTGTTAGGGAAGAAGATGTGTGAGAGGAAAAGGATGAGGAGACTCATCCTTTTTTTATTTCATTATATATACAGTTTACGCTGTAAGATTCATAAATAAACCGAGTGAGATGTACAAATATATTGTTCTTTAATGGAACAATATAATGGTAATTTCCTTATATATATTTAATGTAGTGTGGATATATATCATTTTATATTTGTGGCATACATGATACTTCTTTCTATATAGGTAGAAATACCCTTACGTGCAGTAAGGGTATTTTTTTGAAAAAGACGAATTATTCCTTTCTGTAGTTTCTGCTTTTTCATCAAACGTAACCGTTAAGTTACAATTTGTGTATAGTGTCTAAATTATCTTCATATCCTGTCGAATATTGAAAGATTATCATAGCTAAATAATGAAGGAATTCTAATGAAGGACATGGAAACTTAATAATTACATCTCCATATGTCGTATCTACCATTTCCTCTTTCAGAAAAGCAATGATACAGTAGAGGTAGTAATTAGAGTAAAGGGGTAAAGTGTAGAATGGATTTTCAGTCAATCAAAGAGTATTTTTCACCAGAAAATATGGATCATATTGTTGAAAGTTATAAGGCGTTCGGACCGCTTCTTGGCATCGGTTTGCCGATGATAGAGGCGCTTATTCCAGCATTACCACTTATTGTGTTTGTACTAGCGAATGCTGTTGCATTTGGATTTTGGCTGGGTTTCCTTTATTCATGGCTTGGATCAGTAATCGGTGCTATGCTTGTTTTTTTCATTATCCGCCATTTTGGACGAAGCCGTTTCTTTTCTTTTGTAAATAAGCATGAGAAAGTGCGCAAGGCAATGGGGTGGATTGAAAGGAAAGGATTCGCGCCAGTGTTTGTTATATTTTGTTTTCCGTTTACACCGTCTGCGCTTATAAACGTTGTAGCTGGTTTATCTCGCATTAGCGTAAAACAGTTCGGACTTGCGCTCGCATTCGGGAAGCTTGTGATGATTTTTATTTTAACGTACATCGGTCATGATTTAATGTCGTTTATTCATAAGCCGGTGAAATCAGTTATTGTAGCGATTGTTATTTTTATTTTATGGTATGTCGGTAAAAGAATTGAAGTAAAGTTAGAACTACATTAAGAATAGTCTTCTTTGTCCCACTATTTGAGGGCAGTGAAACTCCCTCCAAAAAATTCGGCTGAAGCAGAGAAGTTAGGTGGGGATCAAACTGCCCGATCGGTGCGGGATGAACAAAATCCCCACCGATTAAGTTTCACTTTATAAATGCAAGCTTCATTATTAAAGGGTAAGGGGAGAAGCGGATGAAGAAAACTTTGAAAAAAGAAGGCCTAGAGTGGATACGAACAATTTTAATTGGTGTACTATTAGCTGTATTTTTTCGAACGTTTTTCTTTTCAACGTACGTTGTAGAGGGGAAGTCAATGATGCCGACATTGCAGGATGGCAATATGCTCGTTGTAAATAAGGTGAGTTATCAAGTGGGGGACTTGAACAGGTTCGATGTCGTCGTTTTTCATGCGAATAAAAAAGAAGACTATGTAAAGCGAATTATCGGTTTACCTGGAGACCATATTGAATATAAGCATGATAAGTTGTATATAAACGGTCAATTTATTGATGAGCCTTATTTAGAGAAGTACAAGAAAGAGATAAATGGAAGGCAACTAACAGGTGATTTTACATTAGAAGAGTTAACAAAAGAAAAGGTGGTGCCAGCTGGTCATATTTTTGTAATAGGCGATAACCGCCTTGGGAGCTGGGATAGTAGACACTTTGGCTTTGTGAAGGCTGATACAGTTGTCGGTAAAGTCGATTTAAGATATTGGCCAATTCAAGAGGTGCAAACGAATTTTTCAAAAGGTTGATATAATGAAGTAGAAGTATAGAAAAGACAAACAACTCCGTTTGTCTTTTTTCGTGTACTATAATACAATTATAGTAGCAAACTAACGTTCGTTGTGTAAGTGAAAGGTGGGGTTACATGTCACTTCGATTGGTGATTGGTAGAGCGGGAAGTGGAAAGAGTACACTTTGTTTACGAGAAGTGCAAGAAGAGTTAAAACAGCGCCCGAGAGGCAAAACAATATTATATCTTGTGCCAGAACAGATGACATTCCAGACGCAGCAGGCGTTAATTGAAAGTGAGGATGTAAGAGGTTCTATTCGGGCACAAGTTTTTAGTTTTTCACGATTAGCTTGGAAGGTGTTGCAAGAAGTTGGCGGAGCGAGTCGTCTTCATATTGATGAAGCGGGTGTGCATATGTTACTTCGTAAAATTGTAGAATCTCGTAAAGATGGATTATCGGTGTTCCAAAAAGCAGCGGAGCAAAACGGTTTCTTTGAGCATCTTGGCAGTATGATTGCGGAGTTTAAACGTTACAATGTGACGCCATCTAACGTATATGAAATGTGGCAACAATTAGATGCGCATAGTAGCAGTGCTGAGCAAAAGTTATTAGCGAATAAAGTATATGATTTACAGCTATTATATGATGATTTTGAACGTGCTTTAATCGGGAAATATTTAGATTCAGAAGACTATTTACAATTGCTAGTGGAAAAGCTTCCGCAGTCTGAGTATGTAAATGGTGCTGAAATTTATATAGATGGGTTTCATTCATTTTCTCCGCAAGAACTTGAAATTGTAAGACAGCTCATGATTTGTGGAGCGAGAGTCACAATTACGTTAACGATAGATGAAAAAACATTAGCGCAGCCAGTGAATGAACTGGATTTATTTTATGAAACGACGTTAACATATGAAAAAATAAAACAAGTAGCGCGTGAAGAGAAAATAGAAATTGAAAAAACAATTCCACTTATGGAACAACCGCGTTTTCATTCTCCGGCATTAGCTCATTTAGAAACGCATTATGAAGCGCGTCCGAATGAAAAGTATTATGATGAAGCAAGTGTAACAATTAGTACAGCGGCGAATTTACGAGCTGAAGTAGAAGGGGTTGCTCGTGAAATTCGTAGACTTGTCGCGGATGAAACGTATCGTTATCGAGATATTGCAGTACTTCTTCGTAACGGGGAAAGTTATTACGATGTGATGCGAACGTTATTTACAGATTATAATATTCCACACTTCATCGATGAAAAACGCCCGATGTCACATCATCCATTAGTAGAGTGTATTCGTTCTGCCTTAGAAATTATTAGCGGAAATTGGCGTTATGACGCGGTGTTTCGCTGCGTGAAAACAGAGCTTTTATATCCATTAGACGTAAGGAAAGAAATGATGCGTGAAGAGATGGATGAGTTCGAAAACTACTGTTTAGCGTACGGTGTACAAGGGAAGAGATGGACTTCTGAGGATCCGTGGATGTATCGCCGTTACCGTTCACTTGACGATACAAACGGAATGATAACAGATATTGAACGTGAAATGGAAGAGAAAATAAACAGGCTGCGTGATGTTGTAAGAACGCCAGTTATTCGCATGCAAAAAAGGTTAAAGCGTGCGGGAACAGTGATGCAAATGTGCGAAGCGGTTTACTTATTTTTAGAAGAACTTGACGTTCCAAAGAAGTTAGAAGAATTACGTATACGTGCAGAAGAGAGCGGAGATTTCTTATTTGCAACAGACCATGAACAAGTATGGGAAGAAGTAATGAGCCTTCTTGATACGTTTGTAGAAATGCTTGGTGAGGAGAAGATGTCACTATCAATGTTCACGGACGTTATGTCGACAGGACTTGAGGCACTTCAATTCGCTAACATTCCGCCATCATTAGATCAAGTATTAGTTGCCAATATTGATCACTCCAGGTTATCAGATGTGAAAGCAACGTTTATTATCGGCGTAAATGAAGGAGTTATTCCAGCAGCACCGATGGATGAAGGGATGCTTTCTGATGAGGAAAGAGAAGTTCTTGGTGCGGCAGGAATTGAACTCGCGCCAACGACGAGACAAACTTTATTAGAAGAGCAGTTCGTTATGTATCAGATGGTAACGAGAGCGTCTGAGAAATTATATATTTCATGCCCACTTGCAGATGAAGAAGGAAAGACATTACTTGCATCTAGCTTTATTAAGAAAATAAAAAGAATGTTCCCTAATGTGAAAGACTCGTTTATTACGAATGACGTAAACGACTTATCGCGTTCGGAACAAATTTCATACGTAGCAACGCCAGAAGTGACGTTATCTTATGTCATGCAGCAACTACAAACGTGGAAGCGATACGGATTTGAAGGGAATCTAGATTTTTGGTGGGACGTCTATAACTTCTACGTCACTTCGGATGAATGGAAACAAAAAAGTAGTCGCGTGTTATCGAGTTTATTCTATCGAAATCGTGCGCAGAAACTAAGTACGGTAGTAAGTAGAGATTTATACGGAGATAAAATAAAAGGAAGCGTTTCTCGTATGGAACTCTTCAACCGTTGTGCGTACGCTCATTTCGCGCAGCACGGTTTATCGTTAAGAGAGCGTGATGTTTTTAAACTAGATGCACCAGATATCGGTGAACTATTCCATGCAGCACTGAAGAGAATTGCAGACAGGCTATTACGTGAAAACCGCACTTGGGCGGATTTATCAATAAAAGAGTGTGAGCATCTTTCTGTTTTAGTAATAGAAGAAATCGCACCGTTATTACAAAGACAAATTTTATTAAGCTCAAATCGTCATTTCTATTTAAAACAAAAACTACAACAAATCATTTTCCGTACGTCAATCATTCTTCGTGAACACGCGAAGTCGAGCGGTTTCGTACCAGTTGATTTAGAGGTGCCATTCGGTATGGGCGGTACGGGATCGCTTCCGCCGATGGAATTCTCATTACCAAATGGTGTGAAGATGGAAGTTATCGGCCGTATTGACCGTGTGGATAAGGCTGAAGATGAAAACGGAACATTCCTTCGTATTATTGATTATAAATCAAGTTCAAAAGCGTTAGACTTAACGGAAGTGTATTACGGATTGGCACTTCAAATGTTAACGTATTTAGATGTCGTTACTACAAATGCACAAACGTGGATGAAAAAAGGCCACGCAGCATCACCTGCTGGTGTACTGTACTTTCATATTCATAACCCGATTGTTGAAATGAAAGGTGACGCATCTGAAGCTGAAATTGAAAAAGAAATTTTAAAGAAATTTAAAATGAAAGGCCTCGTACTAGGAGATGCTGACGTTGTTCGTTTAATGGATAACAAACTTTCAACAGGAAGTTCAGATATTATTTCTGCTGGTCTGAAAAAAGACGGTAGTTTTAGTGCGCGTTCTAGCATTGCAAGTGAGCAAGAGTTTAACGTACTGCAAAAATATGTACACCATACGTTTGAACATATCGGAAAAGACATTACAGAAGGTGTTATTGATATTGCTCCTTACAAAAAGGGGAATAAAGCGGCATGTACGTTCTGTAACTTCAAATCTGTCTGTCAGTTTGATGAATCACTTGAAGATAATCAATTCCGTACGTTAAAAGATATGAAAGATAGTGAAGCGATGGAGAAAATTAGAGAGGAGGTTGACGGAGAATGATAGAGAATTGGCCTAAAAAACCAGAAGGTAGTCAATGGACAGATGACCAGTGGAAAGCCGTTGTAGCGAATGGACGTGACATTTTAGTCGCAGCAGCAGCTGGATCGGGAAAAACAGCAGTATTAGTTGAACGTATGATTAAAAAGATTATTAATGAGGAAAATCCAGTCGATGTCGATCGCCTGCTCGTTGTAACATTTACGAATGCAGCGGCGCAAGAGATGAAAAATCGAATTGGAGAAGCGTTAGAAAAAGTACTAATTGATGAGCCAGGATCTCAACATGTAAGAAAACAGCTGAGCCTATTAAATAAAGCATCTATTTCAACGATCCATTCATTTTGTTTACAAGTAATTAGAGGGTATTACTACATGCTGGATGTTGATCCTCGTTTTCGTATTGCAAATCAAACAGAAAATGAGTTGTTAAAAGAAGAAGTGCTAGATGACATATTAGAAGAAGAGTATGGAATCGAAGATAATAGTATTTTCTTTGAATTAGTTGATCGCTATACGAGTGACCGTAGTGATGATGACTTACAAAGAATGATTTTAGCGCTTCATACAGAATCAAGAGCGCATCCAAATCCGGAAAAATGGCTCGATAAATTAGTAGAAGCATACGACGTGGAAGGAAAGACAATTGAAGATTTAGTGTATGCTTCTTACCTATTAGAAGATGTGAGATTCCAGCTTGAAACAGCGGAACAACATATTCGTAAAGCAACCGAACTCGCAATGCTTCCTGATGGCCCGGCGCCTCGCGTTGAAACCCTGCAAGCGGATGCAGCTTTACTTGGAATGTTATCATCAGCAGCTCGTGAATCGTGGACAAGCGTGTATGAAGCGATGCAAAACGTATCGTGGCAAACGTTAAAGCGTATTAAGAAAAGTGATTACAACGAGGATGTTGTAAAACAAGTAGACTCTCTTCGTAATAAAGCGAAAGATGAAGTGAAGAAATTACAAGAAGAGTTATTTAGCCGCAAACCTGAAAGTTTCTTACGAGATTTTCAAGATATGCATCCTGTATTAGAAAAACTCGTGAAGCTCGTAAAAGTCTTTACAGAGCGTTTCCAAGCGATGAAGCGAGATAAAGGAATGGTTGATTTCACAGATTTAGAGCATTTCTGTTTGCAAATTTTAAGTGAACAAAGTGAAAATGATGAAGTGAAGCCATCAGCAGTAGCGCTTCAATATCGTAATAAATTTGCAGAAGTACTAGTCGATGAATATCAAGATACGAACTTCGTACAGGAATCCATTATTAAATTCGTAACGAAAGATTCTGAGAGTGAAGGGAACTTGTTCATGGTTGGTGACGTAAAACAGTCAATCTACCGTTTCCGACTAGCAGAACCAGGCTTATTCTTAGGAAAGTATAAACGCTTCACGCAAGAAGGATCGGGCGGCGGAATGAAGATTGATTTAGCGAAAAACTTCCGTAGTCGTCATGAAGTACTGGCAGGTACGAACTTTATTTTCAAACAAATTATGGGCGAAGAAGTTGGGGAAATCGATTACGATGCTGACGCTGAATTAAAGCTAGGTGCTAGCTATCCAATAGGTGAAGATGTAGCGGCTGAATTATTATGCATTCAGCAAACGGAAGAAGAAGTACTAGAGGGTGAAGAAGGTACGGAAGTCGAAAAGGCGCAACTGGAAGCTCGTCTTATGGCGCAGCGCATTAAAGCGATGGTCGATTCAGGTTATGAAGTGTATGACCGAAAAACGGATAGTATGCGACCAGTGCAATATCGTGATTTCGTTATTTTACTTCGCTCTATGCCGTGGGCACCGCAAATTATGGAAGAGTTAAAACTACAAGGAATTCCAGTATATGCAGACCTTGCGACTGGTTACTTTGAAGCGACAGAAGTAAATATTATGATGAACGTATTCCGCGTTATTGATAATCCGATGCAAGATATTCCACTTGCAGCAGTACTTCGTTCACCGATCGTTGGATTAAATGATGAAGAACTTGCGACGCTTCGTGCTCACGGAAAGAAAAGGTCATTTTATGAAGTAATGAGCTCATTCTTAAAAGGTGCACCGCTTGAAGAAGAACAAGAACTTCATGAAAAACTAGAATGGTTTTATAACTTACTACAAGGATGGCGTGAATTCGCGCGCCAACAATCACTTTCTGATTTAATTTGGAAAGTGTACGGTGAGACAGGGTATTATGACTTTGTCGGCGGTTTACCAGCTGGAAAGCAAAGGCAGGCAAACTTGCGTGTATTATATGACCGCGCAAGGCAATATGAAGCAACATCATTTAGAGGATTATTCCGCTTCTTACGTTTTATTGAACGTATTTTAGAACGCGGTGACGATATGGGGACGGCGAGAGCTCTTGGTGAACAAGAAGATGTTGTTCGCATTATGACGATTCATAAAAGTAAGGGACTTGAGTTCCCGGTCGTATTTGTAGCTGGACTCGGTCGTCGTTTTAATACACAAGATTTAATGAAACGTTTCTTACTGCATAAAGACTTCGGTTTCGGTTCACAGTTCATTGATCCGCGTAAACGAATTAAATATACGACATTATCGCAACTTGCAATTAAACGTAAAATGAAAATGGAATTAATTGCGGAAGAAATGCGCGTATTATACGTAGCTTTAACGCGTGCAAAAGAGAAGTTAATTTTAATCGGAACAGTTAAGGATGCAAATAAGGAAATGGAAAAATGGCTCGATGCGAGGGAACATAGTGAATGGTTATTACCAGATCACATACGTGCTGGAGCGTCTTGCTATTTAGACTGGATTGCACCTTCATTATATAGACATCGTGATAGTGAAATACTTCTTGAATTAGGACAAGGAAGTATTCCAGATGAAATTTACGGGTATGACACTAGCTGGAAAGTAGAAGTTGTGGACGGTAACACGCTACTTGCACCAGAGCCAGTTCAAGAAGAGAAACAAGAGTTGTTAGAAGCACTTCGTGAGAAAAAGGCTGTGCCATTACAAAGTGAACGAAAAGAAGAAGTGTACGATAGGTTAATGTGGAAGTACGGGTATGAGGAAGCAACCTCTCATCGTGCGAAGCAATCCGTTACAGAAATAAAGAGAAATTATCAGTCTGAAGAAGGCAGCGATAACGCCTTTATTAAAAAACTACGTGCACCAATTAAAACACGTCCGCGCTTTATGGAGAAAAAAGGATTAACGTACGCAGAGCGTGGGACGGCAGTCCATACCGTTATGCAACATGTAGATTTGAAGAAGCCGATTACGGTTGAAGTTCTTCAAGAACAAATTGCTGGAATGGTAAATAAGGAATTGTTAACATTCGAGCAGGCGGAAGAAATAGCGATTGAAAAAGTAATTTCATTCTTTGACAGTGACCTAGGTAAAAGGGTATTAGCGGCGAAAAGTGTTGAGCGTGAAGTTCCATTTACGATGATGCTATCAGCAGAAGAAGCATATCAAGATTGGCAAGGGAATAGCGGGGAATCGATTCTTGTCCAAGGGGTTATCGACTGCATGATTGAAGAAGAAGATGGTATTACGCTAATCGATTTCAAAACAGATACGATTGAAGGTAAATTCCCAGGCGGATTTGAACAAGCAAAACCAATTTTAGAAGATCGCTATAAAGTGCAGCTTTCGTTATATGCAAAAGCACTCGAGAAAAGCTTACAACATCCTGTGAAAGAGAAATGTTTATACTTCTTTGATGGGAATTATGTTGTGAATATTGAGGAATAGACAACAGAAAGGGGCTATAAAAAATGGCAACGTTAAGAACTTGTGAACAGGGACACGAGTACTATAAAAGTAGCGATTGTCCAACTTGCCCAACCTGTGAGAAAGAGAGAAAGCCAAAAGAAGGTTTTCTCTCTCTTCTTTCAGCACCAGCAAGAAGGGCATTAGAGCACCATGGTATTCACACTGTAGAAGAGCTCTCAAAATATAGTGAAAAAGAAATTTTAAAACTGCATGGTATGGGCCCCGCATCTTTACCAAAGCTTAGAAAGGCTTTGGAGGAGGGCGGATTATCATTTAAATAAATGGTGATGTGATGAATAATTTTCAAAGAAAAGATCCGTTACTATTTCATATAAAAAAGAGGTGTCACCTATAGGAGACACCTCTTTTTTACGCTGTTCCAATCTGATCTTGATCTGCCACATCAGAATCAAACGTATTTGTTGCACTAACACCGTTAAACGTATTCACGACAAACCCAACATTGGAAGCTCCAGATCCGTTATAGGCTTTCGTGTTTTCTTTCGGAGACACGTTATAAAAATCTCCTAAATTGAAAGAACCGTTACTGTTTTGAACGACGAGATTTCCAACAACAGAAGGCATACCATCCACCTACTTTACTAAGCTTTTTAATTACTATATGAATTATTGAGCGGAAGGTTCATCCGTAATATATTGGCGGATTTGCATAATACGAGAGTTATTAAAAACATAATCAACATTTCCAATTTGAAAGCAACCAGAATTTAAAAGTGTTCGCAATTCAACGTTATTTACTTCAATAAAAGGGCATTCATTTATAATATTTAATTTGACATCTGTCGTTCGCTTTGGGATTGTAATGTGTTCATCTGTAAAGATTTCAAATGCATCTAAGCGCCCTTCACCTTTTATATAACAAGGGATTTCCCTGTGGACGGCAAGAGCTCTACTTTTTAATTCCATTTGATTTGCATCTCCAACTTGAAATACAGCAGTAATCCCTAAAGAAATAATAGAAACATTTTGGACAATAGACACATGATGTAACATAATTTCTCAGTCTCCTTAACCTGGAGTCGGAGGGACATCTGTTACTAATGGTACAAATGGACCCTCTGTAACAGTTTCAAACGGTGTATCAAGAATAGAAGATAAAATGAGGAAATTTGCATCCCCAATTAAAAAGAGAGCGGACGAAGATACACCGTTCATTTTAATCTGTCCGACTTTTAACTCACGATTTACAACGTTAAGATTCATACATACTTACTCCTTTCGGAAATTTCCCGGTATGTGCTGAATAAAGGATAGAAAGGCTTTGTCGATATCTTGTTTCATTGCTTGAATAATGAGGTCTCGTAAATAATCTGGATCTGTTGAAATACCTTCATATGATTGAGCTTGTGATAAATAATAAGGAAGTCTATGCTCCATCTGTTTTTTTATGTCATCAACCATCATTTGTCGATACATTTCATCAAGCGGTGTTCTCTCTTCTTGTTCAAAATGGAGAATTCGATTATATGCTTCTTCATCTAAGTAGCGATGCATTTCTTGAAGGATACCTTGATAAAAGTCAGGGTTGGTGTCAGTTTCAGGATTGACCTTCAATGTTTCTGTATCAACTTGAAAATCTTCAATTTGTTGTCCTTTTGTTGAAAATGGATTTAAACCAATATTTAAAGTACCATTTAAATTTTCTACTTTTAATTGATCGAATTTGTATTCCACTTTTCCTATAGAAGAGGAGGGGCGACTTTTTAATTCATTAAGCTCTTCTTGTAATTGGCGGACTTGATCTTCTAGGCTAAGGATGGTTGCTTGTTGTATTTGGAGAGCTTGCTGAAGTTGGTGTAAGTAAGTATATATATCTTGATTCATTTTGTGAAACCTCCTTTTCAATAGGGAGGGTAAATATATTCCTGCTATATATTTATGACAAGGATGCCTTAAGAAGAACTGTTTGATGGTTTGATAGAAATAATTTGTCCTTTCGCCTGTAATGGGCGAAGAGGTTCTGTAAATCCACCCGTATTTGAAAATTTAGATAGAGCTTTAATACTTCCGGCCGTACCAATTTGGAATACAGAAGAAGTCGTAATGCTATCGATTCTAATACTGTTAATGATAATACTTTGGTTCACGTAAAAATTCAATGCAATTGCCTCCTTTAAGTTGAACCAATTATCGCTTGATCGATTACATCTGAATCATTGACAGTCGTTGCGCTTTGATAATTGTAGACAGAAACATTATCTCCAACGTTAAAAGAGCCGGCCCCAGCGAAAGCACGTGAATAACTAATAGGCCTAATCGCAAATACATCTCCAATGTGAAAAATACCACTTGACCCAATATTGACGATACGAATATGTCCGACCATAGCTGGCATATAAAACACCTTTCGTTTTTAAAATTTTCTTTTCTACTATTGTATGGGCGTTTTCAATAAAATGTGTGTTTTTTTGAAATAAAAGAAACACACACGTTATTACGTGTGTGTTTCGAATGTTTGATTAGGTTGAAAATCCGTATGTACATGCCAAATTACATTTAAGAGCCTGTCCAGTTCTTGGCTACAATCCACTGTTTTTTGAGAAGTCATTCCGTAGCGTTCAGCAAAATAGATCATTTTTTCACGTTTTTTTTCAATAGCTTGCTCAAACATTGAAATCGGCTCCATCTCTAAATGAAATTTTTAGTATATATGTAGTACATATTATACAAAAATCCCATAAAAAAGAAACAACTTCGCTAAAAAAAGTAAAATTTCTACATTTTATGTCAAATAACGAATGGTAACGAATAAGGTGCGAGAAGAATATTGTAAAAATTAGCGTGCATGAGAAGGTTTTTTTCTTATAGATGCGAATACAATTAAATGGTATGAGTTTTAGGATGGAGAGTGGAAATATTGCGTTTTGTAACGGCGAAGAAAGAGGAAAAGGTATTTGTAGGTATTGTAGACGAAGAGGAAGAAAAAGTACTGCACTTAAGAGAAGCGCAAAGACAAAAAGGGGAAAAGGTTACGATTCCGATTACAATGTTAGAGTGTATTGAAAGAGGGACTGAATGTCTTGAGAAAATATGTGAAATTGTAAATTGGGCAAAGGAAAATGAAGGGGTAGCGTATTATCCGTTAACAGAGGTGAAAATATTAGCACCAATTCCAAGGCCAAGAAAGAATATACTTTGTGTTGGGAAAAACTATCGTGAACATGCAATCGAGATGGGCGGAGTAGAGTCTATTCCGGAAAATATAATGATTTTTACGAAAGCACCAACAACAGTTATTGGAATTGATGAGAAAATCAATGGGCATTCCCACGCAACGAATGAACTAGATTATGAAGGGGAACTAGCTATTGTTATTGGTAAGCGAGGGAAGCAAATAAAAAAAGAAAAAGCGCTTGACCATGTTTTCGGATATACAGTTATAAATGATGTAACCGCTCGTGACATTCAAAGGAAACATAAACAGTTTTTCCTTGGGAAAAGCTTCGATACGTTTTGTCCGATGGGACCGTATTTAATGCATAAATCAATGGTTGAAACGCCGAACGCATTACACATCGAAACAGTAGTAAATGGAGAAGTAAGACAAACTTCAAACACAAATAAAATGATTTTTTCAATTGAAGAAATTATTTCAACGATAAGTAAAGGGATGACATTAGAACCAGGCGATATTATCGCAACAGGAACGCCGTCTGGTGTCGGAAAGGGCTTTACACCACCGAAGTTTTTACACGCTGGTGATGAAGTGGTCATTACAGTAGAGGGAATTGGTACTTTGCGAAATGTAGTGAAATGAAGAAAACAGCTATCTTGTATAAAGATAGCTGTTTTCTATGGTCTCGGGTTATAGAGGTAATCGATAACGGCAAAAGTGTAAAGACCAATTAATGCAAGTGTACAAATGCCAAATAATATAACCGCAAGTGCGCTTTTTTCTCGTCCAAATCCAATAATAGTAAGAATAACAGCAGTCCAAAATGATGCTTTCAGTAGTGTGAGTGTAGTAGGAGTTGAGTAATGAAGCCATGTTGTGGAAAGGATGAAACCAAAGAATGTAACTAAAATAAAAGCTGTAGCTAAATAGTTAATATGTTTACCATATCTTAATAGCATGTCGCACCTCCTTCTGCGAATTAAAATACAGAAAATTACAATTAAATTTTAATATAAATCACTATAAAAGGAAAGAGGTTGTCCTAACGTGTAGGACAACCTCTCTATCATTACGATAAAACAGCTTTAATTTTTTGGAATGCCCACTCTAAATTTTCTTCAGAGATTACTAGAGGTGGTGCGATACGAATTACATTTTCGTGTGTTTCTTTGCATAACAGCCCAGCTGCTTTTAGTTGTTCACAGTAAGGACGAGCTGGCTCGTTTAATTCGATACCGATGAATAAACCTTTACCGCGAACGTCAGTAATCATTGGGTTATCAATTTCTTTTAATTGCCCAACTAATTTTTCTCCTAATTGAAGAGAACGCTCTGTTAATTTTTCTTCTTCTAACACTTCAAGAGCTGCGATAGAAACAGCACATGCAAGTGGGTTACCACCGAATGTAGAACCGTGAGAACCTGGCTCGAATACACCTAAAATGTCGCGGTTTGCTGCAACGCAAGAGATTGGGAATACGCCGCCACCAAGTGCTTTACCAAGTATGTACATGTCAGGAGTTACATCGTCCCAGTCGCAAGCAAATACTTTACCAGTACGGCCTAAGCCTGTTTGGATTTCATCTGCTACAAATAAAACGTTTTCTTTTTTACATACTTCAAGAGCTTCTTTTAAGAAACCAGCTGGTGGAATGTTAATTCCTGCTTCACCTTGAATTGGCTCTAAAATGAATGCTGCTGTATTTGGTGTAATTGCAGCTTTTAACGCTTCTAAATCACCGTAAGGAATTACAATAATGCCAGGAAGCATTGGACCGAAGCCACGCTTGTACTCTTCGTTTGATGACATAGAAACAGCACCCATCGTACGTCCGTGGAAGTTATCTTCACAAACGATGATTTCAGCGCGGTTTGCTTCTACTTTTTTCACATCATAAGCCCAGCGGCGAGCTGTTTTAATTGCAGTTTCAACAGCTTCTGCACCTGTATTCATTGGAAGTACCATTTCTTTATTAGTTAGTTTCGCAACTTTTTCGTACCAAGGGCCTAATTGATCACTATGGAAAGCACGAGAAGTTAACGTAACACGATTAGCTTGGTCAATTAAAGCGTTAATAATTTTTGGGTGACGATGACCTTGGTTAACTGCAGAATATGCACTTAATAAGTCCATATAGCGATTTCCTTCAGGATCTTCTACCCAAACGCCTTCTGCTTTAGAAATAACGATTGGAAGTGGGTGATAGTTATTTGCTCCGTATGTGTCTGTAAGTTCGATAATATCCTTAGTTTGAATCATGATTGTTCCCCCTTTTGTTATTACAAGAAGTTTGTAAATACTCTAAATATTATATCATTTAAATGTAAAAAAGCGAAACATTTCCTGAAAATAAATGAACATGTTATCATATAGAGTGAAAAAGTGTGAAAAGAGGAGGTAGGGGATACGATGGTACATATGCATATTACAGCATGGGCGTTAGGTTTAATTTTATTCTTCGTTGCGTATTCACTTTATTCAGCAGGAAGAAAAGGGAAAGGTGTACATATGGGGCTTCGTCTTATGTACATTATCATTATTGTGACAGGTTTCATGTTGTACATGGGTATTATGAAGACTGCAACAAGTAACATGCACATGTGGTACGGTTTAAAAATGATAGCTGGTATTTTAGTTATCGGTGGAATGGAAATGGTTCTTGTGAAAATGAGCAAGAATAAGGCAACAGGGGCAGTTTGGGGATTATTTATTGTCGCACTAGTAGCGGTATTTTACCTTGGACTGAAATTACCGATTGGTTGGCAAGTATTCTAATAAAAAATAAAACCACCGTATCTCTCAAATGTTTGGGGGATACGGTGGTTTTTATTTTTATGTCGCATCGATATGCAACTCTTCTCCATTTACTTTCGTAAAACGGAAAATATTTTTATTTGAAGAAGAGTGACGAACGAAATGGTGCTGCAGTGTACAGATCATCTCTTCATTATCAAATAAAAGAATATTTACTCCCTCGCATGCTTCCTCTTTCGGTAAGAAGGATAAATAATTATGGCAATACATGCAATCATATAGAGAGTAATGAAGTGATTGCAATGATTCTGTTAATAACGCAAAAACAGAATCGGGTAATTCCTCAAGCCATTCATGATAGCTAAGGAGTAATTTTTTACGAATGCGTATCATTTCCCCGTTTTGGAGGGGGTGTTGTTCATTTGCGATTTGCAATATGTTTTGTTCATAAAAACGAGCTGGTAGCCAGTTGTTGTTATATAAAACCTCAAAGCCATCTTCGGCAATATCTTCTAATAAAAATGCTTCGTCATTTTCATCATCAAAGAATACCCATTCATTGTTTATATATTCTACATTACCGACTGAATGAGCACGAGGCTGGTTATATAAAATATGTTTACGTTGTATCATACACGATTTCTCCTTTATGAAAAGTAGTTATTCTTGTTATAGACAGTTCGCGCGTTCTTTATAACTAGACACATCCGGACATAGGTGGGCATACAATAAAACACGTTTTACTGAGTGAAATTACTATTCCGTATACGGATGGTAGGTTATCGTCAAGTTTGTCATTTTTTTGTATCCGCACTTTTAGAGTGGGGATTACTGCACGTTCAGGAAAAGTAATAAGATGGAAGGATGATTTATATGTGCGGGATTACAGGATGGGTGGATTATAAACGCTCATTAGAAGGAGAAAGGGCCGTCGTTATGAAGATGGCTGAGACGTTAGCGAAGCGTGGCCCAGATGATAATAAAGTTTGGATTAAGGGTAATGTCGCGTTTGGGCATAAACGGTTAATCGTTGTTGACCCTGAGGGTGGTAAACAGCCGATGACTTGTTTAAAGGATGAAGTGAATTATGCGATTTGCTATAACGGCGAACTTTATAACACGGAAGACATTCGAAAGGAACTTTTAAGAAGAGGATATACGTTCAAAGGTCATTCTGATACGGAAGTATTATTAGCATCGTATATTGAATGGAAAGAAGAATGTGTCGATCATTTAAACGGTATATATGCGTTTGCTGTATGGGACGAACGGAAAGAACAAGTATTTATTGCAAGAGATCGATTAGGTGTAAAACCGCTATTTTATAAATATGATAGTGGACGATTACTATTTGGCTCAGAGTTAAAAGCGATACTAGCGCATCCTGATGTGAAGGCTGAAGTAACGTTAGAAGGGTTATCAGAAATATTCGGCCTCGGACCATCTAGAACGCCTGGTCACGGTATTTATGCTGGTATAAAAGAATTACGACCGGGCCACGCAATGACATTTTCAAAAAATGGTTTATGTATATGGAGATATTGGAATGTAGAAAGTAAAAAACATGAAGATTCCTTTGAAGAAACAGTAGAGAAAACACGCTTTTTATTACAAGATGCTATTACAAGGCAACTCGTTTCTGATGTACCGTTATGCACTTTTTTATCAGGTGGTGTAGATTCAAGTGCTATAACAGCAATTGCCGCAAAAGAATATGAAAGATCAGGGAAAGGGCCATTACACACGTATTCTATTGACTATGAAGATAATGAAAAATATTTTAAAGCAAATGCATTCCAACCCAATTCAGATGCGCCGTTTATTAACTTAATGACTGAAACGTTTCAAACGACTCACCATCGTTGCGTCATTTCAAATGAACTGCTAGCAGAGTGTTTAACAGAAGCGGTGCTCGTTCGTGATTTGCCTGGTATGGCAGATATCGATTCCTCATTATTATGGTTTTGCCGCGAAATTAAACAAGACTTTGTCGTCGGTTTATCTGGAGAATGTGCAGATGAAATCTTCGGTGGGTATCCGTGGTTTTATAGAGAAGATGATTTACAATCAAGTGCATTCCCATGGATGCGCTCTACAGAAGCACGTGAACAACTTCTGAAGAAAGAATGGAGAAGTAAATTAAATTTACAACAATATGTACAAAGGCGCTATGAAGAATCCATTCAAGAAGTTCCTATTTTAGAGGGAGAAAGCCCACTAGAAGCGAAGAGACGACAATTATTTTATTTAAACATGGTATGGTTTATGACAACATTATTAGACAGAAAAGACCGCATGAGTATGGGAGCAAGCTTAGAAGTGCGCGTTCCATTTGCGGACCACCGACTTGTCGAATATGCGTGGAATATTCCTTGGGAAATGAAAATGTATGAAAACCGCGAAAAAGGTCTATTGCGTAAAGCTTTAGAAGGGATACTTCCACATGACATTTTATATAGAAAGAAGAGTCCTTATCCGAAAACGCATAACCCGCATTATACAAAAGCGGTAACAGTATGGCTACAGGATTTATTAACGGATAAAGGCTCAATTTTGCATGAATTGTTTGATAAAGAGCAATTGAATGGATTAATCCACTCAGGCGGAAGTGCATTCCAAACACCTTGGTTCGGTCAATTAATGACTGGGCCACAACTTCTAGCTCATTTAGCACAAATTCACGTTTGGTTTAAAGAGTATGGGGTAAATATTAAAGAATAGCAAAAAAGCGGCTTACATGTACGTGAGCCGCTTTTTTTATTAAATAAATTATCATATAAAATTAAAAATCACCTTATAAATAATATTTATTTAGAATTATTATTTTGACGTACTTATTATTGTTTGTTATAATTGGAAACAAATGTTCTTGAAAAAGATTCTCATTTTCAAAAATTGAGGTGTGAAATAGATGGCAAAGAAAAAAATAGGTTTACTCGTAATGGCGTATGGAACGCCGGAGTCATTGGATGATGTAGAAGCGTATTATACACATATCCGTCATGGGCGTAAGCCAACAGAAGAAGCGCTCCAAGATTTAATCGGGCGTTATAAAGCAATTGGTGGAATATCACCGCTTGCGAAAATTACGAAAGAGCAAGCGCATAAATTAACGGATTCAATGAATAATATATTTACAGAGTATCAATTTACTTGTTACTTAGGATTAAAACATATTGCACCAGTTATAGAAGACGCAGTAGAAGAGATGAAGAAAGATGGGATTGAGCATGCGATTAGTATCGTATTAGCACCGCATTACTCTACATTCAGCATTAAAGCATATAATGAACGCGCGATTCGTCTTTCAGAAGACATTGGTGGCCCTGTTATTGAACCAATTGAACAATGGTACGATGAACCGAAGTTTATTTCCTATTGGGCAGATCAAATAAAAGAAACGTTTACAAAAGTTAAAGATAAAGAAAAAGCAGTCGTAATTTTTTCGGCGCATAGTTTACCAGAGAAGATTATTGCAGCAGGTGACCCATACGTAGAGCAATTACGGCAAACAGCAGATTTAATTGCTACAGAAGCAGGTGTAAAGCACTATACAATTGGTTGGCAAAGTGCAGGAAATACACCAGACCCATGGATTGGACCAGATGTGCAAGATTTAACGAGAGATTTATTTGAAGAGCATGGATATGAATCTTTCGTATATTGCCCAGTTGGATTTGTGGCAGAGCATTTAGAAGTTTTATATGACAACGACTATGAATGTAAGGTTGTAACGGATGAATTAAACGCCCAATATTTTAGACCGAATATGCCAAATGCACAACCTGTATTTATTGATTGTTTAGCTGAAATTGTTTCCAAAAAAATGAAGGGAATAGTTGACAAAGATTTAGTTTTGAATAATAATTAGTTTATAATAATTTTAAATAAATAATAATTACTACGAAAGAAAGAGGAGGATCCCCAGATGAATCCAAATAATCGCTTAACAACAAACCAAGGTGCTCCAGTTGGAGATAATCAAAACTCTCGTACAGCTGGTCGCCGTGGACCGGTATTGTTAGAAGACTATCATTTAGTAGAAAAACTTGCACATTTTGATCGTGAACGTATTCCAGAGCGTGTTGTGCATGCGCGTGGTGCAGGTGCTCACGGTGTATTCGTAACGAAAAACAGCATGAAGCAATATACGAAAGCCGCATTTTTACAAAATGAAGGAACTGAAACGCCTGTATTTGTTCGTTTCTCAACGGTTATTCATGGTCAAGGTTCTCCGGAAACAGCTCGTGATCCACGTGGGTTCGCTGTTAAATTTTATACAGAAGAAGGAAATTACGATATCGTAGGTAACCACTTACCAGTCTTCTTCATTCGTGATGCAATTAAATTCCCTGATATGGTGCATTCTTTAAAACCAGCACCTGATACAAACATTCAAACGCCAGATCGTTACTGGGATTTCATGACGTTAAGTCCGGAATCTACACATATGATGACGTGGGTATTTTCTGATTACGGTACACCAGCGAGTTATCGTGAAATGGAAGGTTTCGGTGTCCATTCATTTAAATGGATTAATGCAGAAGGTAAAATCGTCTATATTAAATATCACTGGAAACCACAGCAAGGTGTACGTAACTTAAATGCAAAAGAAGTGCAAGAAGTGCAAGGGAAAGACTTCAACCATGCAACTCGTGACTTGTTCGATGCAATCGAAAAAGGAAATTATCCGAAGTGGGATTTACACGTACAAGTGATGCAACTAGATGAAACGGATTCTTTAGACTTTGATCCACTAGATCCAACGAAAGTATGGCCCGAAGATCGTTTCCCATTAATGGAAGTAGGAACAATGACGTTAAATCGTAATCCGAAAAACTTCTTCGCGGAAGTAGAACAAGTGGCGTTCTCTCCGAGTGCAACTGTAAATGGTATTGAACCATCTGAAGATAAATTATTACAAGGACGTTTATTCTCTTACCCAGATACACAGCGTTATCGCCTTGGTGCAAACTACTTACAAATTCCTGTAAACTGCCCATATGCAGCTGTTCATAACCAACAACGTGATGGTGCAATGCAAGTAAATCAAAACCCATCTACGGTAAACTACGAACCGAGCCGTCATACGGAAAATCCGGTTGAAGATCCAACTTACCGCGATTCAACTATGAAAGTAGAAGGCTACGTATCTCGTGAAAAAATTGAGAAACCAAATGACTTCAAACAAGCAGGTGAGCGTTACCGTTCATTTTCTAAAGAAGAGCAAGATAACTTAATTGCAAACTTAACAAACGACTTAAAAGACGTAAATGAGCGCACGAAATTATTAGCTGTTTGTAACTTCTTCCGTGCAGATCAAGAGTACGGTATGCGTTTAGCTCAAGCGTTAAATGTTGATATTACGCAATATGTAGGGAATGCTCCGAAATAAATAGAAAAAGACGACCGGTTTTCGGTCGTCTTTTTATGTGTAAAATAAGCTTTACACGGGGTATTTTTCGTTTTCATCATGTCGGAATTTGTTGGTAAATCGATATTTTGTGTCGAAACGTCAATATAATGAAAGAATCGCTGATATATTTAAAAAATCGTCGATATATTCGAATAATCGCTGATATATTCATGAATATACCAACTAGGGTATACCACCGACAGTATAATAAAAAGAGATGCAATCTACTAGTAGTAGATTGCATCTCTTTTTTAATTCACTCGCTCAGTATACTCATAAGCCTTCTCACCGTGCATCGAAATATCAAGTCCCATATGTTCTTCGTGCTCATCTACCCGAACAGGGAGGAAGTAGTTGATCGCTTTAATAATGGCGTATGTCATTATAATTGTGAATGCATATGTTGCTCCGATTGCGACAAGTTGTTTAAATAGTAAAGCTGCGTTTCCGTAAAACAGACCGTTAGCGCCATCACCGTTTACAGTAGTAGTTGCGAAAAGTCCAGTTGCAATACCGCCCCAAGTTCCTCCGATGCCGTGACATCCGAATGCATCAAGTGTATCGTCGTACCCAAATTTCGTTTTCAAGAAGAAGACAGCACCGAAACATAATACGCCCCCGATTGCTCCGATAAGAAGGGCGGAGAAAGGTGTAACAAATCCGCAAGCTGGCGTAATTGTGACTAAACCGGAAACAACCCCGCAAGCAACTCCCATCGCAGTCGGTTTCGATTGGAAGAACCATTCAGATAGCATCCAAGTTAGAGCAGAGGCAGCGGCAGCTATATTTGTATTAATAAATGCAGTTAAAGCGACGTCGTTTAATGATAATGCACTCCCGACGTTAAAACCGAACCACCCGAACCATAGTAAACCTGCACCTAACATCGTAAATGGTAAATGGTGAGGAGAGGCACCGTTTATGTTTTTTCGTTTTCCGAGGAAGATCGCTAATACAAGACCGGCAACACCAGAAGTGATATGAACGACATTACCACCAGCGAAGTCTAACGCGCCAAGTTCTCTTAGCCATCCGCCAACGCCCCATACCCAATGAGCGACGGGATTGTAAACGAGTGTTGTCCATAGAAGAATAAAAATAAGAAAGGCAGAAAAACGCATTCTTTCAGCGAATGCACCTGAAATTAAAGCTGGAGTTAAAATAGCGAACATGAGTTGGAACATCATAAATAAATTGTGAGGAATAGTAGATGAGTAGTCTGGATTTGGTACGTAGGTAACTCCGTTTAAGCCGAACCAATCGAGATTGCCTATAAGTCCGTGCCAATCTGGTCCGAAAGATAAAGAATAACCGATTACAATCCACTGAATTGAGACGATAGCCATTGCGCTGTAGCTGTGCATCGTTGTGCTCAATACATTTTTACTACGAACCATGCCTCCGTAAAAAAGTGCTAATCCTGGTGTCATTAACATGACCATTACTGTCGTTACAAACATAAAAACTGTATCTCCCGTATTCATTCAATCCCCTCCTGTAATGTTAGAAAATATTACATTGTTTGTTATGTTTCATATCATATTCGAAATTGAGGTGAAAATCAACTGAATTTTTAGAAAATTTCATTAATCATGTAAGAAAATCTAACATTATGTATTTTTGAAGGAATGAAATCAGCGTATGCGATTTGCTTGGATAATTGGTATAATATTCTTACAATTAAAAAACTTGGGGGATGCGTGTGGAAAAAATATGGACTAGGAACCTATTCATTTGTTTTTGTTTAGCTGTCGTTTTGTTTGTACCAATACATACTTTTGCAGATGAAAAAAGAGAGTGGCGAGATGAAGTCATATATTCGATTATGATTGATCGCTTCAATAATGGAGAACCGAAAAATGACAAGCAGTTAGACGTTGGTAATTTAGAAGGTTATCAGGGCGGAGATATAAGAGGGATTATAAAAAGGCTGGATTATATAAAAGAAATGGGTTTTACGACTGTTATGCTTTCGCCGCTTTTTGAAAGTGGACAGTATGATGGATTAGACGTGCGAAATTTTCAAAAAGTAAATGAACATTTCGGAACAGAAAATGATGTGAAAGAGCTTGTAAAAGAAGCTCACGAAAAAGGAATGAAAGTTGTATTTCAATTTCCATTTGGAGAAAACGAACAACAAGTAATCGACTCGATGAAATGGTGGGTAAAAGAAGTCGATTTAGATGGAAGTTATGTAATACATAGTGAAAAAAAGCCGCGTTCTTTCTGGGGTGACGTTCAAAAGGATATGCAAGTGATAAAGAAAGATTTTCGTATTATGACAAAAGAAGATAGTGAATACAATGAAAAAATAGTAGAATCGTTTTCCGAAGCGGATGTATCGGTGAAATCGTTATATGATGTGAGTAAAAAAGAAGAGGAGTTTGTTACGTTTTTAGATAATCAAGAAACAAAAAGGTTTGCACGTATCGCAAAAGAAAATATGTATTATCCGCCATCACGTTTGAAACTAGCTCTTACCTATTTATTAACATCACCAGGGATTCCGAATTTTTATTACGGAACTGAAATCGCATTAGATGGAGGAAGCGTACCGGATAATCGCCGATTAATGGATTTTAAATCAGATGAAAAGTTTATGCAGCACATAACAAAGCTTGGCGAACTTAGACAAATGAGACCATCTTTACGACGTGGTACGTTTGAACTTTTATATGATAAAGATGGAATGAGTATATTAAAACGAAAGTACAAAGATGAAGTAACATTAGTAGCAATTAATAATACGAAAGAAACACAAAAAGTTGCCTTACCTGCAAGTGCAATTGGTGAAAAACAACAGTTAAGAGGATTGTTAGAAGACGAAATTATAAGAGAAGAAAACGGGAAGTTCTATCTCGTTTTAAAGCGCGAAGAATCGAATGTGTATACTGTTAGTAAAGAAACAGGTGTGAATTGGTTATTTATTTCCTTAATCGTCGGTGTGAACGTATTATTTATTGCGTTTTTAATTGCGGTTAAAAGGAAACACAGATGAGGTGAGATATTTGCAGAAAAAGAAGTTGCTCGCTCTATGTTCATGTCTTCTTATCGTATTTGTAAGTTTGTATTTTGGGGACATCGGTGACGATAGGGAATTTGTTCGGTGGGGTGATAGTATTCATTCTGTTGACACAGCAGCTCTTAAGAAAAATAATATTCAATACAAAATCGAAAATGATAAAGTATATATTCCGAAAAAATCATTTGATAAAGCGATATGGTGCTGCTCTTAATAAATACAAAAACTCCTCTAATTAAGAGGAGTTTTCTTTTTAGCGATAGTTAATGAATTGTACGTCAATCGGTAAGTCAGCACTGCGAACGGCTGCGATTACTGCTTGTAAGTCATCACGGCTTTTCGCTGTAACACGTACTTGATCATCTTGTACTTGTGTTTTCACTTTTAATTTCATTTCTTTAATGATGTTGTTAATTTTTTTCGCGTTATCTTTATCGATACCTTGTTGTAACGTTGCGCGTTGGCGAACAGTGTTACCAGTCGCAGCTTCCACTTTTCCATAGTCCAAGTTTTTAATTGGAACGTTACGTTTTACAAGTTTAGAAATTAAAACGTCTTTTACTTGGTCTAATTTGAACTCGTCGTCAGAAGTTAAAACAAGTACTTCTTTTTCTAGTTTAATATCACTTTTACTTCCTTTAAAGTCATATCGGTTTTGGATTTCCTTTAATGCGATGTTAATTGCGTTTGTTACTTCAGGTAATTCTACTTTCGAAACGATGTCAAAAGAACTATCTTTTGCCATAGTTAGCACCTCCAAATAAATTTCTAATCTTTTTATGTACTGTACATACTAAAGTATAGCTGAAAACGAGCTTAGACTTAAGTGTTTTCATACTGATATTCATGTAACCTCACTTTATTATAGTGAATTTTGGGCAGTTGGACAAATAAAGGAAAAATCGTGTTATAATTAACTTTTGTTTGGAATGATAAAAAAGATAACTTTATATATATAGAAGGGAATTAAAAAATATGTATTTGCAATTAGGATCGATTGAACAGGTAACTGTTTTACGCGAAACGGAAATCGGATATATGGTTGGGAATGAAGAGGAAGAAATTTTCCTACATAAAAACGAAGTAGCTGGAGAAATTGAAGAAGGCGATACAATTGATGTATTCTTATACCTTGATCACCAAAATCGTATTTCAGCAACAATGAAGGAGCCAATTATTACAACACATGATTGGAATTGGGTAAAGGTTGTAGAAGTTATTCCTAGTTTAGGTGTGTTTGTTGATATTGGTGTATCAAAAGATATACTAATTCCACTTGATGAGTTCCCGATTTATATGCCAGTATGGCCAGAAGTAGGCGACGAATTATATTGTACGTTAAAATTAACGAATCGTGATCGTTTAATCGCTCTTCCAGCAAGAGACAGTGATATGCAAGAAATTATCGTAGATGCGACGCCATCTATGCGTAATAAAAACGTCAATGGACGTGTGTATCGTTCACTTCAAGTTGGTTCATTCATACTAACTGATGAGCATTTCCGTGCTTTCTTACACCATACAGAAAGAAAAGAACAAGTCCGCATCGGTGAGCGTGTAACAGGTCGTATTATTGACGTGAAAGATGACGGTACAATCAACATTTCACTTCTTCCTCGTAAAGAAGAAGGAATGGAAGATGATGCTGCAGTAATTTATGAATATATGGAAGAAAGAGGCGGAGCAATGCCGTTTTGGGATAAGAGCCACCCAGAAGACATTAAAGAACGTTTCAATATGAGTAAAGCTGCGTTTAAGCGTGCGCTTGGTAAAATGATGAAAGAAGAAAAGATTTACCAAGAAGAAGGTTGGACTTACTTTAAGAAATAAAGTGAATGAAAAAGAACTATTTTTTCTCTAAATTTTTAAGAGAAAAAATAGTTCTTTTTTTTATTATAAAGTAGATAAAAAGTAAATAAGGTGTAATAAAACGTTTAATCTACAAATATTTTACTGTATTTATAAGGAAAAAAGAATATAAAATGGTAAATTGTCGGAAAATATACATTTTTAGAAAAAAGACACAATATTGTCGTTTTTATATTGAAGATCATCAGAAAATTCTTTAAATTGTTAATTGTAAGAATGAAAACAGATGAGAATGGCCACGTACGTACGTATATCGCACCGAATGATGCTGGTGTAACGTATAATTATGATCAAACAGGGAAACTATCGGATTTAGCTATTGCAACACCAAAGCAAATGCTACTATTAGAGAAATATGAGTATGACAAAACAGGAAACCGTACGAAGATTAAACATGAAAGTTCTGATGGGAAAATAACGGAAACAAATTACGTATACGATCCAATTAATCAATTATTAAAAGAATCTACACCAAATGGAACAGTTAGAGACTACACGTATGATGGATTTGGCAATCGTACGAGTGTGAAAGTAACAGAAAATGGAAAAGAAACGAAATCAGTAATCGCAACATTTAACGAAGGAAATCAACTTCTAAAATTCGGAAACGAATCGTTAACGTATGACGCAAATGGTAACCGTACATCTGATGGGAAATACACATACACATGGAACGAAGCAGACCAACTTGTTGCTGTAACGAAAAAAGGGGAAGGCAAACCGTTCGCAACATATAAATACGACAACGAAAACCGTCGTATTGAAAAGAACGTAAACGGACAAGTAACCCGTTACTTCTACGACGGTGATAGCATTAACCCGCTATACGAAACAGACGGAAACGGAAAAGTCCTCCGACAATACGTTTACAACAAAGACGGCGTCCGCCTAGCAATGAAAATACAAGATCAATCGGTATACTACCACTACAACCCGCGCGGTGACGTAATAGCAATGACCGACAAAGATGGGCAAATAGTCGCCAGCTATGAATATGATGCATGGGGTAACGTCTTAAAGAGTGAAGCAAAAGGAATCGCAGCAGACAACCCATTTGGATATGCAGGATACATGTATGATAAAGAAATTGGTATGTATTACTTGATCGCTCGTTACTACAATCCAGATTATGGTGTGTTCCCTGATCCGGGTAATGAGGATGATCCAGTAACGCAGAATGGATATACGTATACGGATAATAATCCGGTAATGATGGTCGATCCTGATGGACATGTTGCTTGGTGGGTTGGTAGTGCTGCTATAGGTGCTGGTTGGGAAGTTGGAATGTACCTATATAAAAATAGAAATAAGGGATACACATGGAAAGGAGGACTTAAAGCAGCGGGATATGGAGCGGTTAAAGGGGTGATTTCTGGTGGAGCAGGAAGGATTTTGGGCTTTATGAGTCCTCTTAAAGGTTTGGGAAGAGCAATTTTTCAAAAAAGAAGTCTCACACCTGCAATGAAACAAGGTGTAAGCAATGCAAAACGATTCATGCAGAATCCTAGAAAACATATCCAAAGGAATCCAGGGGTTCGGCTAGATGGAATGAAAAGAGCGAAAAAACAAAGGGAAAAAGCATTTAAAAATT
The DNA here is from genome assembly GCF_011066025.1 of Bacillus sp. EKM202B. Classification (NCBI taxonomy): domain Bacteria; kingdom Bacillati; phylum Bacillota; class Bacilli; order Caryophanales; family Bacillaceae; genus Bacillus; species Bacillus sp. EKM202B. The sequence goes on along the minus strand of NZ_JAAMNK010000002.1, from coordinate 342,414 downwards.
CAACGAAAGCGAAACTTATGAGGATTTCGAATGCAGTAGGAAGACGTTAATAAAGAGGGGTTAAATGTGCTTATAGAAATTTTAGAATTTGCTGCTATCTTGGCTTTAGAATGTGTTTTAATATTGATTGTTTTATTTCAAGAAAGTAATGTAATTAGTATTAAAGAAAGTATTACTAATAGTAGGATCTTGTTTATTATTCAAGTCACACGTATTTTAATAGGAATATAGATAGTATTTGTTACGGAAACTACTATAATTGCTGTCTCAAAAGTGACTGCAATTCAATTAATTATTTTACTTCTTATTTGGGCATGCTCGAAGTATGTACAAAAAAGTGCTGAAAAATGGATAATTACTATAGTTGCTTTTGTTATTTATGGTGTTGGTACTTACATGTATATTCAATTTGCTTTTAGAGGCTATTAATATACCACCAGAAAAGTTAGTGGTCAGAAAGATTCATTTGTTAAATGTGTGTATGAAGGAAGAGCGAATATAGGCTCTTCTTTCTATATATATATTACGACGATGACAAACTATAATAAGGAAGTTGTCGCAACGTATGAATATGATGCATGGGGGAACGTCTTAAAGAGCGAAGCAAAAGGAATCGCAGCGGACAATCCATTCGGATATAAGGAGAAAATATGGATAAATATATTGAAATACACAAACCTGCAACGGAAAAAAACGAATATTTTCTAGTATTAGATGAGCATGATAATTTTGAAAATGATAAAATTTTGAATTTGTTATCAACAATTAATAGATATATAGTTGATGTTGATACAAGCATGGAACAATTTATGGAAACAATGATGTCGAAATTTCATTTATATCTTTTAGTGAATTGTGAAGGGGTTCAAGAAGAATTAACAAAGGTGCAAAATTATATTTGGGAAAAAGAATTAAAAGAGTTAAACTGGAAAAAGTCGATCGTAAAGAGCGCAATTTTAATAAACCAGTATGATCCTGCAACTGATATTTTCGATGTGATTTCTCCTGTATGTATGGAGGGAAGCCTCATGTTCCTTTTCTCTGAAAAGGAAGTAAACGAAAATGAGTTAGAGAGTATCATAAAGTATATGAAATTTGATCGGACAAGAGTATATTTCAATAAAGAAACAATTGAACTGGCGGGGGAAATGGGTTATATAGTAGGGCATTTTGAAGATGAGTATTATATAGTATCTTTACGTTCGGAAAAGCAAGTATTTGTTTGCTATGCAGAAGAATGTATCATAGGCTAGAATACAAGCAATAAAACATGAAATAAAAAAAGCACAGTCTTATCTTTTTAAATAAGACCGTGCTTTTTTTAGTTTCCCCGCTCAAATATAAGAGAAAATGTATCGTTTAATTCACTATCATTTATTTTAATATTTGCCTTTTTTAATTCGTCTTGTAATAGTTTTTGACTGAATGTAGGGTCAGCGATACGTTCTTCTTCTAAGTTTTTACGAATGGAGTCTTTCACTTCATCGTAAGGCTTTAAATCCTTTTTATCAGTTAATTTAATAATGTGATAGCCGTTCGTTGATTTGACGGGATTGCTAATTTCGCCAACTTTTAGTTTGTAGGCAGCTGTTTCAAATTCAGGCGCCATTGTACCTGAATTAAAGTATCCGAGGTCTCCGCCTTTTTCTTTTGATAGTAGATCTTGTGATTCTTGTTTTGCTAATTCTTCAAATGAAGCACCAGCGTCTAGTTTTTTCTTTATTTCTTTCGCTGCATTTTCATCGCTTACTAAAATGTGACTCGCTTTAATTTCTGGTTTATAGTGGTCTTTCACGTCTTTTTCTGTAACGCTTTTCTTAACCGCTTCATGCAGAGCGAGTTTGAACTTCATTTGATTTTTGAAATCAGCCTCATCTTTTAAACGATTGTTTTCTAAAAATCCTTTGAATTGGTCTCCAAATTGATTTTTTACTTTTTGGACCTCGTTATCTACATCATCGTCAGATACTTTATATTTTTTCGTAATAACGTCGTATGCCATCATTTCGTATAGCATGTCTTTTCCGTAACGATCTTTCAATTGTTTTTCGAAGTCGCTCTTCGTAATGGTTGAGTCTGTTGCTGTAGCGACTGTAGCTGATCCATTCTTTTGTCCGCAAGCAGAAAGCATTAATATACTTATTAGTGCAGTAATAATGAAAATATGTTTCCCTCTCATGCTAACACCTCATCCGAATATGTTATCGCTATTGTAGAATATAGAAGTGAACATGAAGTGAATTTTTAATGTTTTTTCCTGTGAAATGTAAAAAAAGTACATCAACAATTATGTTGATGTACGATGGGATCAAAGGTGATCAGTCTTCTTGGAATATGCGCGCTTGCCCTGCTGAATATTTTTTTGCTCTTGCTCATTTTTTTGCGTGCGTTTTGCATTATTATCGCGAGCTTTTTTGTCGTTATCACTCGTATGTGGCATATGTATCAACTCCATTTCTAAACGTTGTACGTTTATCATTTCCTTTTTCGTAAAGACTATGTATAGCGGTGCATTTATGAAGGGTAAAGGTGGATTAGAGATGGATTTGAAGTTGAATTATACCGAACTTATTAAGAAATTAATCGTTGTAATTATCGCAGGTTTATTAAATGCGATTGGAATGAATTTGTTTTTAACACCAGCGAAAGTGTACGCGAGTGGCTTTGCTGGATTGTCTCAATTACTATCACAAATATTAGGTGATTTTTTATCTATTCATATATCTACAGGGGTGTTGTTTAGTTTATTTAATATTCCTGTCGTTATTTTAGCGTGGAAAAAGGTTGGGAAGGCTTTTACGTTTTTTAGTTTTCTATGCGTTATATTTATGACCTTGTTTTTAGAAATTATCCCAGTTCGAGCGGTTTCGAACGATATTATACTAAATGCAATTTTTGGCGGCATTATTTCAGCGATTGGGGTAGGGGTTGCATTAAAATGGGGTGCTTCTACAGGTGGTTTAGATATCATTGCGATGATTTTATCTAAGATAAAAGATAAACCTGTCGGTACATACTTTTTCTTTTTTAATGCAATTATTATTATCGCTGCGGGTTATGTATATGGGTGGGAGAAAGCGTTATATACGTTAGTAACTTTATATGTATCAACGAGAATTATTGATGCCATCCATACTCGCCATGTGAAAATAACAGCGTTAATCGTTACGAAAAATGGTGCAGACGTACGAAAGGCGATTCACTCACGATTAGTGAGAGGGATTACAACTATACCTGCAACAGGTGCTTACACAAATGAAAATAAGGAAATGTTAATGATGGTTATTACTCGTTACGAGTTGTACGAATTAGAAAGGGTTATTAAACAAGTAGACCCAGGTGCGTTCACAAATATACTGCAAACGGTCGGGGTATTCGGATTGTTTCGAAAAGATTAAAGAGGACCAAAGCTGGTCCTCTTTTTTAATGCAAATTCGTAATGTTTTGCAACTGCTCCTGCATCTCGCGTAGCTGAACTTTCTCAGCAGTTGAAGAGTTTGCGTAAGCGGATTGCAAAGCGTTTTTTGCTGTATATACGAGATCTTGTTGTTCAGCGCCGCTTGAACAAGATACGGCATTTGCAACAGCATCTCTAGCTTGTTGGAATAGTAAGTTCCCCATTTAAACCCCTCCAAAAGAAGAGTTACTTCTCGCTTTTTCTGCCTCAGCTAATGTACCTCTGTACGGGAATCTTGCATCATGCTTCATAACAGCATCGGCTCCTTGTTGGATAAAACGTTTTGATTTGTTCTTTTTACCCATTCGAAAAACCCCCTTTATTTAGCTGAAAACAATTGACGCGTTAACTCGGCGTCTAATTATAGTATGAGCGTTTGGCGAGAAACTATAAGCAGGGAATTTTTAGATTACAATCCAAGAACCTCTTCTAAATATAGAGCGATGCCATCTTCTTCATTTGTTAATGTCGTATGATTGGCGAGTGATTTTAATTCAGGTATTGCATTACCCATTGCGATACCGTGACCAGCAAATTCAATCATTTCAAAATCATTATCTTCATCACCGAAAGCGATAATGCGCTCTTTTGGAATGTTGTAATGACTAGAAATTTTTTGCAATCCGACCGCTTTATTTAATCCACTTTTTACAATTTCAATAATTGGCCAAGGTGCGCCCCATTTTCTATGATCGATCACTTCAGCGTGCATATCAGTTAAATGTTGACGAATTGCAACGGAATGATCATCGTGTGCGTCAATTAATAAACAAGTCGGATGGTCGTTTAAAATATTTAATAAATCTCCTGTGAAAATCTTTGGAGAACCAAATTCGAAAATGTGTTTTTTATCTTCATCAATTTCACGAACGTACACATCATCCATTACTTCAGCGTATATATTTTTTACGCCGAAATCAAAGCAAGCTCGGACAATTTCTTGGGCTGTTGCTAGCTCAAGTGGAGAGTGATGTGTGCCCCAATTTGAATCAAGAGGGTGATGCACGTAAGCACCATTAAAGTTTACAATCGGTGTATTAAGATTAAGTTCTTTATAATAATCAAAACTAGCACGGAATGGACGTCCTGTTGAAATGACGACGATATGCCCTTGTTCCTTTGCTTTTGTAATTGTCTGTTTCGTTCGAGTGGAAATTATTTTGTTGTCTGTTAATAAAGTGCCGTCTAAGTCTAATGCGATTAAATGTTGTTTACTCATAATTTCACCTCTTATAATAATTTTTTTGTATCTATCTGTATTTCCGTTTTTAATATGCAGAAATAAGAGGTTAGACTGGGTGAGACCACCATAGATGGAAAGTTCACTATATATCCATCTTACGTCGCAAAGTACTGTGGTGTCTACTATTTCTCGTTGGAAATCAAGAAAAGTCAATAACTTTTTAGAAAGTTCAAACAATGTTTCTTTCATTATGTACAAATTGTGAAAAGGGTTACATTGCCCGTATGAGGAGGCTTATAATAAACATGTAATCTTCTCGTATATGTTTGACTCTCCTTTGAAGCTAGCCTACAGGTAGGTTGGTTTCTTTTTTTTCTACAAGTAAGGAAGTAATCCCTGCTTAAGCTTGTGTAATTATATATATTGTAAATCGGTGAACTGTAGTACTTGTTTCCTAAACATGACAGAAAAGCTTTCTTTTAAAATGGATATACTAATGAGGCAAGACGTCATGGAAGGAGAATGAAGATGGGACAAAATCGCAGGTTTCGTTCTGGACAAAAAGCGCCAAATGATGGCGTTTACGTAGAAATTGGTGAAACGGGGAGTATGGTAAAAAATCCGCAAATGGTACAATTAACTGCCGGTGAAAAGTTTCCAGATAACACGAATCATAACCGTCAGTGGACATATAAAAGAAAACCGTAACAGAAGCCGCAATCTTTATTGCGGCTTTTTTTTGTTACATAATATAATTTCATTTACTGTACTTTTTTAAGTAGCATAATGAATGCTCCCTTTTTCTTTTTCCAATAATAAGTTTGAAAATACATAGGCAAATTTATTGTATAAAAAAGTAAGTTGGCGTATAATCAAATCAAAGGTCAAAGAAAGTCAAACTTTTGGAGGGCTGTAAAGATGGACTTAAATCAAATGACAACGAAAACACAAGAGGCGATTATGAGTGCCCAATCTTTAGCGGTATCTCATCATCACCAAGAGGTGGATACTGTTCATCTATTACTTGCATTATTAGAGGAGCAAGATGGATTAGCAGTACGTATATTTCAAAAAATGAATGTTGATATAGAAGCATTGAAGCAAGATGTAGAAAATGTAATTAAAAAGAAACCTTCTGTAACGGGAAGCGGAGCAGAAGCTGGGAAATTGTATATAACAAGCAATCTGCAGCAACTGCTTGTAAGAGCAGGGAAAGAAGCAGAAAAACTGCAGGATGATTACATTTCAGTAGAACATGTATTGCTTGCTTTTTCTGAAGAAAAAGGCGATATCAATCATTTATTTACAAGATTGCATATTACGAAAGATAACTTATTACAGTCTTTAATGACAGTTCGGGGGAATCAAAGAGTGACTAGTCAAAATCCAGAAGCAACTTATGAAGCATTAGAAAAATATGGCCGTGATTTAGTGGCGGAAGTGAGAGCAGGGAAAATTGATCCTGTTATCGGACGAGATAGTGAAATTCGCCGCGTTATTCGCATTCTTTCACGTAAAACGAAAAACAACCCTGTTTTAATTGGTGAGCCAGGTGTTGGTAAAACAGCAATTGTTGAAGGATTAGCACAGCGTATCGTGAAAAAAGATGTACCAGAAGGGTTAAAAGATAGAACAATCTTTGCATTAGATATGAGTGCACTTGTAGCCGGAGCAAAATTCCGTGGTGAATTTGAAGAGCGCCTGCAAGCTGTATTAAATGAAATTAAAAAGAGTGAAGGCCGTATTTTATTATTCATTGATGAACTTCATACAATCGTCGGCGCTGGTAAAACAGAAGGTGCGATGGACGCAGGGAATATGTTAAAACCGATGCTTGCTCGTGGTGAACTGCATTGTATCGGGGCAACGACATTAGATGAATATCGTAAATATATTGAGAAAGACCCAGCGTTAGAAAGACGTTTCCAACAAGTATTAGCAGAGGAACCGACTGTTGAAGATACAATCTCCATTTTACGTGGTTTAAAAGAGCGTTTTGAAATTTATCACGGTGTAAATATTCATGACCGCGCGATTGTAGCAGCATCTGTTTTATCAGATCGATATATTTCAGATCGCTTCTTACCGGATAAAGCAATTGACCTTGTTGACGAAGCATGCGCAACAATTCGTACAGAAATTGATTCTATGCCAACAGAATTAGATGAAGTAACGCGCCGTATTATGCAGCTGGAAATTGAAGAAGCCGCTCTTGGAAAAGAGAAGGACTTTGGTAGCCAAGAACGTCTAAAAACATTGCAACGTGAATTATCGGATTTAAAAGAAGTTGCAAGTAGCATGAGAGCGAAATGGGAGAAAGAAAAAGAAGATATTCACAAAGTTCGTGACTTACGTGAACATTTAGAGCGTCTGCGCCGTGAATTAGAAGAAGCAGAAGGTAATTACGATTTAAATAAAGCAGCTGAACTTCGTCACGGAAAAATTCCTGCAATTGAAAAAGAATTAAAAGAAGCGGAAGAAATGAGCGCACATAATAAACAAGAAAATCGTTTATTACGCGAGGAAGTCAGTGAAGAAGAAATTGCTGATATCGTTTCACGCTGGACTGGTATTCCTGTCGCAAAACTCGTTGAGGGTGAACGTGAGAAATTACTACGCTTAGAGCAAATTTTATCAGAGCGTGTCATCGGACAAGAGGAAGCGGTAAGTTTAGTATCAGACGCAGTTCTTCGTGCACGCGCTGGTATTAAAGACCCGAACCGTCCAATTGGTTCCTTCATTTTCTTAGGACCGACAGGTGTTGGTAAAACAGAACTTGCAAAAACGTTAGCGCAGTCTTTATTCGATAGTGAAGAGCAAATGATTCGTATCGACATGTCTGAGTATATGGAGAAACACGCTGTGTCACGCTTAATTGGTGCGCCTCCTGGATATGTTGGATATGAAGAGGGCGGTCAATTAACAGAGGCGGTAAGACGTAAACCATATTCCGTTATTTTGTTAGACGAAATCGAAAAAGCACATCCAGAAGTATTCAACATTTTATTACAAATGTTAGATGATGGACGCATTACAGATTCGCAAGGACGTACAGTAGACTTTAAAAACACGGTTATTATTATGACTTCAAATATTGGATCTGCTCATTTGTTAGATGGATTAGAAGCAGATGGCTCCATTAAAGAGGAATCAAGAGAACTTGTAATGGGGCAATTAAGAGGACATTTCCGACCAGAGTTCTTAAACCGTGTCGATGAAATTATTTTATTCAAACCGCTTACAACGAATGAAATTAAAGGTATTGTTGATAAAATTGTAAAAGAATTACAAGGTCGTTTAGCTGACCGTCATATTACAGTGGAATTAACGGATTCTGCAAAAGAATTTGTTGTAGAAGCTGGCTTTGATCCGATGTACGGAGCTCGTCCATTAAAACGATACGTACAGCGTCAAGTGGAAACGAAATTAGCGAGAGAATTAATTGCAGGCACAATTACGGATAATAGTCACGTAGTTGTTGATGTAGAAAATAACGAATTAGTTGTTCATGTGAAATGAAAATAAAAAAGAGTTCGGATAAAATCCGGACTCTTTTTAGTGTTGTTCTACTGGTTCGTTTGGAATTGCAGCTGAAATCGCTAATACTAATACCGCAAGAACAACTGAGAAAATAGACGCTTGGTTAAAATCGTATGTACCGCCAGTCATAGAGCCGATTACGTAGCTCATCATATGTACAAGCGCGAACGACCAAATTAATGCCCAAATGAAACGCATATTTTACACCTCTATTCGTTCAATCTGTCCTTATTGTAACACAATTGAAAAAAGAATATAGAAAAATATTTGTAGATTTTTCAACGCAAATTTGCATTCCGTTCATACATTATAAAAGAGTGGTTTTATACGTTTAGAAAATAAGGCGGGGGAAAAATGAGTATTACGGAACGTTTTTTTTACTTAGAAAAAGAACCATGTGTCATTTATTTACCGGAGAAGCCAAATGGGTTTTCAGTTATGCTCCTCGGTGATTACAACTACTTTATTGAGAATGGTACAAGTTTATGGACACAGCATGCGGGAAGATCTTATTTTTTACATGGCCTTATTGAGGAAGGCTACACGGTCTTTTCTTCTAATTTATATGGAAGACACTGGGGGAATGACCAATCTGTTCGTCTAGCGAAACGTTTATATGATGTTGTTTTGAGAAAAGAGACATTAAATACGAAAATGCACATTATGGCAGATGGTATGGGTGCGCTTGTAGCGCTTGAAATGATGAACAAATACCCTGAAAGTATACGTTCTGTCATTATGTTAAATCCGTGTTTAGATTTGCCAGAATATGTGGAGTTCGAAAAAGAGCATAAGTTTTTTTACAAAAGATTAGTGAAGGAATTAAGTTTGGCGTACGATTCCAAAGAAGAAGAATTAGAATCAAAAATAAATAAGAAATCATTTACGCTTCTTCCGTCTTGTGTACCTGTTAAAATTTTCGTATCAACACAAGAAAAAAGAGGAAGAAAACAGTTGTTACGTAAATACGAGAAAATGAGGCAATTCAATCAATGTGATACTTCTGTCTTATTCCATCTCCAAGATGTGAAATATAAAATGGTTAGACAAACAACGGATTTCTTTAAAAAATATGAAGAAGAATTGTGAGGCTCCCATATACATAAATGAGGAGCTATTTGTTTCAAGGGGAAAGGGTTGGTGGTATGGAACGCGTGCTGATTATAGGTGCACTTACGTTTGTAGGTTATCACCTTGTGAATAAAATGATTGCAGAAGAAGTAGAAGTGTATGGTCTTGATTTTGATGAATATGATAGTATGACAAAAATTAATGAAGAGAAGTTATTGTTAATTGGGCGAAACGCTTTATTTACGTACTATCCAATAAGAGATGAAGATGGATGGAGATCAGTGGAGGAAGAGAATTTCGATGCAGTTTACTTTTGTTTGTGTGAACCAAACCAGCAAAGTGGCTTTCGGAATGAAAGAGTCATATTACAATATTTAAAGCGGATTATAAAAATGTGTGAAGAAAATAAAGTAAAGCTAAATCTAATTTCTTCTATTGAGGTAGGATGCACAGGGGGCTCCGAAAATAAACGCCTATTTTCGAAAGTAGAAGAAGGGTTAAAAAAAGGGGAATTACAATATAGTGTATTTCGAGTTCCTACATTATATGGTCCGTGGCAACCATCCTTTATGATGTATCATCAGCTCATTTTATCAGAACTGGATGAGAAAGAGTGCCGTTGTACGAGTGAGGAAAAAGGAAGCGATTTACTTTACATTGAAGATGTATGCGAATACTTATGGGGAAATGGAACGAACGGAGAGCATCTCGGTATATACAATTTACTTAGTGGTAAACGGTCGTTATGGGAAAAAGGGATGAATCTTTTACGTGCAGATGATAAAGTGAATAAAAATAATAAGGAAGAAAGAGATGAAGCGGCCGAGGATATTCCGATAAAAAGAAATACCCCGTTAGAATACGGTTTAAATAAACAATTGGCACATATGAAAAAATATAAAGAGTTATACGAAGGATAGTGCACGTGTTACACTATTGTATGGATTATGAATTGAAAGTTTTAATGGAGAGGAAGAGTATAATATGAACGAAAAAAGCATGCAATTTTTACAAATCGCAATGAAGCATTTACCAGAAGCAAAGGCAATTTTAGATTCGAATGGAATTGAGCTTGATATGGAGAAGGCACAACCAGTGTTAGAGTTATTAATGAAAGTTATGAATGAAGCATATGAGCTTGGGAAAGCAGACAAAGAATAAAACCCTTCTTTTTGAGGGGAGAGAGGCTCGAACCGTGAGTAGAAGCGGTTCGGGTCTTTTTATATTTCGAGCGAAGTAAGGGGAAGAATAGGGGAAGGTATGTTTTCGTTGTTTTTACTGAAAAATAAAGAGAATAAAACGCTAGCTTTCTGTTTTAGCTGAAATATATTCTAGACAAAAGTAAATTTATGTTTTAAAATTAGTACCAAGTCATAATAATTGATATAAAACGGAGGGCTGCGATGTGAACGTGGGCATTTTAGGGATCGGAAGATATGTGCCAGAAAAAGTAGTCACAAATCACGATTTAGAGAAAGTAATGGATACATCCGATGAATGGATTCGTACGAGAACGGGAATTGCAGAGAGACGCATTGCCGATGAGACAATAGATACTTCATATATGGCCGTAGAGGCTTCTAAAAAAGCACTTGAAGATGCAGGGATTAGCGGAGAGGATATCGATCTTATTTTAGTGGCAACAGTAACGCCAGATCGTGCTTTTCCAGCAGTAGCTTGTGTGATTCAAGAGGCAATTGGAGCGAAACACGCAGCGGCAATGGATTTAAGTGCAGCGTGTGCTGGTTTTATGTACGGAATGATTACAGCACAGCAATTTATTCAAACTGGAACTTATAAAAATGTATTAGTAGTTGGTAGTGATAAACTATCTAAAATTGTAGACTGGAATGATCGAAACACAGCAGTACTATTTGGAGACGGAGCTGGCGCTATCGTAATGGGAGCTGTTTCAGAAGGAAGAGGCGTTTTATCTTTCGAATTAGGAGCAGACGGAAGTGGCGGCAAGCATCTTTATCAAGACGAGTATGTTATGATGAATGGCAGAGAAGTCTTTAAATTTGCTGTTCGTCAACTTGGAGATTCTTGTCTTCGTGTGTTAGATAAAGCTGGTCTTACGAAAGAGGATGTGGATTTCTTAGTACCACATCAAGCGAATATTCGTATTATGGAATCTGCGAGAGAGAGATTAAATTTACCACAAGAAAAAATGAGTATGACAATTGAAAAGTTCGGTAATACATCAGCTTCTTCCATTCCAATTGCAATGGTAGAGGAATTGCAAAATGGACGTATTCAAGACGGTGATTTAATTATACTTGTTGGTTTCGGCGGTGGATTAACATGGGGAGCAGTAGCTCTTCGTTGGGGTAAATAAGGATTGAGAGAAAAAAGGAGTGTATTTTGTATGGAAAAAAAGAGGGTCGTAATTACAGGACTAGGAGCTGTTACACCGATCGGAACAGATGTTGAAACAGCTTGGGAAAACATAAAAAAGGGTGTATCTGGAATCGGGCGACTTACAAGAATTGATCCGGAACTATTTCCAGCAAAAGTAGCAGCAGAAATTAACGACTTTGAAGTCGAGAAATATATTGATAAAAAAGAAGCGCGCCGTATGGATCGCTTTACACAATATGCAGTAGCAGCAGCGAAAATGGCAGTTGCGGATGCAAAGCTTGAAATTACAGAAGAAAACGGACCTCGAATTGGTGTATGGATTGGTTCTGGTATTGGTGGTATGGAAACATACGAAGAACAATTTAAGATTTTTACTGAGAAAGGTCCACGCCGCGTGAGTCCATTCTTCGTACCGATGATGATTCCAGACATGGCAGCAGGTCAAGTATCTATTGCGACTGGAGCGAAAGGAATTAACACTTGTTCTGTAACGGCTTGTGCATCTGGTGCAAACTCAATTGGTGATGCATTTAAAGCAATTCAGCGCGGTGATGCGGATGCAATGATTACAGGTGGAGCAGAAGCACCGTTAACAAGTATGGCATTCGCAGGATTTAGTTCAGCGAAAGCATTAACATTTAATGAAGATCCAGCAACTGCTTGCCGCCCATTTGATAAAAACCGTAGCGGTTTCGTAATGGGTGAAGGTTCAGGGATTCTAATTCTTGAAGAATTAGAGCATGCATTAGCACGTGGTGCTCACATTTATGCGGAAATCGCTGGTTATGGCGCAACTGGAGATGCATTCCATATTACAATGCCTGCTCCTGGCGGTGAAGGCGGAGTGCGTGCAATGCGTCAAGCTTTAGCGGATGCAGGTCTAGAGCCAGAAGATATCGATTACATTAATGCACATGGTACAAGTACAGATGCAAATGAAAAATACGAAACGATGGCAATTAAAGAAACTTTCGGTGAGCATGCATATAAAGTAGCCATTAGCTCAACGAAATCTATGACAGGTCACTTACTAGGTGCAGCTGGTGCTGTTGAAGCGATCTTCTCTATTAAATCAATTACGGACGGAGTAATTCCTCCAACAATTAACTATGAAACACCAGATCCAGAATGTGACTTAGATTACGTACCGAATAAAGCGAGACAGCAAGAAGTAAAAGCTGTATTAAGTAACTCACTAGGGTTCGGTGGTCATAACGCAGTATTAGTATTTAAATCATATAAATAATAGATGAAATAAGGTGTTTTTTCGTAATAAACTACGAAAAAACACCTTATTTATTTTTACGCCTTTTTCTTCTTTTGCATATACATAAGAAAAAGGGGGGATAAAGATGGGGGTTGTTGAAACAGCCGAGTGGTTACATCTATATTATGGACGGCCAGAAAAGCTTTGTGAGAAATTTACGAAGTATATTCCACTACCAAAAGAAAGGTTGTATCGTTTTTTAATTTCTAAAGGTATGTATCGCCCAGTAATGCGAGGAGAACGTGAAATTAAAGAATTAGAGAAAAAAGAAATTTGGAAAGAGTTACGTATGGAGTATGATAAATTGAAAAATTGGTTAAAAGGTCCGGATGTCCCTATCTTTATTTTATTATCAGATTCGTATAATCGAACTGTACAAGAAGAGTATAACGGAAAAGCTGGATTATCTATGCGTCACGTTATTTTCTTATTCGTATGTGGACGGAATTCGGTGGAAGAATTAAAAGTGTTATTGGCACATGAATATCACCACATATGCAGGTTACATCAAATTGAGACGAAAGAAACAGAGTATACGTTACTTGATACGATGATTATGGAAGGGTTAGCTGAGCAAGCAGTAACGGAAAGATATACAGAAAAAAATAATGCACCGTGGACGAAATATCTTTCAAAAGAAGAGGCGATTTATTATTGGCAAAACGTTGTTCAAGAAAGAATAAGTATAAAACGAGGAACGAGGGAGCATGACGTATTATTAAACGGACTTCATTCTTATCCGAAAATGCTTGGTTATGCGCTTGGATTTCACATTGTAAAAGATTGTGTAGCGTTTGAAGGGGAAGATACACTGTCTTTATTACCTATAGATGCGAAAGAAATATTGAGTAAAGCAAATACATTTCGTATTCCATGAAAAACAGGAGGTCTATCTCCTGTTTTTTTAGATATTATAGAAGGAAAAATAATAATTAGAATATATTTCCTTAAGTGGAATAAAGTTAAGCGAAAATGAACATAATGATTGGTACAAACAGTAGTGAAGTGAGGGATAGAGAATGTTATATCTACATGATGTATGGGTAAATTGGTTTGAAGGTGAAGAAAATGGGTATAACGTTTGTCATTTTTACGAATGGCGGAAAGATGATACGATTGAACTATTAGATCAAGTGCCATTATTAAAAGTAGATGCCACATTATATCATTACATCGAGAACGAATTGTTAGAGCTTCCGCAAAAGTTGTTGGAAGACGTACATCATAAGGCTTATATTCGTAAAAATCATGAACGTTTGCAGCAAGAGTATTGCTTTGTTGTTACAGATGGAAAAGGAATTATTGCGATTGATACAATTGGTTACAATGTACCAATTAGAAAAAGTAGACTTATACCTCGCCAAGAGCAGATGGTATATGAGATGGTGGAAAACGTACAAGCAGAAAAGTATGAGTTCCAAGTAGAGGAAACAGAAAAGGAACATCATATTTTATCACCATCGCCTTTCATTATGAATGGCTTAACTCGTAAAGAGAGACAGCTAAAACAATTATTATTTATGGCGTTAGATCAATTACATACAACGAAAAACACAGCGGAAATTCGCTATTGGTACACAGAATGGGATCCGTCAGCATATGGAACGGTCCAACATATGGAATTTGAAGATATTTGGGCAAGACTATATGATGAAGCGAAATCAGGCTGGTCTGAGAAGCACGAACAATTATGCGAGCGCCTTGTAAAAGGACAGCCGTTTTTTGAAAAGTTATGGGAAATGGAAAATGAGCAAAAGGTAAATTAAAAAACCGCCAATTGGCGGTTTTTTAATTTGGTGAAATCTAGCTTCAGCGGCAAGAATGTTCGGTGGCTTCGCGCCTTCCTGCGAGGCAAAAAGCGCCTCTACGTCAGGAGCTCCATCCCCCTCACATTCTAAACGAGCCGCTTCCACTTTATAAGTTACCTACGTTTTCTGCTTAGTCCCATTGCGTTTTCTACTTTGCGTAGTTGTTTGAATGCAACGCGGTTTGCTTTTTCGGCACCTTTGTCTAGAATTTCGTCTAGTTCTGGGGAGCTGATTAGTTCGTTATATTTGTCTTGGATTGGGCGAATTGCTTCTACGACTACTTGTGCTAGGTCGCCTTTGAAGTTGCCGTATCCTTTTCCTTCGTACATTGCTTCTATTTCTTCAACTGTTTTTCCTGAGAATGAAGAGTAAATTGTTAATAGGTTAGAGATTCCAGGTTTATTTTCTTTATCGAATTTCACGATACCTTCTGAATCTGTTACAGCACTTTTAATTTTCTTTTCAATTGTTTTTGGTTCATCAAGCATACTGATCATTGATTTTGGATTCGGATCAGATTTACTCATTTTTTTCGTAGGTTCTGTTAATGACATAACGCGAGCTCCTACTTTTGGAATACGAATTTCAGGAACTATGAACACTTCACGGAAGCGTTTGTTGAAACGCTCTGCTAGATCACGTGTTAATTCCATATGTTGTTTTTGGTCATCACCAACAGGTACGATTTCTGTGTTATAAAGTAAAATATCAGCAGCCATTAATGGTGGATACGTAAGTAATCCAGCTGGAACTGAATCTCTACCTGAAGCTTTATCTTTATATTGTGTCATACGCTCTAATTCTCCAACGTAAGCAACAGATTGCATGATCCATCCTAGTTGAGCGTGTGCAGGTACTTCTGATTGTACAAATAAAGTAGCTTTTTCAGGATCGATGCCGCATGCTACATAAAGTGCAGCAAGACTACGAATGTTTTTGCGAAGTTGTATAGGATCTTGAGGTACTGTAATGGCATGTTGGTTTACAATACAGAAATAGCAATCGTGTTCGTTTTGAAGCTCTGTAAATTGCTTCATAGCCCCTAAATAGTTTCCAAGTGTAATCGTTCCGCTTGGCTGAATACCAGAAAAGATAACTGACATAATTATTTCCTCCTAAATTTGAATGCGTGATAGGGAAGAGAAGGCAAACAAAAAAGCCCATTCATCCCAAAAAACTATAGGGACGAATGGACCGCGGTACCACCCTAATTATTTCACTACTGTGAAATCTCTCTAATCCATAGTAACGTCTGGATATAACGCCAAGGCCTACTACTTTCGGTTCGGTTTGGTGCTCAAAAGCCCATTCCACATTGTACAATTACTTGTTCACACCAGCCACAAGCTCTCTGAAATTGTTTCAATATGTACTCTTCTTTATCATCGCATACATATAAATTTATTTATTGTTAACTGAGCTCTTTTAATATGAAAGAACTAAAGTTTTATAACAAAATGTTTTGCTGATAATTATATCATATGGGATAGTGTTTGCAAACTACATCAAAATAGTAAAGCTAATGAGAGTCGAGAACGCTCCGAGTATGATACCTGTAATACAAATAGGATATGTCCATTTGAATGAATATGTTTTATAAATACGTTCTTTCTTATTCACCGGTTCCTCGGATTCTTCAATTAACGAGTCTATTTTTTTGTTCGTGCCAAATACTCTCTGGAAAGCGTAAAGAGTTACATTGAAAAATCCATTTTGAAATATGAATAAAAAACCACCTATCAGAATAAAAAATAGCGCGATATAAAACGAGATGTTGACAAAGTTCAACAAAAATTGAGATGAAATGAGGAATGCACCAATACTAGAAGCAATCATCGCTATAAAAATTAGTATACAAGTATGAAAAAAAACTTTATTCAAAATATTCCCCTCCGTCAAAATATTACTAGAATTATTATACTATAAAAGCTATAATAAGTACTAGAAATAATTTTTTGAAAATTATACGCAATTAAAGGTCTGATTTTAAGATGATGGTAGCAATGTTAACGTATCCCTTTACGAAAAATTAAAAATATAAACATTTTATTAAAAATTTTAACAAAAAAACAAAAAACTATATTCACAATCGTCGTATTATATGTATAATGAAAATTGTAGAAACTTGGAGATTATTCTTTCAATTCTACTTTTTAACAAGTGAGGGTACAGGAAGTGCAATTAGGGGAGGCAACACAACATGAAGAAAAAGATACCGTTATTACTTGCATCAACTTTAACTGCAAGTATGTTGCTTGGCGCGTGTAGCTACCAAAAAGATGACGCAAAAGCAAAAGGGAAAGAGAACGCTACGAGTAGTAGTAACGGAAAACAGATTCTTAATTTAACAGAGTTATCTGAAATTCCGTCAATGGATGCATCATTAGCATCTGACTCTTCATCTTCTACAGCATTAAATAATACGATGGAAGGTTTATATCGTATTGGCAAAGATCAAAAGAGAATGCCTGGCGTTGCAGAAGATGTCGAAAAGCTAGATGATGGGAAGAAATACATATTTAAATTAAGAAAAGATGCGAAATGGTCAAATGGGGAACCTGTAACCGCTAAAGACTTTGTGTATTCATGGAAAAGAGCCGTAAATCCAGATACAAAAGCAACGTATTCGTACATTATGTTCGATATTAAAAATGCAGAGAAAATTCATAAAAAAGAATTACCTGCTGACCAATTAGGTGTAAAAGCGATTGATGATTATACATTAGAAGTGGAATTAGACAATCCCGTTCCTTACTTTATCGATTTAACAGTTTATCCAGTATTTTACCCGCTAAATGAAAACTTTGTAAAAGCACAAGGTGATAAGTTTGGTTTAGAGGCAAATACAACATTATATAACGGTCCATTCGTTATGAGTGATTGGAAACATGAACAAAGTTTCCAATTCAAGAAGAATCCTTCATATTGGGATAATAAAACGGTTAAAATCGAAGAAATCAACTTTAATATTGTAAAAAATACAGCAACTGATGTAAATTTATATGAGACAAACGCGATTGATCGTGCGGCTTTAACGTCTGAATTTGTTGATAAGTTTAGACAAAGCCCAGAGTTCCAAACAAGAAAAGAAGCAGGGGTTGCTTACTTAAGATTTAATCAAAGTAATCAGTACTTAAGTAATAAAAACTTAAGAAAAGCAATTTCAATGTCCTTTGACCGTGATAACATTGCGAAAGTTATTTTAAATAACGGTGCAATTGGAGCTTACGGATTTGTTGGAAAAGATTTCGCTGAAGGTCCGAATAAAAAAGATTTCCGAGCTGAAAATGGAAAGCTAGTTGAAACAAATCCAAAAGAAGCGAAAAAGCTTTGGGAAACAGCGAAGAAAGAGCTTGGAACTGATAAAATCGAACTAGAATTCTTAAACTTTGATAATGAAGATGCTAAAAAAGTTGGTGAATTCTTAAAAGGTGAGATAGAAAAGAACTTACCAGGTTTATCAATTAAAATTAAACAGCAACCATTCGCACAAAAAAATAAATTAGAAGATTCTCAGCAATATGATATTGCGTTTGGTATTTGGGGACCAGATTTCCCAGATCCAATCTCATATTTAGATATGTTTGTTACGAATGGTTCTCAAAATAAAACAGGGTATTCTAATCAGAAGTATGATGAGTTAATCCTAAAAGCTAAAACAGATACAAAAGATTTACAAGCTCGCTGGAACAACCTTCTAGAAGTAGAGAAGATGTTAATTAAAGAGGATGCAGTTATCACTCCAATCTTCCAAAAAGGTTCAGCGTATGTAGTAAAAGGTGCCGTAAAAGATATTATCCCAATTAACTATGGTGGTAAATTAACTTACAAATGGGCATCTGTTGAACAAAAATAATCTTTTTTTTCCATCGTTTACAAGGGTATATGCCTATGATGGGCATATGCTCTTATTTTAAAAAAATAAAAGTAAGAATATTTTAAACTATCTTATTGCTTTTGAGAAAAACGGGGAGGTGCTTGACTATGGGACGTTATGTATTAAAACGTTTCGTGTACATGGCTTTGACATTATTTTTAATTACTACACTGACTTTCTTTTTGATGAAATTACTTCCGGGTTCTCCGCTTAAAAACCAGGAGAAGCTATCACCGGCACAAAAAGAAATCATTCTTGAAAAATACGGATTAAATGATCCGGTACCAGTTCAATACGCACGTTACTTAGGTAACTTAGCAAAAGGTGATTTAGGGGTATCGTTCCAATATGATAACCGCCCAGTAACAGACATGATTGTGGATCGTATTGGACCATCAGCCCAATTAGGTTTACAAGCGATTATATTAGGGACATTTATCGGTTTAATTTTAGGTATTGTTGCCGCACTTCGTAATAATACGTGGGTGGATTATAGTGCAACAGTTATTTCGGTACTCGGAATGTCGGTACCATCATTCGTATTCGCCGCATTACTACAATATTTCGTAGGGGTAAAACTTGGTTGGTTCCCGGTAGCATTCTGGAAAGGACCAGAGTTTACTGTAATGCCTACAATTGCATTATCGATGGGAGTTATCGCAACAATCGCACGTTTCTCTCGTGCAGAATTAATTGAAGTTATGCAGTCAGACTATATTTTAACAGCGAAAGCAAAAGGAATTAGTCAAGGCGTTATCATTGTAAAACACGCACTTCGTAACGCGTTAATTCCAGTTGTAACAATTTTAGGACCAATGGTTGCGGCATTAATTACAGGAACACTTGTTATCGAGCAAATTTATGCTGTACCAGGACTTGGGGAACAATTCGTTAAATCGATTACTTTAAATGACTATACAGTTATTATGGGAACTACGATTTTCTATAGTGCAATCTTCATTTTAGTTATTTTCATTGTCGATATTTTATACGGAATTATTGATCCTCGTATTCGTTTAGCGGGAGGGAAAAAATGATGAAAGATGTACAAAAATTATCTCCAGATTTATTTCAACAAGCCAATCAAAATAATGTTGATAATGAAGTCATTGCCCGTCCAAGCTTAACGTTTTGGCAAGATGTAAGAAGACGTTTGTTCCAACATAAAGGTGCGATGCTTGGCCTTGTATTATTAGTAATCATTGCGCTATTAGCGATTTTTGGACCGATGGTAAGTAAACACTCGTATAAAGAGCAAGATTTAGGTCGTGCGAAATTACCACCAAAAATTCCAGTTATTGAAAATGTTCATTGGTTACCATTTGACGGTACAGATCAATATGGTGTTGACCAATATGAAAAACGTGATATTAAAGAGTACTTCTGGTTTGGTACAGATGATCTTGGCCGTGACTTATGGACAAGAACATGGGAAGGTACACGCGTATCATTATATATCGCTCTTTTAGCAGCAGCAATTGACTTAGTAATTGGGGTTGCATACGGAGGTATTTCAGCATTCTACGGTGGTAGAGTAGATAATATTATGCAACGTATTATGGAGATTATTAACGGTATTCCATACTTAATCATCGTTATTTTAATGGTAATCATTATGGGATCTGGTATTTGGTCGATTACACTCGCGATGGCGATTACAGGTTGGATAGGGATGTCGCGGATTGTTCGTGGACAAATCTTAAAGTTAAAAAACCAAGAATATGTATTAGCATCTCGTACATTAGGTGCAACGAACACGCAATTAATTGTAAAACACTTAATTCCAAACGTAATGGGACCTATTATCGTAATGACAATGTTTACAATTCCATCAGCGGTGTTTGGTGAAGCGTTCTTAAGTTTCATTGGTTTAGGAATTCAGCCACCATTCGCGTCACTTGGTTCTCTTGTAAATGATGGTTATAAATCTATTCAAACGTATCCACACATGATGTTCATCCCTGCGGTTGTCATCAGTATGTTAATTCTAGCATTCAACTTAATGGCAGATGGATTACGCGATGCGTTAGATCCAAAAATGCGTAAGTAAACGAGGAGGGAGAAGTAAAAATGAAAACATTGTTAGAGGTAAAAGATTTACAAGTCTCCTTTGATACACATGCAGGTGAAGTACAAGCAGTGCGCGGAGTTACTTTTGATTTGAAAAAAGGGGAAACATTAGCGATTGTAGGAGAGTCTGGTTCTGGGAAATCAGTTACTTCTAAAGCGCTAATGGGGTTAATCCCAAATCCTCCAGGCCGTATTAAAAATGGAGAGATTATATTTGACGGTCGTGATTTAACGAAATTAACGGAAAAAGAAATGCAGCAAGTTCGTGGTAAAGATATCGCAATGATTTTCCAAGATCCAATGACATCATTAAATCCAACGATGACAATTGGGAATCAAATTATGGAAGGTCTTATTAAACACCAAGGGATGAGTAGAGGAGACGCACGTAAAGTTGCGTTAGAATTAATCGACCTTGTAGGTATTCCAAATCCAGAAGCACGTTTAAAACAATATCCTCACCAATTCTCAGGTGGTATGAGACAGCGTGTAGTTATTGCGATGGCGTTAGCTTGTAACCCGAAATTATTAATTGCCGATGAGCCGACAACAGCGCTAGACGTTACGATTCAGGCGCAAATTTTAGAGCTTATGAAAGACATTCAGCAAAAGACAGAAGCAGCAATCATTTTCATTACGCATGACTTAGGTGTAGTAGCAAACGTTGCTGACCGAGTTGCGGTTATGTATGCTGGTAAAGTTGTTGAAATTGGAACTGTAGATGAAATTTTCTACAACCCAAAACATCCGTACACATGGGGCTTAATCGCATCTATGCCAAGTTTAGATGGATCAGAGGAAGAGCTATATGCGATTCCAGGAACGCCTCCTGACTTATTAAAACCGCCAAAGGGTGATGCTTTTGCACCACGTAACCCACAGGCGCTGAAAATTGATTTTGAAATGGAACCGCCTTTATTTAAAGTAAGTGATACACACTATGCGGCAACTTGGTTACTTCACGAGCAAGCACCAGAAGTAAAACCGCCGGCAGTTGTTGAAAAACGTATTCTTCAAATGAAAGCAGGTGAACAACATGACTAAACAACGTGAGAAATTAATTGAAGTAAAAAATGTAAAACAACACTTCGACGTGAGTGGTGGTGTTGTCAAAGCGGTTAATGATATTTCATTTGATATTTTCCGCGGAGAAACATTCGGGCTTGTAGGAGAATCTGGTTGTGGTAAATCAACAACTGGAAGAACGATTATTCGTTTATATGATGCAACTGCTGGTGAAGTGTTGTTCGATGGTGAAAACGTACATGGTAAGAAATCGCGCGCAGAACTGAAGAAGTTCAACCGTAAAATGCAAATGATTTTCCAAGATCCATATGCATCATTAAACCCTCGTATGACAGTAGGGGATATTATTGCAGAAGGTATTGATATTCACGGATTAGCAAAAAGTAAAAAAGAACGTATGGACCGTGTTCATGAACTGTTAAACACAGTTGGTTTAAATAAAGAACACGCAAACCGTTTCCCGCACGAATTCTCGGGTGGACAACGTCAACGTATCGGTATCGCTCGTGCGCTTGCTGTAGAACCTGAATTTATCATTGCCGATGAGCCAATCTCAGCACTTGACGTATCGATCCAGGCGCAAGTTGTAAACTTACTGAAACAGTTACAAAAAGAAAAAGGTTTAACATACTTATTCATTGCCCATGATTTATCAATGGTAAAATACATTAGTGACCGCATCGGCGTAATGTATCGTGGTCAAATCGTTGAGCTAACAACAAGTGATGAGTTATATGCGAATCCAATTCATCCATATACAAAATCACTATTATCAGCGATTCCGCTTCCAGATCCAGATTATGAGCGCAATCGTAAACGTATCGTATACGATCCATCGCAGCATGATTATGGTAATGAAGCACCAACAATGCGTGAAATTGGCCCAGGACATTTCGTATTATGTTCTGAAGCAGAGTACAAGAAATATAAAGAGATTTATCAATAAAAAAAGGTCATTCTTCCGTTACGGAAGAATGACCTTTTTTACTATATTTGTCGATAAGTCGATATATTTAAAGAATCACCGATATAAAGTGTATTTATCAATAAATGCACCTTAATCAAAGAAGTGCTACTGCGCCTGAACAGAAACATTCTCTTCTTGCTCATTCGGTTTAACAAGTGCGTAACTTTCCCATGCTCTACTTCTCCAGCGGAAGAACATAATAATTGCCCGCGTCCATTCATCGATAGCAATCGCTAGCCAAATACCAACGAGTCCCATATCTAAATGGAAGGCGAAAAAGTAACCGAGTGGCAAACTCATTAACACCATAGAGAACGCACCAATTAAAACTGGATATTTTGCATCACCGGCTGCACGAAGGGAATTAATGATGACGATGTTCATCGTACGTCCTGTTTCGAGTAGTACACTTAGTAAAAGAACGCTTGCCCCTAGAGCGATAATATGAGGATTATCAGTAAATACCCCCATTAATTGTGTGCGGAATGTAATAACGAGAGCGACCATAAATAAAGTCACACCAATTGCCCATTGTACACTTTTCCATACACGTGTGTATGCTTCATCTTTTTCATTTCCGCCAACTAGGCGTCCCACGATAATAGCTGTTCCCATACCGATTGCAATTGCGAATAAATAAGTAAACATGGAAATGTTAGTAGCATATTGTCTAGCAGCTAACGATTCTGTTCCTAAGTAAGTTGCGTAGTACAGGAAGACAATTTGGCAAGCTTGATACATGACTTGTTCAAAAGCAGATGGAATGCCAATTTTTAAAATTTTCCCCACGTATTCTTTTGATAAGGTGAAGTAATATTGTAATTTTACACGGTATTCCATAACGCGGTATAGTAACCAGAAGAACACAATCAGTGCCAGTAGTCGACTGACAGCGGAAGAAATCGCGGCCCCTTGTACACCAAGTTCAGGGAAACCGAACTTCCCGAAAATAAGTACGTAGTTTCCGGCGATATGAATAATATTCATTCCAAGCGAAACAAACATTGCTTGCTTTGTAAAGCCGTGAACGCGAATAATTGCGGCTAACGAGTTAATAATAGCTTGAAGGAAAATGGCTCCTCCGACGATGGATAAATAGCTTTGTGCATACGTTAGTACATCGCCTTGTAAATTCATTGCCATCATCATATGTTTTGAAAATAAAAGAAAACCAGCACTTATAACGAGTCCGACCACTAAATTTAATGTGACGGCTAATGCTGATATTTTAGATGCTTCGATAAAACGTTTGGAACCGAGGTATTGAGATACGACGATCGCAGCGCCATTCCCGATTACTTCTAGTACCAAAATAGCGATATGAAGATATTGATTCGCTGCACCAACCCCAGATACAGCATCGTCTGATAATGCACTTAACATGAAAGTATCAGCGATCCCCATCAACATAAAAAGAAAAACTTCTAGAAAAATAGGCCATGTTAATAAGAATAAACTTAATTTTTCTGTCGGCCCGTTTTTTGAGTGAATTGCTGTCATGTCCGTCCCCTCTTTACCGATATCTATTTTTAGCAAAGTGTATCGTAACATACTTTCTTATCCTTTGCACTCATTTTAACCTACATATTTTTAATATGAAGAGACCTTTATTTTATGCTAAAAAGAGAAGGATAATTATACAAAAAATATTATAAAATATAAAATTTGTTTTTCTCTGATAATTTATAAAAGTTTGAAATTTGTTATTTCCGACACTTCAGTCGGGTAAACTGGTAATATGAAACGTTTTCAAAGATTTATTTTTTCACAGGAAATTTTAATAAGATAGAAATATAAATATACAAAAAATATATTTGTGTGTATAATATGAATTATTAGAACATATATATATTTCTTTTTGTTTGAAAATGAAAGGGCTAACATTTTTATGGAGGGTGGAAATATGAAAAAAAAGATGCCGGTTTTTGTATTATCAACGGTAGCAATGAGCATGATTTTAGGGGCATGTAGTTATCAAAAAGATGAACAATCGCAAGCGAACGCAAAAGGGGATAGCGGGAAGAGCGGTGCGAAGCAAGTTATTAACTTAATTGAAACGCAAGAAATTCCAACGATGGATCCAGCATTATCAGCTGATGCAGTTTCTTCAAGAGTAATGACTAATACGATGGAAGGCTTATACAGTTTAGGAAAAGATGATAAGCTAGTTCCAGGTGTAGCGAAGGAATTCAAAAAGTCAGAAGACGGTAAAAAATATACATTTAAATTACGTGAAGACGCAAAATGGTCAAATGGTGAGCCTGTGACGGCGAAAGATTTCGTGTACGCATGGCAAAGAGCGATTAACCCAGACACAGCTGCGAAATCAGCGTACATTATGTATGATATAAAAAATGCAGAGAAAATTAATAAAAAAGAGATGAGTCCAGACCAATTAGGCGTAAAAGCAATTGATGACTATACATTAGAAGTGGAATTAGACAATTCAATTCCATATCTTGTAGATTTAATGGTATATCCAATCTTCTATCCTGTGAATGAAAAGTTTGTAAAAGAGCAGGGGACGAAGTTTGGTTTAGAAGCAAATACAACACTATATAATGGACCGTTTACACTAAGTGATTGGCAACATGAACGTAGCTTTAAAATGACAAAGAGCCCATCTTATTGGGAAAATAAAGAAGTGAAGATTGAGGAAGTAAACTTTAATATTGTAAAAGATACGTCTACGCCAATCAATTTATATGAAACAAACGCAGTC
The DNA here is from genome assembly GCF_011066025.1 of Bacillus sp. EKM202B. Lineage (NCBI taxonomy): Bacteria > Bacillati > Bacillota > Bacilli > Caryophanales > Bacillaceae > Bacillus > Bacillus sp. EKM202B. The sequence goes on along the minus strand of NZ_JAAMNK010000002.1, from coordinate 317,065 downwards.
GATCGAGCGACGTTATTAGCAGAGTTCATCGATAAATATAAAGGAAAACCAGATTTCCAAACAGTAGAAGATACATCTGTATTCTTCCTTCGTTTAAATCAAAAAGATCCAGCGTTAGCAAATAAAAATATTCGTAAAGCAATTTCTCTTGCTTTTGAACGTAAGCCGTTTGTTGACACGCTATTAAATAACGGTTCTAAGCCAGCGACAGGATTAATTCCTGATAACTTCATTAAAGGACCGGATAAAAAGGACTTCCGTGCTGTAAATGGAGATATTGTAAAACCAAACGTGAAAGAAGCGAAGAAGTATTGGGAAGCTGGTAAAAAAGAGCTTGGTAAAAATGAAATCGAATTAGAGCTATTAAATGAAGACGTTGAATTATCGAAGAAAACTGGTGAATATTTAAAAGGTGAGTTAGAAAAGAATTTACCAGGTTTAACAGTGAAAATTAAACAACAACCATTTGCACAAAAACTAAAATTAGAAGATGCGGGCGATTACGTCATGTCATTCTCTGGATGGAGTGCAGACTTCCCAGATCCAGTTACATACCTTGATATGTTTGTAACGGACGGATCACAAAATAAAATGAAATATTCTAATCCGAAATATGATGAGATTATCATGAAAGCGAAGAAAGATGGAAGCGATGTAAATGCTCGTTGGAAAAACTTACTAGAAGCAGAGAAAATGTTACTTGATGATGCTGCGATTGTTCCAGTATATCAACGTGGTAGAGCATACTTACAAAGAGATTCAATTAAAAATATGTACAACCATAAATATGGTGGCGATTTAAGCTTTAAATGGGCGTCAGTAGAGAAATAAGAAAAAAGCAGGTGATTACCTGCTTTTTTTTAATACGTACGTTTCTTATAAATACCTTTCCCACCAACTTGGTTCCATCCGGATTGTACATCCAAACTTTTGTTAACAAACTTCATTTTTTCTTTTCCGCCAAAGAGTTTTTCACCGATGCTATTTGAAATGACACCAATCAATGCTGTGATTCCGATGATGAGGGCAGCAACAGTAACAAAATCAATAAAAAAAGCAATCATTTGCAAATTCCCCCTTTGCCTGTCTGTATTTTTATTGTATGAGATAAAAGATAAAAAAGAAAGAAATGTCAGAAAAATATTTGGTTTACTTTAGAAATCGTGTAGACAGGAGGGAGAATGTTTGTTAAAATAAGAACAAACGTTCCTTTCGATTCTCATTTATATAGTCTTACATTTCTTAATTGATTTATCAAGAAAAAGTAAGAAAACGTTCTCTTTTTTTAGGGAAAATTATAGATAAATAACTATATATTATATGAAAAATCAATGGGAAGTGAGTATTAAAAGGTTTGAAGGTCATTGTTAAAGTACAGCTAAAGTGAGCATAATCATGTTACATAGCAGTGGAATACGCGGAAGAGTTTTCTCAACTAGTAGGAAATTTACTGTATATTTCTTGCAAAATCTATTGTATAATGATTATAGAAGTTACTTATTAAAAGTAATTGTTGTTTATTATAAGTTGTTGCTTACATGAAATGCGATTTTTGTACTTTGTTATAAGACAAGTTATCGCGAAAAATTGCTGAAGTTAGAATTTTAAACTGTAATTAGTACAGAATTTGTACTCTTTAAGGAGAGTGAGCTTTGTATGGTAACATTATATAGTTCTCCAAGCTGTACGTCTTGTAGAAAGGCGAAATTATGGCTAGAGGAAAATCATATTCCTTATACAGAACGTAATATTTTCTCAGATCCATTAACGATTGAGGAAATTAAAGAGATTTTACGTATGACAGAAAGCGGAACAGATGAGATTATTTCTACTCGTTCGAAAGTTTTCCAAGAATTAAATGTAAACTTAGAGTCTTTACCACTTCAAGATTTATATAAGATGATTCGTGACTATCCAGGGATTTTACGTCGTCCAATTATGATTGACGAGAAGCGTCTTCAAGTAGGTTACAATGAAGATGAAATCCGTCGTTTCTTACCACGTACAGTAAGAACGTTCCAATTACGTGAAGCACAACGTCTTGTAAATTAATTATAATAATATGAAAACCTTCTACCTATTATATAGTAGAAGGTTTTTTTTATTGTTTCACATTTCGTATGCGAACTTGTTGAACGATAATACCGATGCATAGAACAGTGAAAATGAACAAGAAAGGAATGCTTGTAGTGAAACTTGGGTTGTTATGAAAAAAGGTTGCAAGTCTGTCTTCGTGTGTAATCATCTTTCCAGCTGTATAGGCGAGTATCGCTGCTCCGCAATAAATGAGAAGTGGAAAGCGTTCCATAAGGATTAAAATAAGTTTGCTGCCCCAAATAATAATCGGAATAGAAATGAGTAACCCGATTATGACGAGTAATAATCTTCCGTGAGCCGCACCTGCAATAGCGATGACATTGTCAAACCCCATAACGAGATCCGCGAATACAATTGTACGCACAGCTTGGAATAAAGTTGTTTTCCCTTGAATAGAAGAAAGATCGTTGCTATTATCAGTTAATAAATTTACTGCAATGAATGTAAGTAAAACGCCGCCGATAAGCTGTAAAAATGGAATGTCGAGTAAGTAGACAGCTATTATTGTAAGAAGAATTCGTAGCACAATTGCTAAAAGAGTACCGATCAAAATGGCTTTATTTCGTTTTGCTTCAGGTAAATTCCGGCTAGCTAATGCAATGACAATTGCATTGTCACCACCTAATACAACATCAATACCGACAATCATTAGTACAGATGTTAAAAACTCTAAGTCCATTCGTCTGCCTCCATTTATGATGTTTTAATAAGCGAAATATATGTATGTGATGAAGAAAGTGGGAACTAAATAATCTCCTCTAATAGAAGTTTCACTTTATTACAGTGTACGGGGGAATATAGAAATGTATGTCCAAATTTTTCGTGTGTAAAGAATTGTCATAATGATATATTTATGTAGACAATCGAATAAAGATAGGCATATAACTATTTTTGTAAAATAAATCGATTTTATTTCCCTTCTGGAGAATCTTATCATAAAATGAGAGTACAAGAATCTATTGATTTGTCATATGAGTGGGGGATCCCTTCATAACAATTCTAAACAGGAAGGGAGAGTTGTATTTTGGAAATTGAAAGAATTAACGATCATACGATGAAGTTTTTTATTACGTACATTGATATAGAGGACAGAGGGTTTAATCGTGAAGAAATTTGGTATGACCGCGAACGTAGTGAAGAGCTCTTTTGGGAGATGATGGACGAAGCTCGTGATCATGATGACTTCTTTATTGATGGACCGTTATGGATTCAAGTGCAAGCAGTCGATAAAGGGATTGAAGTACTTGTCACGAAAGCCGAGCTCTCAAAGGATGGACAAAAGCTAGAGCTACCGATAGGTGTAGACAAAATTATAGACATTCCTTTAGATGAGGGTATCGAGTCATTATTCCAGCAAGAATTAGTGGAAGAGGTAGAAGAACAAACAGGAACAAACTTTAATGAAGATGGTACGTTTGGCTTTTTAATTAAGTTTAATGATTTTGAAGATGTTATTTCATTAAGTCATCGTCTTATCTTTGAAGATATAAAAGATGAGCTGTATTCATTTGATGACCGCTATTATGTATATGTGGAATTCGATGAAGTGCTACATGATGAAGAAGAAATTGATCGTATTTTAAGTATTATTTTAGAATATGGAGAAGAATCAACTTTAACAATTCATCGTGTGAGTGAGTATGGGAAACAAATTGTGAAAGAGCGTGCGCTTGAAACAATTCGCAATAATTTTCCTGCTAAAACGTAGGCCGATTTCTGTAGTATGAAATCGGCTTTTTATATGAAGAATAGGAAAGCTTTCTTAGTAAGGAGGTAAGAGATGAAAAATACGTTAAAGTTGATTTTCTTTGTTCTACTATTGTTCGCATTATTTGTTTCGTTACGTATGTTTATTGATGTAGCATTTTATTCGGATGTAATTGGGATAAAAGATGTTTCGATTTTAGGTATTATTAGTATTTTATTTACGGTATCTGCATTTTTAATTGGCTGCGTTATTTTCTTAGAAAACCGTCACCCGTCTAAAACACTTACATGGCTCATTGTGTTAGGTATTTTTCCGGTATTTGGATTCTTCGCTTATTTATTATTTGGACAAAACTTTCGGAGAAAGAGAATGTTCCAAAAGAAGGCGTTACTGGATGAACAGGCGTTTTTACAATATAAGGGGCATGAAGATTATGAAGAACGGATGTTACGTAATCATAAGCATCAAGAGCTGTTATTTCGTTTAGCGGACCGCTTAGGTGCTTTAAATATTTCATTTCAAACGGAAACGAGAACATTAACAAATGGGGATGAAACGTTTCAGGCCATTTTAGATGGATTAAAACGAGCGAAACACCACATTCATATGGAATATTACATTGTGCGTGATGATAAGCTTGGAACAGAAATTAAAGATATTTTAATACAAAAATCAAAAGAAGGCGTAGTCGTTCGGTTTTTATATGATGCGGTTGGAAGTTTTAGGTTATCGAATTCGTATATTGAAGAATTAAATGACGCAGGTGTCGAAATGATTCCGTTCTTTCCTGTGCGCTTTCCAATTTTAAACGATAAGATTAATTATCGAAACCACCGGAAAATCGTTGTTATTGATGGAAATGAAGGGTTTGTAGGTGGGTTAAATATTGGAGATGAATATTTAGGGAAGGATAAATATTTCGGTTTTTGGCGAGACACACATTTATATTTGCGTGGTGAGGCTGTTCAAAGTTTACAGCTTATTTTCCTTCAAGATTGGTTTTATATGACTGGTGAGGCAGTGCTGGCTCCAGAATATTTACAGGCAAAAGCAGTTGAAGGTGATCATTGGGGCGGAGTTCAGCTAATTGCAGGTGGACCAGATAATAAATGGGAAACGATTAAACATTTATATTTTGCAATGATCTCTTCTGCTCGGAAATCTATTTGGATTGCAACACCGTATTTCATTCCGGATGATGATATTTTATCTGCATTAAAGGTAGCGGCACTTGCTGGTATTGATGTTCGTTTATTAATGCCGAGTAAGCCTGATAAGCGCACTGTCTTTTATGCATCAAGATCATATTTCCCTGAGCTTTTAGATGCAGGAGTAAAGATATATGAATACGAAAAAGGTTTTCTTCATAGTAAAGTTGTCATCGTTGATTCTGATTTAGCTTCAATTGGGACAGCAAATATGGATATGAGAAGTTTTCATTTGAACTTTGAAGTGAATGCCTTTTTATATGATACAGATAGCATTCGAAAACTCGTTCAAGACTTTAAAGATGATTTAGAAGAATCAAGTGAAATTCATGTCGATCGTTTTCATAAAAGACGTCTTCATAGACGAATTGTTGAATCGACATATCGATTATTATCACCTTTATTATAAAAAGAGATGTCCGAAATTGGGACATCTCTTTTTTAAAAGGGATTTGTAATAAATTGTAGAATATAAGGAGCTGAAAGGGTGTGATTATAATGTTTATCGCTAAAAGAGAAAACGGAGAGAAAATTCATCTACTCTATAATCGAAATGAAGAGCTTTTACAACGTATGCGTAAAAGGAAGCGTTTCTTTTGTATAGCTTGTGGAAAGGAAGTGCAAATGAAATTAGGGAAACAAAAAAGTTGGCATTTTGCTCATAAGAAAGTGGAGTCATGCCTTGCTTTTTATGAAGCAGAATCTATATATCATATGCACGGTAAAGAATTGCTATATAGATGGTTGAAACGTCAAAATTTCCATGTGGATATAGAGCGTTACCTTCCAAAAATCCAGCAAAGACCAGATATTTTCGTAGAGAGAGCAGGTAGGGAAATTGCGATTGAATATCAATGCGCCAATCTCTCCATAGAACAACTTTCTAAACGAACATACTCGTATTGGCAAGCGGGCATTCAGGTCATCTGGATCATTGGTGGAAATCAATTAAAAAAGCAAGCTGCATATTGGATGAAATTTTCCTCACTTCTGGCTTTCTCCTTACAATCTTATCCTCAGCCATTTCTTATTTTCTTCTGTCCGAAACAAAAATCATTTATGAAATGTGCCTTTATCACTCCGTTTTCTACAAACGTCTCTTTCTCACATATTATGTATTTACCAAACGATACAACTACTTTTGAATTACTCTTTTCCCCTGTTCCTTTCCGGAAAGAAATATTAGGACAGGAATGGAAGAAGCGAAAGGACTACTTTCGGCAAAATGCCCTGTCTATTTGGAATTATAATCATAAGTCACTATTACGCCTCTTATATCAATTTAAATGTACTCCAGCGAGCTTTCCTTCTGAAATTGGTGTGCCACTCCCGTCTTCATTTGCTTTTCAAACAAATCCATTTACATGGCAAGCATTTCTATACATGAAGTGTATAGAAATGCTTGCGGTAGGGAATTGTATTTCCCTTCAATATGTGTGTAGTTATGTAAAAAAATATACGAAAAGGCGCTTACTTCCGTACTTTTCACAACATATATGGAAAGTAGCGGTTACTGAATATATGACTTTTTTATGTTTTGTAGGCGTGTTGCGTAAAGTAGGAACTTATACGTACCGAAAAATGAGGAATATAGTTATGTTACAGACGGAGGAGGAAGTTAGGAAATATGATGAGATTTGCCTAACTTATGCGCTATCTCTATTTGAGACAAAGTTCAACATGGGAGAAGAAAAAGGGGATATAATAAAGAATGAACGTGAAGGAATTACATAAGAAAAACAGAATTGTACTTAAGTAGAGATATTTAAAGGAGGGCTTACAGAATGTCTGAACAAAATAAAGCAAAAACATTACCAGATCGCAATGAGATTGAAGAAGCAAGTACGTGGCGATTAGAAGATATTTTCCAAACAGATGCAGAATGGGAAAAAGAATTTCAAGCGATTAAAGAGTTACTACCGCAGTTAACTGAATTTAAAGGGAAGCTTGGTGACTCTGCGAACAACTTACTTGAGGCACTGCAATATGAAGATGAAATTTCAATGCGACTAGGTAAGCTATATACATATGCTCATATGCGTTACGATCAAGATACAACAAACTCTGTGTATCAAGCTTTAAATGATCGTGCGACGAATTTATATTCACAAGTATCTAGTAGCACAGCGTATATCGTACCTGAAATTTTATCTATTTCAGAAGATACACTACAAGCATTTTTAAAAGAAAATAGAGACTTAAGTGTATATGAACATGCATTAGAAGAAATTACACGTCAACGTCCACACGTATTATCTGAGGCTGAGGAAGCTTTATTAGCGGAAGCATCTGAAGTAATGAGTTCATCAAGTAATACATTTGGTATGTTGAATAATGCGGATTTGAAATTCCCGTCTATTAAAGGCGAGGACGGAGAAGAAATAGAAATTACGCATGGTCGTTACATTCAGTTTTTAGAAAGTGATGATCGTCGTGTTCGCGAAGATGCATTCAAAGCTGTATTTGAAACGTATGGGAAATTTAAGAACACATTTGCAAGTACGTTAAGCGGAGCGGTGAAACGTAATAATTTCAATGCACGTATTCGTAAATATGACTCTGCTCGCCAAGCTGCATTGAGCAATAATAATATTCCTGAAGCAGTTTACGATCAACTCATTGAAACGGTAAATGATCACTTACATTTATTGCACCGTTACATCGATATTCGAAAGCGTGCGCTAGGACTTGATGAACTTCATATGTACGATTTATATACACCACTTGTACAAGAAGTGAAAATGAATGTGAAATATGAAGAAGCACAAGACATGTTATTAAAATCTTTAAACGTACTTGGTGATGAGTATGTTGAAATTTTGAAAGAAGCATATGAAAATCGCTGGGTAGATGTGTATGAGAATAAAGGAAAACGAAGCGGAGCATATTCATCTGGTGCATACGGAACAAATCCTTATATTTTAATGAACTGGCATGATAATGTAAATAATTTATTTACACTTGCTCATGAGTTTGGTCATTCTGTGCATAGTTATTACACAAGAAAGACACAGCCGCACGTATACGGTGATTATTCAATCTTCGTTGCAGAGGTAGCGTCAACTTGTAATGAAGCGCTTCTAAATGATTATTTATTAAAAACGACAGAAGATAAAAAAGAGCGCCTATATTTATTAAATCATTATTTAGAAGGATTCCGTGGTACTGTATTCCGTCAAACGATGTTCGCAGAGTTTGAGCATATTATTCATAAGAAAGTACAAGAAGGACATGCTGTTACGCCGGATATGTTAACGGAGATCTACTACGATTTAAATAAGAAATATTTCGGTGACGCTTTAGTAATCGACGAAGAAATTGGGTTAGAATGGTCTCGCATTCCGCACTTCTACTACAACTATTACGTATATCAATACGCAACAGGATTTAGTGCAGCAACGGCTCTATCTAAACAGATTTTAGAAGAAGGGCAACCAGCGGTAGAACGTTACATTAATGAATTCTTAAAAGCAGGAAGCTCTGATTATCCAATTGAAGTGCTGAAAAAAGCAGGAGTTGATATGGCATCTCCTGAACCAGTGAAAGAGGCACTACAAGTATTTGAAGAGAAATTAAATGAATTAGAAGCGTTATTATTTGAAGAAAAGTAATGAGAAAAGACGAGGGATTTTATCCTCGTCTTTTTTGTTTAAAAATACAATTTGTCGATATTTGTCGAAATGAAAATCGGTTTTCCTTACTATTTCTAAATTTGAAGACAGTTTTATAGTTAATTTTTGAATTCAAAATCCTTTAAATCGTTTTCTATGGTTGAAATAAGAGAGAGCGATGACGATGACTCCGAATAAAAGAGGAAAGGCGATAATTTTAGGAAAAGCTTGTAATAGAGAGAGAATGTACAAGAAAAAAGAAACAAGGACACATGAAAAAATTAGTAAAATATAGGATTTCTTTATGAAAAACACCTCCTAAAGGGCTTTTATATAGCTTATTCACAAATGAAAACGTTTAGAATGTGACAAAAGTGTGAAATTCGACAAAAGGGGTTGTCATCTGACGTCGAATCTTGTAATATAATAAGCGTGAACGAATTCACATACAAACATATACCCCTTTGTTTGAACGTGAAAATTTCTCCCATCCCCTTTAATATTTTTATAAGCCGTAAAGAAAAAGACCTGGTGTTTACACCAGGTCTTTTTCTATTGCTATCCATTTCCAATAACGCTCACATTTTACGTCAATCATTTGTACTTTGCGTTTCAGTTGTAATTTTTTTAGTTCGCGCTCGATCTCTTGTTGCGAGCAGTCATATATAAATGCTACTTCTTTTGAAGATATAAATTGCGTTGCTTCTAGTAACATTTCTAAAGGCGGTAATGGTTCTGGCTCGATTTCACATTTTACGAGCTCTTTTAATAATTGTACGTATACATCATAGGAATAAGTTCCAGCGATTTTAATGCCTTCTTCATCTGAGTTCGCATGAAAAAAGACGAGGGAAGGTATTTCTGTAATATGCATTTCATTTGTGAATTTTAAGTCACATTGGAAAGCTTTTTTTGCGCTGGCGGAATGTAGATCTTTTTTAAATTCTTCTACATCAATATTGCTATCTTTTGCACATGCAAGCAATAATTCGCAGTCAGGGTTTGATACATTTTCAAGGAAAATGTATTCTTGGAGTTTTCGCAAAAACTTCGAACCTGCTTTTCGGCCTTGTAACTCCGCTGCTTTAATTGCCATCGAAACTAAATATGGTGTTGATGATGCCTCTTGCATATGTACTTTTCCATCACATGAAAAACCTTGTAAACTTGTCGTCTTTTCCCACACAAATCGAATATTAGCAGGTTTATTCCATTTGTGTGAGGAAGCGTTCGTTCCGTCCACTTTTCCAGTTACAATATGACGAATAGAGAAGTATTTCCCGTATTCAAGCCATAGTTTAATAATAAAGGGTTCAATTTCCCAGCAATCTTTACAAAGTGGATCAATAAATAAATATGCTTCTACAGACTTATGCTCACATGCGGAAGGAGATGGCATATTGATATGCTTTGCTTCCTGTTTATCCATTATATTTCACCTGTTTCGTTTGGAGTATTAACCATATGCTGAGCAGTTAATGCTAAACGTTCAAAAACGAACTCTCTTATATGACCGTGTACTCCTGTGTCATCCATTGCTTGCTCCATACATGATAGCCAAGCCTCTGCTCGTTTTGGCGTAATCTCAAACGGAAGATGGCGTGCTCTTAACATAGGATGACCATGTTCTTCAGTGTACAAATTAGCACCACCTAAATATTGTGTTAAAAATTGTTTTTGCTTCCTAGCTGTTTCTGTTAAATCATCCGGGAAGATGGGAGATAAGTCAGGGTGTTTACTGACATAGGAATAAAATGTGTCTACTAATATTGCAATGCATTGTTCACCGCCAATTGCTTCAAATGGTGTCATCGGTTGCTTGCTCATCCTTTATAAACTCCTTTTTCCATGAAATGTATATCTATTGTAGCAATGGAATGTTCGAGAGGGCAAATAAACAGCCTTCCTAACATTCTTTGCTTCTTCTACAGGTGTAAATGAACCTTTTACTTTTTAAGAAGTGAGATGTATCCACTAGTAGAACGGATTCACTAGTGGAATTTTCACTTTAGCGTGCTTTGTTTTGTTTGGCAAGGAAAAAGCGTTTTACTTTGTTATTTGTATGGCGAACTGGTACGTTATGCTGTGTTAACAAATGAATAAATGCAGCTTTTCCTGTTTCTTCGTCTTGCACTTCATATTCAATTTCATAATCATCGTGATTGTAATAGAAACTATGATCAAAGACAAGCGTTCCGCCTTCAAATAATGTTTCAGCTCTTTCAGTTGTTAAACTGCCCATATAAGTTAAAGCGGAAACAGGAATTTGTAATTTGTGTAGTTGGTCTACTACAGCACCTTGAATGATTGTGTTTGTTTCCATCATCATTTTTGCTTCGGCCTCGGTTACAACTTGATGCGTTTCTAACAAGCCGATTTCTGCAGGTTGTTTTAACGTTAATGTATAAGTTTCCCCTTTATGACGAATACGAAGTGCAGAACCAGCTTCTTTTAATGAAAAGTCGGGCGTTTCAAAGTAGTGATTCACTTGTTTCGTGAAAGCTTCAATAGAAAAAGATTTGCATAATGATTGGAATTCTTCTTCTGTAACGATATTTTTAAATTCAATTTCAATTTCTTGTGTCATTGTATGCGCTCCTTTTGAAAAATAATTCTTTACACATTATCGCTTTTTCACAAATTTGGTTCAATGTTTTATTTGTTTGCGTCCATGTTATGATACAATAATACTGTTAAGTAAGACAGGAAGTTGAGATGGAGGAGTTCGAGCATGCAAAATAAAATTCAAGTAAAGAGCGTAGAAATGAGAGAGAATGCGCTTATTTTTTGTGCGGAAAATACTGAAATAGAGGTAAAGGAGTTAAGTGCGCGTAATCACGTACTTGTAGACTCAGACAATTTATCATTTTTATATATCTTAGAAAACGAATCATCTTTCATATATGTAAGTATTCCGCATACATGCTGGGAAGCAATGCGTGAAGCAATGAATAAAGATACAGCGATGTTTATTCAAGTGAATGATGTTGAAATGGAATTAGAAGGTTTAAAAGAAGAAGTAGAATATTTAGTTGAAAATATTGAAGGTAATGCAAATTACGGAGAAGAACTAGTAACTGCTGTAGAAAAAGTATTTCTATAAGCAAATGGATTGATTTTGGTGGTGGTTGAAATGAATCGAAATTGGGAAGAATTTTTAGCACCTTACCATCAAGCGGTGGCAGAGCTGAAAGTGAAACTAAAAGGAATGCGTACTCAATTTGCAATGTTAACAGAGCATTCTCCAATTGAGTTTGTAACAGGAAGGGTAAAGTCGGTTGCAAGTATCATTGATAAAGCGGAGAAGAGAAATGTACCGCTAGACCGGCTCAGAGAAGATATGCAGGATATCGCGGGCCTTCGAATGATGTGTCAATTTGTTGATGAGATTAAGCCTGTTGTAGAATATCTCCGAAAACGAAATGACTTTGAAATCGTGGAAGAGCGTGATTATGTTACGCAAAAGAAAGATAGCGGTTATCGCTCTTATCACGTTGTTATTAGTTATCCTGTTCAAACGATTCAAGGGGAACAAAAAGTATTGGTAGAAATCCAAATACGCACGCTAGCAATGAACTTTTGGGCAACGATTGAGCATTCTTTGAATTATAAATATAGTGGGCGTTTTCCTGAAGATATTAAAATACGCTTGCAACGTGCAGCGGAAGCGGCGTTTTTATTGGATGAAGAAATGTCTTCTATTCGTCTTGAAATTCAAGAAGCACAAAAGGCTTTTTCAAGAAAGCAAGAAACGAAAGATTCCGAATCATAAACTAAAGGGTGTTGGCGATGAAATTTACAATTATGTCAAAGGGAGATCAATCATCAGATACACTAGCAAGCACGATGAAAGAGTACTTGCTAGATTTTGGATTCATTATGGATGAAAAGGAACCCGATATTGTAATTTCTGTTGGGGGAGATGGAACGCTTTTATATGCGTTTCATCGTTATTATAATCGATTGGATGAAACAGCATTTGTTGGTGTACATACAGGGCATTTAGGTTTCTATGCAGATTGGTTACCGACAGAAGTAGAGAAATTAGTAATTGCGATTGCTAAAACGCCATTCCAAGTGGTGGAATATCCGCTTTTAGAAGTGATTATTCGCTATGTGAATGGAAGTAAAGAGTCACAGTATTTAGCGATGAATGAAGCGACTGTAAAAAGTGCAGAGGGCACATTAGTAACAGAAGTGGAAATACGGGGAGAGTACTTTGAAACATTCCGCGGGGATGGTCTATGTATCTCAACTCCTTCAGGAAGTACTGCCTATAATAAAGCACTTGGCGGTGCAATTATTCACCCTTCTATTGAAGCAATTCAAATTGCAGAAATGGCATCCATTAACAACCGTGTGTTTCGTACTGTAGGCTCGCCGCTTGTATTGCCGAAGCATCATACATGTGTGTTGAAGCCGGCTCCAGGGATGAACTTACAAATTACGGTGGACCATTTAACGATGGTTCATCAAGATGTGAAATCAATCCAGTATCGCGTTGCAAACGAGAAAGTGCGATTTGTTCGTTTCCGCCCGTTCCCATTCTGGAAACGTGTCCGTGACTCGTTTGTTGCAGATAAATAGAAGGGGTTTATATATTGAACAGATTTACATTGAAATGGGATATAGAGTCAGCTGAAGAGGGAACTTTAGTTAGAGAATTTTTGAAAACAAAAGGGATTTCTAAAGCTGCTTTAACGGATATAAAATTTCATGGCGGAGCCATTGAAGTAAATGGTCAATATGCAAGCGTTCGTCATCAACTACAAGCGGGCGAACAATTACGTGTTTTTTTTCCAGTGGAAGAAAGAAGTGAAGGGATGATTGCGGAAGATATCCCACTATGCATTGTATATGAAGATGATGCAGTTCTTGTCATCAATAAAGAAGCGAACATGTCAACGATTCCGTCTAGAGAACATCCAGAGGGAAGTGTTGCTAACGCGCTTTTGTCTTATTATGATAAGCAGCATCTTGCCAGTACGGTGCACATTGTAACAAGGTTGGATCGTGATACGTCAGGACTCATGCTTATTGCAAAAAATCGTTTCGTACATCATCTTTTATCGAAACAACATCAACAAAAAGCTGTGAAACGAACGTATGAAGCAATTGTTCATGGAGAGATGATAAAACGTGAAGGAACGATTGATGCACCGATTGGTAGAAAATCAGATAGCATCATTGAACGAACAGTTTGTGAGGATGGACAGAGGGCAGTTACTCATTTTAGAGTGATTCATAGTTCCTCGCAAAAGACGCATGTATCTCTTGAACTTGAGACAGGAAGAACGCATCAAATCCGCGTGCATATGGCTCATATAGGACATCCGTTACTTGGTGATGACTTATATGGAGGAAGAAGGGATGAAATGAAACGACAAGCACTTCACAGTACATCTTTGGCGTTTTATCATCCTATTTTAGAAAAGGAAATGTCTTTTGCTACGACGATTCCAAGCGATATGCAGCAGTTATTAATGCACGCTTAAAAAGGGACCAAAATTCTTATGTAATGAAGAATTTTGGTCCCTTTTTTCTTAGCGGAATAATATTAAAATTTGATTATCATCCGTACGCTTAATAACGAAAAATCCACTTTCAGTTTTTGTAGCAATGCCGTCATCATTTGGACGACAATATCCATGCGGTTCGCAAGTGCCATCATCACGTACTAACATTTGTCCAATTAATCCGACAGGAAGCCAACCAGAACGGTCTTTTCTTGCTATATATTTGCAAGCTGGATCCCATTCTGTATTTAAAAGTGGTTGTATTTCTTGTGTTTCTGTACGTACATATTGACGCTTTCCAAAGTTATCTGTTTTATAGCGCTTTTGCCAACTTAAAGCACCACTATTTCCTATAATAGCGGGGGTTGCACTAGATATTCCTAAAATGAAAGAATCGTTTGAAGTAGCTATCCGAATTTTTTCTTCGCTACTAAATGTAACGAAATAACCGACATCAATAGCTTTATGGTCCGCGGTTTCAAACATTTGTGCAAAATCCGTTCCGCCTGCATTGTAAGAAGCACCCTCAATGTACATTTCTCCATTATGAGCAAGCCATTTAGCACCGATATTATGATCGGTATCGTTTGTTCCATTTGCAATAAACCAAGAATAGGCTTCTTCGGCCGTGCCGAATCGTCCCATAATATGGCTTCCTGCAAAATGAGCTGTTGATGTATGATTACCTTCCGCATGAGAAGAGAATCCATTAGCGATAGTTGCGGTTCCTTCTGCGTGTGCTGCTTCGCCTAAAGCAATCGTATGTTTACCTTCCGCGTGAGAATAAGAGCCGCCTGCTGTCGTTTCACTTCCTTCACTATGCGAACTATGTCCAGTTGCTTTTGTTTTCGATCCTTCTGCATGGGAGCAAGTTGCTTTTGCGTGTGTAAGAAGTCCTTCTGCATGTGAAACTGTACCCTCTGCATGAGAGTGAAGCCCCTCTGCATGTGAATATCGGCCTTCTTTTTTTACTTTCGTATTTTCAGGTGCAGGAGTCTGAATTATGATCGTTTTTTCTGTTTGTATATTATTTGATGGAGTTAATGCTTCTTTTATTTTTTTTACTTGGTTTATAATATCGGTTGGAATTTCTGGTTGTATTTTTTTATTTATTGCTACAGGAATGTTCTCTTCCGTATTTTCCTGTTTTTCTTCAGAATGCAGTATTTGTTCATCGTGATGAGAGAGATGTTTATTTTTTTGTTGCATCTTTACTTTTCTACGATTGATTATGCGACTCATTACAGCATTTTCTAAAGAGACATATTTTGTTTTAGCTTTGCTCTTTTTTGATGACTCTTGTTCTTCTAGTTCTTCTATAGCTGCAGCTCGAATGCCGCACCAGTTGTTAATTCCATACATGGGCTGATATAAAGGGTGGAATTTTCTTTTTTGTTTAGAAGATTTTTTCTTCATTCTGTCACCTCCTGCGACATTATATGTCGTGTAATAAAAAAAAGATGCACCTTATTGCATCTTTTTTTTATTACTTTATCTAGTTTTTATAGGAGATACGGCTAAATAATCCGGCAATCCCCTCGTAATTTATGAATTGTACCTAGGTAAGGATAGTTATGAAATTGGGCGGAATTTCTCAGGGACAAAAGGCAGGGAAGAAGGGACGGAAACAGTCTCCATCTCAGGATAACGTAATCCGGTTAAATTGCCGCCAAATACAGCGCCAGTATCAATATTGACTGTTTGATTTACAAAGCGAGGTTTTTTTACTGGTGTATGTCCATATACAATCCAAGATTGCCCCTTATACTCCTTCGCCCAGTCGCGACGGACAGGTGAGCCGTCAGCATGCTTTTCTCCTGTAATATCGCCATATAATACAAAGGTTTGTACTTTTTTATCTTGTCTTCCTATGTAATCTTGCCGAATCCCAGCGTGACATACAATTATTCTTTTTTCATCTAGTATGTGATATAAAGGGGATTGTTCATAAAGGGTGATGAACTTTTCTTTTATAATGTTTTGCTTATGAGAAGGTAGTGCTTCATATTCAGCAACAGTTGTTTCAAGTCCGTGAGCGATTGTCACATTACGCCCAAGGAAAAATCGGTATAGTTTATTACAGTGATTTCCAGGAGCATAATAAGCTTCTTTTTTATTTATGACAAGTTCCCATACAATTTCGATCATACGTAATGAATGGGGACCACGATCTGTAATATCACCAACGAATGCAAGCTTACGATTTTCGGCATGAACCGGTAGGCCACTATCCCAGTTATATCCTAGTTTCGTCGTTAAATTTTGAAACTCTTGCAAGCACCCGTGAATATCCCCTATAATGTCATATTTCATATGTAAACCTCCAACATATTTTTCATTAGTATATCTAAAAAAGGATAGAGATAAAAATATACCACTTTTTGTATGGTTCATTTAAACATAAAGGTTTTCGTTCTTGAGCGAACATTTAAAATAAATCCAATCGCAATCATATATGTAAGTAACGAACTTCCTCCATAGCTCATAAGGGGCAATGTTATCCCTGTAATAGGGAGTAATCCAATTGTCATCCCGATATTTTGGAATACTTGAAAAGTAAACATTCCGATTGTACCGGCACAAATATAACTACCGAAAGGATCATTACTTTCCAAAGCGATATGAATCATACGGAAAATGAGTATGAAAAAAAGTGAAATAATGACACTTGCACCTAAAAAACCGAATTGTTCAGCGACATTAGTGAAAATAAAGTCTGTATGTGGTTCTGGAAAGTATACTTGTCCATTTTCCCAACCTTTTCCTTGCATTTCTCCTGATCCAGTAGCTAAGAATGCTTGTCTTAATTGATAGCCTTGTGAATCATATTCGTAAGGCGCTAACCAACCATAGAAGCGGTTTAATTGGTATTCTTTTAAGATATACTCCTTAAAGAATTCTGTATGAGCAATATAAATATACGTTAAGGTAACACCTGCTGTGAAAATAACGGAGACTAATCCGAAAATAAAGCGCCAACGTATACCGGAAACTAGTATCATTGCTGCCAGCATCGCTGAAATTACCATTGTGTTTCCTAAATCAGGTTCTTTTGCAATAAGTAGTAGCGGTGGCAAACTCGTTGCGAATATTTTTCCGAGTAAGATAAAATCTTCACGAGGTGTTCGAAAAAAATATTTTTCGTTATGATTAGCTATAATTCGTCCAATGACGATAATTAAAAATAATTTCATAATTTCTGAAGGTTGAAAATTTCCGATGCCTGGGAGCCTGTACCAAGCGGTAGCCCCTTTAATTGTAACGGCACCTGGAACCTGAAGTTCTAGCCCGATAAGTAATATCATTGCAAAGCTATATAAATACCAAGCAATTTTTTGATACCGATCGAAATCGATAATCATAATAACACTAATAGCGACAAATCCAATGAAGTACCATTGTATTTGCTTGAGTGCAAAATTTACATTTTGTAAAAATGGTGGTAAAGAGGTTTGCGCACTTGCAATAGCAAAGCAACTAACAGTCCCAATGGCAAATAAAATGAATAGTAATACGTAGTCTATTTGATATTGAGAATTCGTATCTTTCACTGTATGTAATCCTTTCTATCGCCTAGTAAATATGTTGATGACGTCATTCTAAAAGTAATATAAGCAGACTGTCCATACATTTATTCCACTATTTATGTAAAGTCATACATAATAGGGAGGAATAGCTCCTCCCTTATGCAAAGCTATCGTGGATTTAGCTCTTTTATAATTATATTTAAACAACGAGAAAGACGTATATGTGCATCTGGAATGAGATTGGGGTATTGTTTATAAAACTCGAATGCACCCATACACCACTCATAGGCTTTGAGCAGACTAGTTCTATAATCATTGAAATCTTGTAAGAAACCATACTTTTTTGAGGTTAAAACGAGATGTGAAAAATCTTCAGATCCTTCAAGTAATTTATGGTGTACTTGCTGTCCATCATGAAAGCGAAAGGAACTTAAAGGTTCAGTGATATAAAATGCATCACCTTTTGAAAGTAAACCCATCCAAGAGGCCATATCAACACTACAACAATAGTTCCTTTCATTTAGAGTACCAAAAGGTTCTGTTAATAGTCGCCTTCGAAAGAGTACAGTCGTAGGTTCACCAATAATATTCTGTCCAGATAAAAGCATATGGTTTCCAAAATCTATCCCACTTAGCAGGGTATCTTCGCTATACAATCTATTTACAGCGGGATGGTTTTCAATTATATCTCCATTTTCATCAATCCAAGTGCGATATGATGTAATAAGTGCGAGTTTTTGATTTAAGTCTTGTTGGAAATAGAACATCATTTTCTCAATTTTATTACTATGGAATAAGTCATCGTCCATTAAGAAGTTTATGTATTCGCCACTAGACTGTTCTAAGAGCATGAGGTCATTATGGAATTGTCCTAAAGTAGTACTATTCCGGATATATGTTATATGGGAATGGTTTAGTAAGTATTTTTCATGCATTAATTTTTCAGTTTCATCATTCGTACTATCGTCTCCTACAATAACTTCAATGTTTGGATAAGTTTGTGCCAAAGCACTTTCTAAAGCGATTTTGAAATAATGTGGTCTATTATAGGTGGGAATAAGGATGGAAACAAGAGGTAGATTTTTTTCATTTGTCATACGTAACTTCCTTTCAGAAGCTTTTTTTTGTAAGAACAATATCTTGATAACTCGTATATTCATGTCGGCCGCACCATAAACCATAGTGTGGTTTATTCATTACCTCTAAGCCATATTTATTCAATAAAGCGCAAATATCTGTTTCAGGATAAGCAACTGCGAAATTAGGAATATCTTTATTTACGACATAACAATTTTCAATTTGATGATAAAATCCTAACGTACTTAGTCCTGCATTTAAATAATAGGATGACTCAGGGTTTATTAAAAAGAACGTAATAAAACATCTCCCGTCTTTTTTTAATACACGTGTAATCTCAGATACGTAATGTTCTAATTCTGTTGGGAGAAGGTGCGTAAATACAGAAGTTAAAAAGATGAAATCGAATGTCGCGTCTTCATATGGAAACTTATAGTGAGAGGCATCTTCTTTTCCTTCTGGATTGTAAAATTGATTGTATATGTCAACGTGTTCAAAATGAAAATTATTACAGGTAGTTGTAATATTATTTTTACACCAAGTGATACCTTCTTTAAATAAATCAAATCCATAATACGCTCCATCATCAGTTAAGTAATTCATTAATGGAACAGCCATTCGGCCGACGCCACAGCCTACATCTAATACTTTTTCGTTTGACTTTAAAGCCCCAATTTGAATGAAATGCTTTAGGAATTCTTTACCGACCTTTTCAAAATCGCCACCTACATATTGGACGAGTTCAGGAGGGGGGAGTAATTTTATTTCTTTTTCAAGTTCGCTCATAAATACACTCCTTCCTTGTAGTAAAAAGGCAAACCAATACAGTATCCATATTATCTCGATATTTACAGACAAATCTCACCTCAAAACGAGGAGTATGGGGAAATTAAAGTTTTATTTGATAGCGAAAGAGGATAAGATGTGACCGCTTATTACATACAAGGAGATTCCTAAAACGGTTCATGTATTCAAGTATTAGATTAATAGGAATGGAACCTCCTTATAATCAAAATTTCTCTTATTCTTTTCGCCAATATACACCAAAGATATCAATTTTAGTAATAGGAGCTTTTAAGTTTCTTTGATTTCTAAAGTCCGTCACAGCTTCTGCACAAGCTGGTAGTCCATAGTCATCAATAATAATATAGCCACCTGTTGAAACTTTATCGTATAAGTTCACGAGACCATCCATCGTAGATTCATACATATCCCCATCAAGTCGTGCAATTGCAATCTTTTCTATTGGTGCTGTTGGTAAAGTATCTTTAAACCAGCCTTTTAAAAATTTTACTTGATCATTTAATAAATCATATTTTTTAAAGTTTTCTTGTACTTGTTCTAAAGAAACACGTAAATAATCGAATGTGTGTAAATAATCACCGTAGTCTTTCGGATATTGTTCTAAATTTGGTGCTGGCAAACCTTCAAATGAATCTGCAACCCAAATATTACGATTCGTAATGTTATTGGCTTGTAAAAAGCCATTCATAAAAATGCAAGAGCCTCCGCGCCATACACCTGTTTCGATAAAATCTCCTTCTATATTTTCACGAACAACGGTTTCCATTGCCTCATGTAACTGATTCATACGTTCTCGGCCAATCATACTATGTGCTGCTCTTGGCCAATCCAGTCCATCATGACGTTCACTTTTTGAAACATCTGGCTTTACAATTTTTAAGTTGTGATTTTCGGCATATTGCTTAATGAATAAAGGGAGTGGTACGGTAACTGGCTCGAATTGAAGTTCTTTTGATATATGTAGAGATGCAGGTAAGTACTCCTCATATTCTAACCATATTTCAAATAAAATTGTCTTCTTTAGCAATTCGAGATAAAGCTGAACAGCGGATTTATTTTCCATATTTATGCCTCCTGAAAAATGTCATACAACAATATGATTATGTAGATAGCAAAGATTTCATGATTGAATTCGAAATAGAAAAAGCAGTAAAACCAATATCAGTTTTACTGCTAAGTAAAAGATTAAGCGATTTTCTCAATAATAATAGATGCACTTGTACCAAGAGCTAGAGATAATCCAATTCCAGTAACAACTGCTTCAACCATTGATGGAGTTATTGTAATTTGTGTAATTGCTTGGATAACGATAGGTGCGCCAATTGAGATTAAGCTTGTGCCTGCACCTGGTACAGTAACACCATTAACTTGAATTGCAAGGCTACCTAATAAACTTACTGCTGCAGTATATGCGATAACAGTAATTTTATAGAATCCAGTTTCACTTATGATGAAAGTATCAGCGTCCAATTGAGAAATTGCAGTACCAAACTGAGATCCAACCGTGTTAAACGGTACAGGATCATTAATTCCAAGAGCTAAAGAAACTGTAGCAGAGTTAAATGCATACAATCCTGCTGGAAGTCCTAATCCAGATGGCCCAGTAGGTCCAGTCGGCCCAGTAGGTCCAGTTGCGCCAGTGGATCCAGTTGGCCCAGTAGGTCCAGTCGGCCCAGTAGGTCCAGTTGCACCAGTACCTCCAGTAGGTCCAGTCGCGCCAGTTGTACCAGTGCCTCCAGTCGGCCCAGTAGGTCCAGTTGGCCCAGTAGGTCCAGTCGGCCCAGTAGGTCCAGTTGGCCCAGTAGGTCCAGTAGGTCCAGTAGGTCCAGTCGGCCCAGTAGGTACGGTCGGTCCAGTAGGTCCAGTCGGCCCAGTAGGTCCAGTTGGCCCGGTTGGAAGTGTAAACGGTGGTATTGGTGGTAAAGTTGGACCTACAAGATTAGGATCAAATGCACTAGCTGATAATGATTCATCAGGATTTAAGCCATCTGAATAATTATTATTTGACATAAATTCACCTCCATAAAGCTTTCATTATATAGTAGATGCAAAATCGCAAGAAAATGACACGGACATTTGAATTATTGAAAAGAAATCTAAAATAACTTGAACAATATAAAAATGTGGAAAGTTTCGCGTTTGTATAACATATGATTGAGTTGGAAGAAGGTGATTATATTGAACAAGCAAGGCATTACAATTAGTTTATGTATGATAGTCCGAGATGAGGAAAAGACAATAGCTCGATGTTTGGATGGGGTTGAAGAAATTGTTGATGAAATTGTAGTAGTTGATACAGGTTCTGTTGATCGAACGAAAGAAATTGTAGAGAAATATACTCCTAATATATATGATTTTCAGTGGATTGATGATTTTTCGGCGGCTAGAAATTTTGCTTTTTCAAAAGCGACGCAACAGTATATATTATGGCTAGATGCAGATGACGTATTATTAGAAGATGCTCAAGAAGCATTGAAACAATTAAAGGGCCAATTAGATTCTAATGTGGATGCTGTTTCGATGCCTTATCACCTCGTAATGGACTCTAACGGGAAGCCTTTATATTGCACAAGAAGGTATCGGCTTGTAAAGCGCGAAAAACAGTTTCAATGGTTTGGTAAAGTACATGAGTATTTAGCGGTTTCCGGTGAAATTTTTAATAGCAACATTGCTATTACACATAAAAAGGAAAAAGAAGTAACGGATCGTAATTTGAAAATTTTTCAAAATGCTGTAGCAGCTGGAGAAGAATTGAGTCCGAGAGATTTGTTTTATTATGCAAATGAATCTATGGATAATCAAAAATACAATGATGCGGTTCTTTTATATGAAACATTTCTGAATCAAGATGAAGGATGGTATGAAGAGAAAATCTATGCATGTGGTAAGTTAGGGGATTGTTATGCGAAGCTCGGACTGTGGGAGAAAGCAGTTGAGGCTTGTGCAAAATCGTTTCGGTACGATGTTCCTAGAGGAGAGAATTGTACAAGAATAGGATATATATATATGGATCAACAAAAGTATAATGAAGCGATATTTTGGTTTAAATTAGCAACGGAAGTGCCGCTGGCAAAGGAAAGTCCGTTTCACAGTCCAGCTAGCTACACATGGCTTCCTTATTTACAAATGTGTATTTGCTACAGCAAGTTAGGGGAGCAAGACAAAGCTTATTATTACAATGAATTAGCAGCTTCTTATGTTCCGAATAATGCTGCAATCGAGTATAACCGTAAATATTTTCGAGGTGTTTTTGATAAACAATATAAGGTGTAATGCATGCTATTTTTAGGAAATAACTTGTCACGATTCTAATAATGATAGATTGGCTATATATTAGAGTATCGGCAGGGATGGTATTGGTTATAAAGTGTATTTTGTTCATATGAGATGTATATTTCAAATTCAATTTACATAAGGAGCGTGTGAAATGAATCGGGAAAAAAGTTCTTTATATGAAGAAAAATCTGATTTTTATTATAATGCAGCGAATCCAAATTTATTGAAGCATATAAAAAAGGAATGGAAAGAAGTTCTTGATATTGGTTGCTCGAGCGGTGCATTAGGAGCGGCTATAAAAGAAAATGGTACACGTGTATCAGGAATTGAGGCATTTTCAGAAGCAGCGGAAAAAGCAAAAGAAAAGCTAGATCATGTTGTTTTAGGTGATATAGAGACAATGGATATGCCGTATGAGGAGGGCCAATTTGATTGCGTCATATTTGGTGACGTATTAGAGCATTTGTTTGATCCATGGGCTGTGGTAGAAAAAGTGAAACCATATATCAAACAAAATGGTGTGATTTTAGCTAGTATACCGAACGTTGCTCACATCTCGGTGTTAGCCCCCTTACTCGCTGGAAACTGGACGTATACAGAGTATGGTCTGTTAGATAAAACGCATATTCGTTTCTTTACTTTTAATGAAATGTTAAGACTGTTTTTAAAAGCTGGATATTCAATTAGTAAAGTAGATCGTGTATATGTTGATCATAAAATATATGAGCCACTTATTGAAGAGTTATATGGAATTTGTAAAAAGTATCGTCTTGGAAGTGGCTTCATGGCTGAGACGGTTGTATTTCAATATATTATTGAAGCAGAAAAATCACAATTATGAGTGCGGCAGACAAAACAATATTATTTGTTACATGTATAAATGATCGGAAATTGTATGCACAATGTGCGCGACATATATTGAAATTGGCAGTACCTCCTGGATATACTATACAATTCATGCCGATTCGAAATGCAAAAAGCATGACGAGCGGATACAATCAAGCCATTTCACATCCAGCAAAGTATAAAGTGTATTTACACCAAGATGTATTTATTATAAACGCAGCCTTTTTATACGGATTAATTCAATTATTTGAGGAACATGAACATCTTGGAATGATTGGGATGGTTGGATCGCAATATGTTCCTCCAACTGGTGTATGGAACGAAGGGCGTGGGATTGTCGGGAAAGTCATTGGTTATATGAACGATTTGTTTTATATGGCAAGTTTAGAGCAACCATTTCATGAATCAAAGACGTTTATTCCTGTTGAATGTATTGACGGTTTGTTAATGGCAACACAATATGATATCCCGTGGCGAGAAGACTTATTTGACGGATTTGACTTTTATGATGTATCTCAATCATTTGAATTTAAAAAAGCAGGATATACAGTCGGTGTACCTGTACAGCGCGATGCTTGGTGTATTCATTATCATTTCGATGTGAATATGACAAACTATGAAAAATATAGAAAAGTATTTGTAGAAAACTATATGTCAGATGTGAATAAGGAAGAATAGAGGGGCTACAAAATGAAAGATCACACAATATTAGTCGTTGTTTGTGTAAATAATGAAAAGCTTTTCGAGCAATGCGAGAGGCAAATAAGAAACATTTTTGTTCCCCCTGGCTATGCTGTGCAAATTTTCCCGATACGAGATGCAAAAAGTATGGCAAGTGCATATAACCGTGCTCTTTCATTTCCAGCAAAGTATAAAGTATATATACATCAAGACACGTACCTTATTAATCGTGATATGTTTTATAATCTTATTTCTCTTTTTAAAGAAAATGAAAAACTTGGTTTAATTGGAGTCGCTGGTGCTCAGTTTTTACCGAGTAACGGGATATGGTGGGAAGGGAAAAATTTAGTGGGGAAAGTGATTGAGTATAGAAGACGGAATTATCAATTATTAAATTTAGATCAAGGGTTTTATGGAAATCAATCTTTTATGTCAGTGCAGGCAATCGATGGTTTACTCATGGCAACACAGTATGATATTCCGTGGCGAGAAGATTTATTTCAAGGATTCCACTTTTATGACGTTTCACAGTCTTTAGAGTTTCAAAAGGCTGGCTATCTAATTGGTATCCCTAATCAAGCAAATTTATGGTGTATTCATTATAACGGAGATGAGTTTGATGCCGATACATACGAGAAGTATCGGAAAGTGTTTGTAGAACAGTATAAAGATATACTATCTCCATCATAAGGGAGAGATGTAGGATGAAAGGGATTATTTTAGCGGGCGGAACTGGATCGAGACTATATCCAATTACGAAAGTCACGAATAAACATTTGCTTCCTGTTGGACGGTATCCAATGATTTATCATGCAGTATATAAGCTAAAACAATGCGGGATTACAGATATTATGATAATTACAGGTAAAGAGCATATGGGAGATGTTGTTAGTTTTTTAGGAAGTGGCCACGAATTTGGCGTGTCTTTTACGTATCGGGTGCAAGATAAAGCGGGCGGGATTGCACAAGCTTTAGGTCTTTGTGAAGATTTCGTCGGAAATGATCGTATGGTAGTTATATTAGGAGATAATATTTTTTCAGATGATATTCATCCGTATGTTGAAGAGTTTACAAAGCAAAAAGAAGGTGCGAAAGTGCTATTGCAATCTGTAGAAGATCCTGAAAGGTTTGGTGTAGCGCATATTCAAAACCGAAAAATAATTGAAATTGAAGAAAAGCCGAAAGAGCCGAAAAGCTCTTATGCTGTTACGGGAATTTATTTGTATGATTCGAAAGTCTTTTCTTATATAAAAGAATTAAAACCTTCCGCAAGGGGAGAACTTGAAATTACAGATATAAATAATTGGTATTTAAAACGAGGAGTACTTACTTATAATGAAATGAGCGGTTGGTGGACGGATGCGGGAACTCATGCTTCTCTTCAAAGGGCGAATACGTTAGCACGGGATATGAACTTTGGGAAACAGTTTAACGGAGAATAGGTGAGAATATGAAAGTTGTAGAAACAAACTTTACCGATGCAAAATTGTTAGAACCGAGGTTATTTGGAGATGAGCGTGGCTTTTTTACTGAAAGTTATAATAAGAAGGTGCTAGAAACATTAGGGGTTACGTATTCATTTGTACAGGATAATGTTTCTTATTCAGCAGAAGCGGGAACAATTCGCGGATTACACTTTCAAAAAAATCCGAAAGCACAAACGAAACTTATTCAAGTTATGCAAGGAGCAATCTATGATGTTATCGTTGATTTGCGAAGAGATTCACCAACCTTTAAACAGTGGAGAGGATATATTTTAAGCGCAGATAACCACAGGCAATTATTAGTGCCAAAAGGATTTGCACATGGTTTTTGTACACTTGTCCCGCATACTATTGTTATGTATAAAGTAGATGAATATTATAGTGCTGATCATGACTCTGGTGTGCTTTGGAACGATAAAGAATTAGCGATTCCATGGCCAGTAACAAGTCCTATTTTGTCTGATAAAGATCGAATATTACCGTTACTTCAGGAATGTGAAGATAGCTTTTGAGTAGGAGAGTTGTTTATGAATATATTAGTAACAGGTGGGGCCGGATTTATTGGAAGTAACTTTGTCCATTACATGTTACAAAGCTATGAAACATATAAAATAATAAATTTCGATGCATTAACATATAGCGGAAATTTAAATAACGTAAAGTCTCTTCAAGATCATCCGAATTACTTTTTTGTAAAAGGGGAAATTCAAAATGGAGAGCTGCTGGAACATGTTATTAAGGAACGTGACGTGCAAGTAGTTGTAAATTTCGCAGCTGAATCACATGTAGATCGTAGCATTGAAGATCCGATCCCTTTTTATGATACAAACGTAATCGGGACAGTCACTTTATTAGAATTAGTGAAAAAGTATCCGCATATTAAGCTCGTACAAGTATCAACAGATGAAGTATATGGTTCTTTAGGGAAAACAGGAAAGTTTACTGAGGAAACCCCATTAGCTCCAAATAGTCCGTATTCTTCAAGTAAGGCGAGCGCGGACATGATAGCTTTATCTTATTATAAAACATATAAATTACCAGTTATAGTGACGCGTTGTTCCAATAACTATGGGCCGTATCAATATCCCGAAAAATTAATTCCATTAATGGTTACGAATGCGCTGGAAGGAAAAAAACTACCGTTATATGGTGATGGATTAAATGTAAGAGATTGGTTACATGTAAAGGATCATTGCAGTGCAATTGACATCGTTTTGCATAAGGGGCGTTTAGGAGAAGTATATAATATAGGCGGAAATAATGAAAAAACAAATGTAGATGTTGTGGAACAAATTATTACTCTCTTAGGTAAAACAGAAAAAGATATTGAATTTGTTACAGATCGTTTAGGTCATGATCGTCGTTATGCAATTGATGCACACAAAATGAAGAATGAGTTTGATTGGGAACCGCAGTATACGTTTGAACAAGGGCTAAAAGAAACAGTGGAATGGTATGAAAATCATATAGAATGGTGGAAACCACTAAAAGAAAAGTAAGGGGCATGAAAATGAAAGAGCGGGTTATCATAACAGGAGCAAATGGTCAGTTAGGAAAGCAACTGCAAGAAGAGTTAAGTCCTGAAGAATATGACATATATCCTTTTGATAAAAAGTTACTAGATGTAACAAACATATCCCGAGTTCAACAAGTGGTACAAGAGATAAGACCACATATAATCATTCATTGTGCCGCTTATACGAAGGTGGACCGTGCTGAGAAAGAACAAGATCTTGCTTATTTAATAAATGCAATAGGAGCTCGAAATGTAGCGGTTGCTTCACAATTAGTAGGGGCTAAGTTAGTTTACATTAGTACCGATTATGTATTTCAGGGCGCAAGACCGGATGGGTATGGGGAATTTCATAATCCAGCGCCGATAAATATATACGGGGCCTCTAAGTATGCGGGGGAGCAGTTCGTCAAAGAGTTACATAATAAATACTTTATCGTTCGTACATCGTGGCTGTATGGTAAATATGGAAGTAATTTTGTGAAAACGATGATGCGATTAGGTAAAGAAAAAGATGAAATAACCGTTGTAGCGGATCAAATTGGCTCTCCTACGTACGTGGCAGATTTAAATATGATGGTTAATAAGCTCATTCACACTTCTTTATACGGTACATATCACGTATCCAATAGAGGATCATGTTCTTGGTTTGAATTTGCACAAAAAATATTTTCTTATGCAAATATGAATGTGAATGTATTACCTGTTTCAACGGAAGAATTTGGATCGGAGGCTGTGAGGCCGAAATATTCTATCTTTCAACATAACATGCTAAGATTAAATGGTTTTTTACAAATGCCTTCTTGGGAAGAAGGATTAGAACGTTTTTTTATAGAAACAAAAAGTCATTAACAAATTTATGTTAATGACTTTTTTGTTTGCCTTTAAGCGGTTTTATGGTACTATAATTATAGTATCAGGTACTAATAACAAGTATAAGTATTTCTGGGAGGATATATCATGGAACTATTACAAGGGAAAACATTTGTTGTTATGGGCGTTGCGAACCAAAGAAGTATTGCATGGGGAATTGCTCGCTCTTTGCATAATGCAGGTGCAAAATTAATATTCACATATGCAGGAGAACGTTTAGAAAGAAATGTTCGTGAATTAGCGGACACATTAGAAGGACAAGAATCACTTGTATTACCTTGTGATGTAACGAATGATGAAGAACTTACAGCTTGCTTTGAAACGATTAAGCAAGAAGTTGGTACCATTCACGGTGTAGCACATTGTATTGCTTTTGCAAATCGTGATGATTTAAAAGGTGAATTTGTAGATACTTCTCGCGATGGATTTTTACTTGCACAAAATATTAGTGCATTCTCTTTAACAGCTGTAGCAAGAGAAGCGAAGAAAGTAATGACAGAAGGCGGAAATATTTTAACGTTAACATATCTTGGCGGTGAGCGCGTTGTGAAAAATTATAACGTTATGGGTGTTGCGAAAGCTTCATTAGAAGCGAGCGTAAAATATTTAGCGAACGATTTAGGCCAACATGGCATTCGTGTGAACGCTATTTCTGCAGGACCAATTCGTACGTTATCTGCGAAAGGTGTAGGCGATTTCAACTCAATTTTAAGAGAAATCGAGGAGCGCGCACCACTTCGTCGTACTACAACGCCAGAAGAGGTTGGAGATACAGCAGTATTCCTATTCAGTGATTTAGCACGCGGTGTAACAGGAGAAAATATTCACGTTGATTCAGGATATCATATTTTAGGATAAATATTAATTATAGTTTTTAAAGGACAGTCTCTAAACGTTGAGGCTGTCCTTTTTTATTGTTCTCAGAAAGAACGATTTTTAACGAAAGTTCTTGCCACGTTATGAATATAACTATAATAGTACACGATTTATTCAGCGACGTATGGAAGTGGGAGGGACGAGTGTGAAGAATAAAAATAAAAGTTCAACAGTTGGAAAACCGTTGTTATATATTGCGCAAGTAAATTTAGAACTTGCTGCACCGAAAATAAAACGAATTATATTAACGAATTTTGAAGATGAGGACCGAAAAGAGAAAAGTAATAGAAACGAAAATGTTGTAAGTAGTGCTGTGGAAGAGGTGATAGAACAAGAAGAGCAGCAAATAGAAGAAAAAATAGAAGAAGAGAAACAAGAAGAGCAAGAAGAACAACAGCAAGTGAGAGCCGTCCCATATAATAAATCATTTAAGGATATGGATAATGAAGAAAAAATTCATTTTTTATTAAATCGTCCTCATTACATTCCGAAAGTAAGATGTAGGATAAGAACGACTACCGTCTCATATATAGGATCGATTATATCGTATCGTAATGGCATTGTATCCATTATGCCACCAAATAGTATGAGAGATGTTCGGTTATCTATAGAAGACATCAAATCGATTGATATGGCCGGCTTTTAAATATGTAAAGGTGGTAGAAAGCTTCTACCACCCCAATAGTTTTTTAGTTTACTTAACTTATTAGATAGTAACGTCGCGTAGGCATTGAATCGCACAGAAGCAGCTTAAATCAACAGTAATACAAGTAGATGTCGAGATTAATCTTGCATTTGGTACAGCTAAAAACGTACAAATTGGATCGTCACCAGGCGGTACAGGAGAACCGTCACCTAATACTACAGTTAACACACGTAAGACAGCACAGCTATCATCATCTACGCTTTCCACACGGAAAATTGGAGATCGGCAGCTAGTAAGGCTTGAAGATGGTGCAAATGCTTCAAAAGGTTCACCAGTTTTTGTGTATAAAATAAAAGGGCGTGTATTTGCTACTGATGCAGTATTGTGTGCTCCTAAAAATGGGATTTCACAACCAGATCCACACGTAGTAGTAGAGCAATCTTGTAATTCATTGATGAATTTTACAACGTCAACTACACAATGAGAAGAGCTATGGTGTTTATTTTCGTTACAACTCATTAATGTCACTCCTTATCTTCTTGTTTGTATTTACATTAATAAGATATTGGAGTCGGAGAGATTTGGTCACAATCTCAAGACCTTTTTTTTTAAATAGGCGAAAGAAGATAAGGGAAGGTGGATTCATGCTATTTACAAGCTGGCTTTTATTTTTTATATTCGCGTTAGCTGCTTTTAGGCTCACTCGTTTAATTGTTTATGATAAAATTACAGCTTTTTTGCGAAGACCGTTTATTGATGAATTAGAGATTACGGAACCGGATGGAAGCTTATCAACTTTTACAAAAGTAAAAGGTAAAGGATTAAGAAAATGGATTGGCGAATTATTAAGTTGTTATTGGTGTACAGGTGTATGGGTCAGTGCTTTTTTATTAGTTTTATATAATTGGATCCCAATCGTTGCGGAGCCATTACTTGCATTATTAGCTATCGCAGGTGCAGCAGCAATTATTGAAACAATTACAGGATATTTTATGGGAGAATAATATATTTTAATAACATCAAGAAAAAGCGGAGTTTAAAAGAATGAGGGAACGGAAATAAGGAGTTGTTCATATAGTGAATAGACAGAATTGACAGTAGAGGAGATGTTTGCTGTGAGCAATAATCCAAGGCAAAATTTATATGACCTGCAGCAGTGGTATAATATACAGCAACAACACCAAGCACAACAACAGGCATATCAAGAACAATTGCAACAACAAGGATTTGTGAAGAAAAAGGGATGTAATTGCGGGAAAAAGAAGAACAAAATAAAACAATATGAAGAATGAAACACTCATGTTACTGTGAGTGTTTTTTATTATAAATATAAAAAAGCGGTATTCCTGTTTTAGAAATACCGCTTTTTACTAGCTAATTTGTGCAACTGTTAATGCTGCCGCACGGACGTCTACAGTTCCAATCAATTCAACTGGTACGATTTGAATTAAGTCACCAGGGTTTAAGTTAATAAGAATAACACCACTGGATACGTCTACTTCACCAGTACCAATAACGTTAGAACGAACCGCTGTACCTGATCCAGGAATAATGTTAGCCGGCGTACCTAATGATAAGAAGAAACGACCAGCTTCTGGTGCCGTAGGAACGTTATCAAGACTAATTGTTAATGTATAACTAATTTGATAAATACCAGCTCGTAGAATTCGAATACCATCTCCGACACTTACTGTATCATTTATTACAGGAACAGTAATATTTGGGTTTGGACTTACGCTAGGTAATAGTAATGGTGTAAATAATGAAGCGAACTGAGGTGCAGAAGCGTTGAAAGCAAAACCGAAGGCAGGTAGTGTACTAGCTGGTTTCGCTTCGCAATCAATCTTAGTAAATTCGCAATCAGAAGAGAACATGTTTTTCACTCCTTTATCTGTTTCTACTTTCAGTTAATGAAAAGGACAGGTTCTATGTTCTAGACAAGTTCCCAATTTTATAAAAAATACATAATAATACCTTTTAAGCATGGATTGGGTGGCAGAATTTTCTGCCACCCAATCCATGCTTAAATCGTTATTTAGTTTTAAATCGTAACATCACGTAAGCATTGAATAGCACAGAAGCAACTTAAATCAACCGTAAGACAAGCAGGGGTTGATATTAACCTTGCATTTGGTACATTTAAAAACGTACAAATTGGATCGTCACCAGGTGGTACAGAGGAGCCATCACCTAATACTACAGCTAATGCACGTAACACAGCACAATCATCATCATCGATGCTTTCAACGCGGAAAATTGGAGTTCTACAGCTAACAAGGCTTCCTGATGGTGCAAATGCTTCAAAAGGTTCTCCAGCCTTTGTGTATAAAATAAAAGGACGTGTATTCGCTACTGATGCAGTGTTATGTGCTCCTAAAAATGGAACTTCGCAACCAGATCCACATGTAGTGGTTGCGCATTCTTGTAATTCATGTATAAAACGAACGACATTAGATACACAGTTGAAATCAAAATCATGGTGATGATTATCTTCGTTGCAATTGCAGCTCATTATGTTCACTCCTTATCGTGAGTTCTGACATACACTATTACAATATGAACGGGATATGGTTGATATTACGTTAATTCTTATGATAAAAGCAGGTAATTTGAATAGGAGGGGGGAGTACGAGAAAAGACATCCTTATTTAGTGGATGTCTTTTCAGGTAAGTCTTTTCTTGTAGTATATAAAAAACGAGATATGTCTAATTTCTTTCCTCTGAAAAATTGCGGAGAAGAAATGTAAAGTTCTTCTTTCGCACGTGTAATTGCGACATAGAGTAATCGTCGTTCTTCCTCTAGTGCTTCAGAAGTTTCCGTTACACGGTCATTTGCGTCTTTTAAAGAAGAAGTATGCGGCAAAATACCATCGCTCGCTCCAAGTAAAAAGACGCATGGAAACTCAAGGCCTTTTGCGTTATGAATGGACATAAGCGAAACGGCATCTTTTTGCGGCATAGTTTTTAATGCTTCCATTTCTTTTTGACCTTGAATCGCCTCGTCAATAAATTGTAAGTAAGCTGGAATATCGGTGAAACGAGTTGCAGACTCCATTAATTCTTCTAACATTTCTTCTTGGATGTCTTTATGCATCGTAAAGGAAGAACGATCGTTACTTTGTAAGTACTCTAAATATTTTCCTTTACCATGAATAATTTCTTTTAATGCTTTTTTCGGTTCTAGTTCTTTTATAAATTTAATAAAATCAATGCGCTCATTTACCTTTTTTACTTGAAAAGGTTTCAAGCTCGGATTTAATAATAAGAAATGAAGAAGAGAAGGGAAACGACCTTCACCATATTTCCATTGCTCACGTTCAATAAAGGAAATGCACTCATCTCGGCCGATATACATAGTTGGCAATATGTTAGAAAGAGATTCTAGGCGAAACGGTTCAATCACGAGTCGTAAATGATCTAATACAGGTCTAATTAAAGAGTGCTCGTAAAAGGATTGACTCGCACCGTGTTTAATAAACGGGATTTTATGAATTGTAAGCTGATCAAGTAACGAACGGCTTACAGAATGTGTGCGATACAGTAAACAAAAATCTTTATAGTTTCGTTCGCCACTATCTACTTTCTCTTGAATGAGCTGTAAAATTTGATTTGCTTCATCAAGAGTTGTAGCTGGTCGTGCGTAAAATGGTTGTACACCTTCTTCACGAACAGAATATAGCTCTTTATCAAAACGCTCTTGATTTAGTTTGATAACTTCATTTCCAAGTCCAACGATAAATGGATTGGATCGATAATTCGTATTAAGCGCGATAATCGTTGTATTATCAAATTCCTTTGGGAAAGATAAAATAATTTGATGACTTGCTCCTCGCCAGCCATAGATCGCTTGATCATCATCACCTGCGATAAATAAATTATTTCTTGGCGTGGCTAACAATTTTACAATTTCATATTGTGCATACGATGTATCTTGGAACTCATCTACTTCAATATAGTGAAAACGTTGTTGTAATTGAGTAAGTAAGGGAGCGTTATTTTCTAACATATAATATGTTTCTAATAAGATGTCGTCGAAATCGATATAATTATATCGTTGTTTTACCTCTTCAAAACGTTCGTATACTTCTTTAAATTCTTGTTCAACTGGTGTTTTCGCTTTTACATCTTTCGGACGATTTAAGTTGTTTTTTTCAAGGGAAATCATAGCGAGCATCGTTTCCGCATCATAACCGTCTTTTAAACGTAATTCTTTTAAAATTTTCTTTATCATAATTTGTTTATGTTTTTCATTTGCTAAAATTTGCTGATTATATCCTTGGCTACGAAGCAATTTTAAAAAGACAGAGTGGAATGTACCAGCAACAACATAGCTACTTGTGGCACGATTCATACCTGGTAAATTTGCTACACGACTTCGGATTTCTTCAGCCGCTTTTTGTGTAAATGTAAGCAATAAAATATTCCGTGGATGAACTTGTTTTACATTTACTAAATAACCAACGCGGGTTGTTAAAACAGATGTTTTTCCGCTTCCGGCACCAGCCAATGTAAGAACAGGACCTTCTGTCGTTCGCACAGCTTCTAATTGTTTTTCGTTTAGAAAAACATTTTGCTGTTCGAGAGCGCGGAAATACGCCGCATCTGCATCTTCTTCCATAATTAAATGGGTAGATGTTTTCGGAATATGATATGTCGCACGCGGAATATCAGCGTGTGTTAACGATTTTTGTGAAAATTTTTCTTGTGTCATATATTCACCTTCAAAACTATAGCATCAACATTTAACTTTAGCGGAAGAAAAAGAAAATAGCAATGTAAAAAACAGGAGGGGCTACCTCCTGTTTTCAAATTACAATTCTTTTATCATAACGATGTGAGGAATATTTGCTTCCATAAATACATCAGAACTCGTTACGTATCCAAGTTTTTTATAGAAATCTTCAGCATGTGTTTGGGCATGAAGTTTCAATTTTGGTAGCGAGTTTTTTTTTGCATATGCTTCAAGTGCATCCATTACAATTTTTCCAATGCCTTTTTTACGATGGGAAGCTAGTACGCAAATGCGTTCCATTTTTCCTATTCCATCAATGGTGCGAAAACGACCAGCACCAACTGGAACATCATTATCATATATAACAACGTGTGTTGATGTTTCTTCAAACTCATCATACTCTTCTTCAGCAGAAACGCGTTGTTCATTCACGAATACTTGCTTACGTACAGAGAATGCATCTCTTAGTTGTTCGTCTGTTTGTACGATCTGTGCGTGCAAATTAGTTGTTCCCCTTTCCAAGGTGGAATGTTTCGTGTACAGTCCATGTTCCGTTTTCTAATTGATATAGAAGATGGAAGCGATCAATTGGTTGTTCATAATAGAAATCTTTCATACGTAATCGACCTAATACATCAGCATGCTCTGCATCTGATAAACCTTGTCCGATTGTTAAATGAGGTACGAAAGCGTATTCGCGTTCTTGCGTGAATAATCCGCTATGCATTTCTTCATTTAAGAAAGTAAGTTCAGGTGTTTTTTCTACTTTAAAATAAAGAACATTATTAACAGGTGCGAATGAACCAACTTTTCCGACATGAAGGGTGAAAGGGTTCGTTTTATTTGCGATTGTATGTAGCTCGTTTACAATCGATTCTAATTGTTCATCTTGCGTCTCAAAGGGTGTTTTCAATGTAATATGTGGCGGAACTAATGCGTAGTGCGGATCATAACGCTTACGCAATCCGTTCGCTTTATCTTGAATCATTTTAGATGGAAAAATTACAATGCCTAATTTCATGTTCCAATTCCTCCCTTTGTAAGTCTAGTTAGATTTTGAGAAAAATAAATCTCTTTATCTATTATATCAAATTATTCTGAACACTGCTCTCTATTATTTCATTGATAGAATATGAGAGAAGGCTTTCGGTAAGTCAGCCTGCCAATACTTCCACGTGTGATTACCTTCAAACTCTTCGTAATGCGTGATGAAATTTCTATCTGTAAGAAGAGTATTAAGCTCACGGTTCGGTTCTACGAAATCAGATACTTGTCCATCAGTGCGCTTTACAGCTGTTTCTTCTGTACCAATGACGTGATAAAGTTCTAAAGCCTGTGGATCTTTGAATTCTTTTGCTAAGTTCATTACTGTTTCGTCAACAAATGGTGATTGCATAACGACTTTACCAAATGTATGCGGATACATAAGTGCAGTCATAAAGGAAACTGTACCGCCAAGAGAATCTCCAATTAAAACGCGACCTTTACCCATTTGATACGTTGGATAATTTTCATCGATATATGGAGCAAGCTCGTGAGCAAGGAAACGAATATAAGCAGCATTCTTTACATCGCTTGGGAAATATTTTTCCTTACGATCGTGTACGTTTTTATATGGAATACCGACAATAATTGTGCGGTCAATTTCTTCAGTTTCACGAAGGCTTTCAATTACACGGTGTGCTTTACCGAGCTGAAAATAATCTCTACCATCTTGTGCAATTACAACTGTATGTTTGTGCAGTGGCGTGTAATTTACTGGTAAGTAAACTAAAAGCGTAACATCTTCTTGAAGTGATGCGCTATAAAATGAAATTTCCTCAATTCTCCCTATTGTTTGATTCATGTAGATCCCCCTAAATAAAAGTTTACTGTAATGATTGTAAGGGCGACGCTTATAGTGAAAATGAAAGAACGATTCACTAATAGGTGCCTTAATTTCTATTTTACCATAATGGTACGAAGAATCTAAAAAATTAGTATTTAAGTTAGGAAAGAAAACGGATATAATGAAGTGGGATTTTTGACAGGTGAGAGGGGAGACAGAATTTGAAACAAGAAAGATCAATTGCACTACCGTTAGCCATTTCCATTATAGCTATTTCATTCGCAGCAGTTTTTGTAAAGATGTCCTCAGCACCATCTTCCATCTTAAGTATGTATCGTTTATGGATTATTGTACTTATTATGCTGCCTATTGTTTGGAAGAAGCGGGAAGAGTTCCAGAAGATTCAAATAAAAGATTGGGGATTTTTAATTGGATCTGGATTCTTTTTAGCGCTACATTTTCTTTTATGGTTTGAGTCTTTAAAGCATACAACAGTTGCTAGCTCGACAATTATTTTAGCACTTCAACCGATCGTGTCTTTAGTTGGAGGTTTTTTTCTATTTAAAGAAAGAACAACCTACTCAGCCATTGCAACGATGGGTATCGCTATATTAGGTGTAATGTGTATTGGTTGGGGAGATTTAGGTTTAAGTAAACAAGCAATTTATGGAGATATATTATCCTTTTTAAGTGTAATAGCGGTTGTCGGTTATTTATTTATCGGGCAAACCACAGTAAAGAAAGTATCACACTGGATTTATAGCTTTACAGTTTTTGCATTCGCGGGTATTTTCATGGGAATTTACAATATCGTGTTGCAAGTACCTTTTACAGGTTATACGAAGTGGGACTGGACTATTTTTCTTTTACTTGCGATTGTACCGACAGTGTCACATGTCATTAATAATTGGTTATTAAACTACGTAAATGCAACAACAATTTCAATGAGTATTTTAGGAGAACCAGTTGGGGCGTCTATACTAGCGTTCTTCTTACTTGGAGAAAAATTAAACGCAATGCAAATTATCGGCAGCATGCTCGTATTGTTTGGTGTATCTGTTTTCTTACTGCAGCAACAAAAAAGAACAGCAAAAAATGTGGTGAACGAGCCAGTGTATACACAGGAATTATAATGTTAGCGGAGAAAAGAGAAGTTAGGATACTTCTCTTTTTGTTTTGTAGAAATTTAGGTGAAGAAGGGGGGAGTGTAGTGGAATTTCCATCAAAAAAAGACGCATGGTTATATTCAATCTTTTTCATTATTTTAGGCGCCTGTTTTGCTCCGATATTTGCAGGGAGAGAATATTTTCTTTTGTTTTTTACAATTCCATTGGCAATAGTATTTATTTGGAGTTGGTTTTCAACAAAATATATTGTCGGGGAAGAAACAATTACTATTAGATCAGGTCTCGTAAAAAATGTATATTTATACGAGATATAAAACAAATTTCAAATACGAAAAACCCAATAGCAGCTCACGCATTATCATTCGATCGACTTGAAATTGTTTACGGCGTACATAAAACAGAGATTATTTTTCCTAAAGATAAAGAACAATTCATCAATCTCGTAAAAAGTAAAAATCCCCACATTGTAATAAAGTAAAAGAGTGGCTTCGTAGCCACTCTTTTACTTTGGGTTTGTCATATAAGGTTGTACATGAATGACGCATAGGTCACGAAATTTTCCTTCAGCAGTTGTAACAATTACGACTGCTCTTCCTGCACTTTTTCCAGTAATCGTTACCGTATCTCCTTTTGGATATATGGTAATGATGTCAGAATTCATATTTGTCCAAATAAGTTCTTTATTTGCTGCTTGCATTGGCAAAACGGAAGCTGATAAATCCGCACTTTGTCCAGTTTTTATTTTCAACTTATTTTTTTGCATATGAATACCGATAACGGAAATAACAGAAGGAGCAATTGAAATTTTGGGTGGATTAGGTTGAATGTTTAAACGAGAAGCAGAAGTATTTGTAATAGGTGAAAATTTTCTTATATGTTGTTGCTGGAAAGCTGCTAACATGTTGGAGTCCCCTTTCTGTATAAGTGCTAATACTAATACTATAAAGGAGTAGTGTTATGTTAAATTTAACGAAACATAAAGAATTTGTTAAATTTGAGAAGAAGATTGTCGAACTATAAAAAAATCTCTGCTGTTACGATAACAGCAGAGATTTCTTTTTTATAGACTATCACTATGTTGTTTTTCGAAATTCTCAAATTGCTCTTCAACTTCTTTTGAAGGTTGTGTTAGTAAACTAACGATTACGATTGCTAGTAAACTAATTGTGAAACCAGGAATCATTTCATATAAGAAGTTTGTTAAGAATTTAAATTGAGTCCATATTATAACAGTAGCGGCACCAGAAATCATACCAGCAAGTGCGCCCCATTTCGTCATGCGTTTCCAATATAGACTTAATAAAATAGCTGGTCCAAATGAAGAACCAAATCCAGCCCAAGCGTATCCAACAAGAGCTAAAATCGTATCATTTTGTTTAAACGCTAATGCGCACCCAACTAATGCGATACCAAGAACAGCCATACGACCGACAAATACAAGCTCTTTATCAGAAGCAGAGCGTTTAAAGAAGGTACGATATAAGTCTTCTGTTACAGCACTTGAAGTAACGAGAAGTTGAGATGAAATTGTACTCATAATTGCAGCTAAAATCGCAGCTAATAAAAATCCAGTAATAAGTGGATGGAATAAAATTTTTCCAAGCTCAAGGAAAATTGTCTCTGGGTTAGATAATGTCAACTCTTGTTGTGAATAGTAGGCAATACCGATAAGACCAGTAAACATAGCTCCGACAACAGAGAAAATCATCCAGCTCATACCAATTCTTCGTGCGCTTTTCAGTTCTTTTACAGAAGAAATTGCCATAAAGCGTACGATAATATGAGGTTGTCCAACATAACCAAGGCCCCATGCGAATAAAGAAATCATTCCTAAAGTGGAGGCACCTTTAAAAATATCTAAACGTGTTGGATCTACAGAGCGAATTGTATCAAATGCAGGTCCAAGTCCGTTTGCATTCATAATTGTTACGATAGGAACAAGAATAAGAGCAACTACCATAATGATTCCTTGCACGAAGTCTGTCCAACTTACTGCTAAGAAACCACCAAATAATGTGTAAGCTACAACGACGCTTGCTACAATGAATAATCCAATATGATAGTTCATACCAAATGAATTTTCAAATAATACAGCGCCTGAAACTAACCCTGAAGCTACATAGAAAGTAAAGAAAATCATAATAACAAGTCCGGATACTAAGCGTAGCATGTGAGATTTGTCGTGGAAACGGTGTTCCAAAAATTCTGGGATAGTAATAGAGTTGTTTGCAATTTCAGAGTAGGTACGTAAGCGAGGAGCGACATATAGCCAGTTTGCGTATGCGCCTAGTGTTAGGCCAATTGCAATCCAACTACTACTTAATCCAACGCTAAACATTGCACCGGGTAAGCCCATTAAAAGCCAGCCACTCATATCGGATGCTCCAGCACTTAATGCTGTTACTGCGGGGCCTAGTGTACGACCGCCAAGCATATAATCTGTTAAGTTGGATGTTCGTTTGTAGGCGAAATAGCCGATTACTAACATCCCGAGCATGTAAATAGAGATAGAAGTTAAAGTTAACATCTGCGTACTCATGTAGTTCCCCTTCCTTTTGTCATGTCTTTTGATGCATTTTGCATATTTATCCCGCATTAACGGGCAGTAAAACTCCCACACCTTAAAATTGGCTGGGCAAGGAAGTTAGGTGGGAGATAAACTGCCCGTAAATGCCCGATTGGTGAAGGCTAATAATCAATCGGGGATGAACAAAACCCCCACTGATTAAAGTTTCACTTTATAATCTATCATGATTATTCAGAAAAATCCATGCGCAAATACGAATTTTCTGAAATTTAAGCGTTTTTTGACAGCTCTTTACTTTTGGGATATATGACTTTCTAGCAAAAAACCTTAATTTTAATAGAGTATTTATTATATTTACATAAAAACACGTTGTTTTGTCAATATAATATTGAAAGAAGGGAAAAATATTTTTTTCGAAAAAAGTATTGACTTGTGAAAAAAGTTAAGTCTATAATGAGTGCAACTTAAAAAAATGCAAGCGTTGATGAAGAAGAGTACACATGATGAACATGTCAGAGAGCTGATGGTTGGTGCGAATCAGTATGGGATTGATGTGGAATGGGCTTCGGAGCTTCCAAACCGAAACGAAAGAAGTAGGCTTTGGCGACATGATCTCATCGATACAAGAGACACGTATTGTTTTTGATACGGTAAAGTGCGTTACATTCGTAACGAATTAAGGTGGCACCACGGGAGTACCCGTCCTTTCTATAGGATGAGTACTCCCTTTTTGTGTACAAAAAATTAAATATGTTAAATCGTTTAAGTAAGAAGAGTACGTATATTGGAGACGTTTTAGAGAGTCGGGGACAGGTGGGAGCCCGGTACGGTGCCATATACGGAATGGGCTTACGAGAGGTATGCTGAACAATTTTATTCAGTAGGCAACCCGGGTTCCGCCGTTACAAGGATAAGGTATATATTTTGTACCTGAATAAAGCGGGATGCTTTTGCGTCCAACATGAGGTGGTACCACGGTAAATTTATCGTCCTCTACATATTTCGATATGTAGGGGACTTTTTTATTTTTCAGAGTGAGGTGAAAGGCATGATGACAAAAGAGGAATTTATGAAGCAAAAAGAACAAGGAAAAACATTTTTAGTAATCGCTGAAGAAGAAGGAGATAGCATTACGCCAATTTCTTTATATAGACGTATGACAGGGAAGAAGAAGTTTTTATTAGAGAGCTCACAGCTTCATCAAGATAAAGGGCGCTATTCTTACTTAGGTTGTAATCCGTATGGAGAAGTGAAAAGCATTGGTATGGAAGTCGAACGAACGACACATGGGCAAACAGAAAAGTTGCAAGGTAACGTACTGCAAGTGTTAGAAGGGGGAATTGCATCATCGCAAGTAGAGAGCCCATTCCCATTTTGCGGAGGAGCAGTTGGTTATATAGGGTATGACGTCATTCGGCAGTATGAAAACATTGGAGCAGATTTACACGATCCATTAAATATTCCAGAAGTACACCTTTTACTATATCGTGAGTTTATCGTTTACGATCATTTACGCCAAAAGTTGTCGTTTGTATATGTATGCGGGCAAGATGATTCAGCAGATTATGAAGAAGTATACGAAAGGTTGCAAGTATACAAAGAAGAAGTGCTAAAAGGAGAAGAAGCGGAAGTAAAGGAAATACAATCAACATTATCATTCACTTCTTCTATAACGGAAAAAGAGTTTTGCATGATGGTAGAAACGGCGAAAGAGCATATACGAGCAGGGGACATATTCCAAGTCGTACTATCTCAGCGTTTGCAAAGCGAGTGTAAAGGTGATCCTTTCGCTTTATACCGCAAGCTTCGCATTGCGAATCCATCACCATATATGTTTTATATCGATTTTCAAGATTATGTTGTACTCGGTTCTTCACCAGAAAGCTTGTTATCAGTTAGAGACGATAAAGTGATGACAAATCCAATTGCGGGTACGAGACCGAGAGGGAAAACAAAGCAGGAAGATGCGGAAATTGAAAAAGAACTGTTAGAAAACGAGAAAGAACGAGCAGAGCATATGATGCTTGTGGATCTTGGACGAAACGATATTGGCAGAGTGAGTGAAATTGGATCTGTGACGATAGATAAATATATGAAAGTAGAAAAATATTCTCACGTCATGCACATTGTATCTGAAGTTTACGGAACATTGCGAAAACGAATGAGCGGATTTGACGCATTAGCGTATTGTTTACCAGCGGGGACGGTTTCGGGAGCTCCGAAAATTAGAGCGATGGAAATTATCAATACGTTAGAGCATGAAAAAAGAAATGTATATGCCGGAGCTGTTGGATATATTTCATTCTCAGGAAATCTTGATATGGCGCTCGCCATTCGAACGATGGTTGTAAAAGATGAAAAAGCATATGTTCAGGCAGGAGCAGGTATCGTCTACGATTCAGATCCGGTAGCTGAATATGAAGAAACGTTAAATAAAGCGAGGGCGCTTTTGGAGGTAATGAAATGATTGTACTCATCGATAATTACGATTCGTTCACATATAACTTGTACCAACTGTTAGGCGAATACGAAGAAGAAATTGTAGTCGTAAGAAATGATCAAATAACGATAGAACAGTTAGAAGAGATGAATCCAAAAGGAATTGTGCTTTCACCAGGACCAGGAAAACCAGAAGATGCTGGTATTTGTATCGAAGTTATTCGTCATTTCTATAAGAACGTTCCCATATTAGGGATTTGTCTCGGCCATCAGGCAATTATATCGGCATTTGGAGGAGAAATTGTAAGAGCGGAGCACATTAAACACGGAAAAACATCGCGTGTGAAACATAACGGAACGTCAATCTTTTCGTACGTGACGCAGCCACTAACAGCGATGCGCTACCATTCACTTGTTGCAGAGCAAGCGAGTTTACCACAATGTTTTGATGTGTTAGCAAATGCTATGGATGATGGAGAAATAATGGCGGTTCGTCATAATTATTATCCGCTTTTCGGGTTACAGTTTCATCCAGAATCAATCGCAACAGAAGAAGGCGGAAAGTTAATACGTGCTTTTTTAGGAGAAGTAAAAGAGGAGGAGAGAGTATGAATACCTATCTTCGTAAATTAGTGGAGGGACAACATTTAACAGAAGAAGAAATGTATGAAGCGGGACTTCTTTTATTAAGTGACAACATATTGGAAAGTGAAGTAGCAGCTTTCTTAGTATTACTGAAAGCGAAAGGTGAAACAGCAGAAGAAATATATGGCCTCGTTCGTGCTCTTCGTGAAAAAGCATTGCCGTTTTCAAACCATATAGAAGGCGCGATGGACAATTGCGGAACAGGTGGTGACGGTGCCCAAACGTTCAATGTAAGTACAACATCGGCATTCGTACTAGCAGGAGCAGGTGTAAAGGTGGCAAAGCATGGTAATCGTGCTGTTTCTAGTAAAACAGGAAGTGCGGATTTATTAGAAGAACTCGGTGTAAATATTAGCAGTACGCCAAGCGAAATTGATTATTTACTAGAGCATGTCGGTATCGCTTTCTTATTCGCACCAGCGATGCACCCAGCATTAAGGCGCATTATGAAAATAAGAAAAGAATTAAATGTACCGACAATCTTTAACTTAATTGGCCCTTTAACGAATCCTGTTAACTTAGAAACACAATTTGTCGGTATTTATAAACGAGATATGTTATTACCAGTTGCGCAAGTATTACAGAAGTTAGGGCGGAAACAAGCGCTTGTCGTAAATGGAAGTGGTTTTTTAGATGAAGCATCATTACAAGGAGAAAATCACGTAGCCCTTTTAAAAGATAATGAAATAGTAGAAATGAGTATCGATCCGGAAAAGTATGGTTTCTCAAAAGTGAAAAATGAAGAGATTAGAGGCGGGAATTCAATAGAAAATGCAAAGATTACGCTCGGCGTATTAAATGGAGAAAAGAGTGTTTACCGCGATACCGTTTTATTAAATGCGGGGCTTGCACTTTTCGCAAACGGAAAAGCGGAAACGATTGAAGAGGGAATTAAACTAGCGACACATAGCATTGACTCTGGAAAAGCATTAGCCAAACTAAACTTATTAATTACAGCAAGCAACGAAAAATTAGAAAGGGTGAATTAAGGTGGGGACGATTTTAGACAAAATTGTAGAGCAGAAGAAAAAAGAAGTTGCGGAGTTATATGAAACATATACACCAGGGAATGAAAAAAGAAAAACACACTCACTCTTAAAAGCTTTAGAACAATTTACTGTTATTGCAGAAGTAAAGCGAGCATCACCATCAAAAGGAGATATTAATGTACACGTTGATGTACGAAAACAAGTGAAAACTTATGAAGAATGCGGTGCAGGAGCAGTTTCGGTTTTAACAGACGGTCAATTTTTTAAAGGATCGTTTCACGATTTACAAACTGCAAGAGCAGAAAGTAACATTCCGCTTTTATGCAAAGATTTTATAATCGATAAAATCCAAATTGATAGGGCG
Organism: Bacillus sp. EKM202B; assembly: GCF_011066025.1. Classification (NCBI taxonomy): domain Bacteria; kingdom Bacillati; phylum Bacillota; class Bacilli; order Caryophanales; family Bacillaceae; genus Bacillus; species Bacillus sp. EKM202B. The sequence goes on along the minus strand of NZ_JAAMNK010000002.1, from coordinate 272,671 downwards.
TATGAAGCTGGTGCAGATCTTATTTTATTAATCGTAGCGGCGTTAACGAAAGAAAAGTTAAAAGAGCTTTATAGCTACGTACTAGAAAAAGGATTAGAAGCGATCGTTGAAGTTCATGATGAACAGGAATTAGAAATTGCAATCCAATTAAATCCGCACGTTATCGGTATTAACAACCGTAATTTAAAAACATTCGAAGTCGATTTAAGCCAAACAGAAAAACTTGGAAAACGATTAAACGAGGAGAAATTACTTTGGATTAGTGAAAGCGGGATTCATTCAAAAGAAGATATTATTCGTGTCAAACGAGCTGGAGCGAAAGGTGTATTAGTTGGAGAAGCACTCATGACATCATCTTCTATTCGTACCTTTTTTGAAGATTGTAAGGTGAACATATGAAAGTGAAAATTTGCGGTATCACTGATGTTGAAACGGCAAAATGTGCTTGTGAATACGGAGTTGATGCACTCGGATTTGTTTTTGCAGAAAGTAAGCGGAAAATCACTCCAAGGCTAGCGAAAGAAATCATTCAGGAGATTCCAGCAAACGTATTAAAAATCGGTGTTTTCGTAAATGAATCAGTAGAAGAGATCCAGAAAATTGCAGATGAATGCGGGTTAACGCATGTGCAACTACATGGGGATGAAGATAATCATCAAATTAGAAGATTGAATATTCCGTCTATAAAAGCGCTAGGAGTAACTTCAGAGGCTGATATGAAAAACGCTCAAACATATGAAACGGATTATATATTGTTTGATAGCCCGAAAGAAAAGTTTCGCGGAGGAAATGGAAAAAAATTTTCATGGGCACTACTTGAGCATATGCCAAAAGAGTTGCGAGAGAAAACGATATTAGCTGGTGGATTAAACGCTCTTAATATAGAAGAAGCGATTCGAACTATTCAGCCGTATATGGTCGATGTAAGTAGCGGAGTGGAGACAGAAGGAAAGAAAGATTTAAAGAAAATAAAACAATTTATTAAAAAAGCGAAGGAGTGTTCCAAATGAACTACGCATATCCAGATGAAAAAGGCCACTACGGTATATACGGAGGACGATACGTTCCAGAAACGTTAATGCAATCTGTATTAGAACTAGAAGAAGCATATAAAGAATCGATGCAAGATGAAGCGTTTCAAAAGGAATTAAATCATTATTTAACAACGTACGTCGGAAGAGAAACACCGCTTTATTTCGCTGAAAATATGACGAAGTATTGCGGCGGTGCAAAGATTTATTTAAAACGTGAAGATTTGAACCATACAGGAGCTCATAAAATTAACAATACAATCGGTCAGGCACTTCTTGCAGTACGAATGGGCAAGAAAAAAGTTGTCGCTGAAACAGGGGCTGGACAACACGGAGTGGCAACCGCTACTGTATGTGCCCTACTTGGATTAGAATGCGTCATCTTTATGGGGGAAGAAGATGTGAGACGTCAAAAATTAAATGTGTTTCGAATGGAGTTACTCGGAGCGAAAGTAGAAAGTGTAGCGGCAGGTAGCGGAACATTAAAAGATGCGGTAAACGAGGCGCTTCGTTACTGGGTTTCACATGTGCATGATACGCACTACATTATGGGATCTGTTCTCGGGCCACATCCATTCCCACAAATTGTCCGTGATTTCCAAAGTGTAATTGGGAAAGAAACGAAAAAACAATATGAGGCGTTAGAAGGAAAGTTACCAGAAGCAGTCGTTGCTTGTATTGGCGGTGGTAGTAATGCGATGGGCATGTTTTATCCGTTCGTACACGATGAAGAAATCGCTCTTTACGGCGTAGAAGCAGCAGGGAAAGGCGTTCATACAGAACAGCACGCAGCGACTTTAACGAAAGGAAGCGTTGGTGTTTTACACGGATCGATGATGTACCTTCTGCAAAATGAAGAAGGACAAATTCAAGAAGCACACTCTATTTCAGCAGGACTCGATTACCCAGGTGTTGGGCCAGAACATAGTTTACTAAAAGATATTGGACGCGTTTCGTACCATTCCATTACAGACGATGAAGCGTTAGAAGCATTTCAATTATTAACGAAAAAAGAAGGGATTATCCCAGCGTTAGAAAGTTCACATGCTGTCGCGTACGCTTTAAAACTAGCTCCGAAAATGAAGCAAGACGAAGGACTTGTCATTTGTTTATCTGGCCGTGGTGATAAGGATGTAGAGAGTATAAAACGTTATATGGAAGAGGTGTAAAAAATGGGAGTAGAAAAAATTAAAGCAGTATTTGAAAATGGTAAAAAAGCATTTATTCCGTACGTAATGGGCGGAGATGGTGGACTTGAAAAGTTAAAAGAAAGAATTCGTTTTCTAGATGAAGCAGGAGCAAGCATCGTTGAAATTGGTATTCCGTTTTCAGATCCAGTCGCAGATGGTCCAACGATTCAAAGAGCAGGGAAACGAGCGCTAGATAGCGGCGTAACAGTAAAAGGCATTTTTCAAGCGTTAGCAGAAGTAAGGAAAGAAGTGCAAATTCCATTTGTACTCATGACATATGTAAATCCAGTACTCGCATTCGGAAAAGAACAATTCATTGAGAGATGCTTAGAGGCAGGTGTGGACGGTATTATCGTTCCAGACTTACCGTATGAAGAACAAAATATTATTGCCCCGTTACTTCGAGAGGCAAACATTGCGCTAATTCCACTCGTTACCGTAACGAGTCCTATTGAAAGAATTGAAAAAATTACGAGTGAATCAGAAGGATTCGTTTACGCAGTTACAGTAGCGGGCGTAACGGGAGTGCGTCAAAACTTTAAAGAGGAAATTCATAGTTACTTAGAAAAAGTAAAATCACATACGCATTTACCGGTAGTGGCAGGGTTCGGTATTTCAACAAAGGAACATGTAGAAGAAATGATTACAATATGTGACGGAGTTGTCGTTGGAAGTAAAGTTATTGAGCTGTTAGAAAATGAAAAACGAGAAGAAATATGTGAATTAATACAGGCAACAAAACAAAAAGAAGAGGCGTAAGTCTCTTCTTTTTGTTTTGCGTAATAAATGTTAAAATATACAGAAAATACATATAATTTAGAGGGTGAGAAAGCATGCTAAGACGTAAACTACTATATCTTCTTTTAACTGTACCACTGTACGCTTGGCTTATTAGCATGACGAAAATAGAGTTGATGGCTCTATTTGTAGGGTATGTATTCATCTTTTCCAACTTAAATCGGATTCAAGAGCAATCTATTTTAGAAGTATGTATATTTTCAATTAGTATAGAACTATTTAGTATCGTTTCGATTGTATTATTAAATGAATTATTTCAGTGGATTTATTCATTTTCATTAATGAAACTTGGGAATATTGTACTGCAAGCGATATGTGCTTACATTGTGTTTGTTGTGTTAGGAAAAATAATCGGACAGCAGACGGTTTTTGAGGATAATAGAAAATGGGAGTGAATCAAAAAGGAGCCAAACGGCTTCTTTTTGATTCTGTTGTAAAAACAATTGAAAAATATTACATCTGTTATATAATAGTTAAAAATTGTATTTTTAACGAAATGAGATGATAACATGGCCATATTGTTGGCACTTATCCCAATTATGATGATTTTCATTTGTTTATTTTTATTTAAACAAACGTCATTAAGGTCCTCATTAATTTCTTATGCGGTGTCTGTTGGAATCGTTTTACTCTCGCCAACGTTTCAATTAAGGATAAGTGAAACTGTGCATGCAACGATTAAAGGTTGGTTAATTTGTTTTATTGTCGGGTATGTTTTATTTTCCGGTATTTTTTTATTTCACCTCATGAACAAAATGGGGTACATCGATCAAGTAGCGCGTTTTTTAGAAGAAGTGACGCAAGATCGTTTATTACAAATGCTTCTTATGTGCTTTGGTATTTGCCCACTAATTGAATCGGTAAGTGGATTCGGAATTGGTTTTATGGTTGCAGCTCCTATTTTTCTTTCTCTCGGTTATAAACCGTTTCAAGCTGTGCTACTTTCGTTTATCGGTCTACTTGCAAGTTCATGGGGCGCAATGGCAACTGGTACGATTATCGGTTCGCAGCTTATAAATATGCCGCTCACAACTTTTGGTACAAATACAGCATTATTAAGCATACCGATTTTCGCATATTTTATCATCCTTTCTTTATACGTTGTCGGTGGCTTTCAGGCAGTTATAGAAAAGTGGAAGGAAGGGATAGGATTCTTTCTATTATTTTCTCTCGGAATCTATCTTTCTAACGCATACGTAAGTGTTGAACTAGCAGGTATATTAAGTTCTATCGTTACCATTGCATTTGGCTTTCTTATCATTAAACTAAAAGGGAAAAATGAGCAAACCTTTATAACAGAACATGCTGCGGCAACGGAGAGAGAAGTATCCATTATAAAAATTATTAGCCCTTATATCTTCTTAACAGTTTGTATTTTACTTTCTCGCCTCGTTCCACCATTACATGATTTGTTCAGATCATATGCAGTCCTTGATTTAAAATCATATTCTTACAAATTAGAAATGCTATATTCACCAGGTTTTTGGCTCGGCATGACTTGTTTATTTACAATTATTTTCTTCCGCATTCCATCTCATATTATGAAACAATCACTCTTGCAAACGATAAAACAATGGATTCCTTTTGCGATTACGACGACGATGTTTATCGCCATTTCAGAACTAATGGGTGCATCTGGTATGCATTCATTACTCGCAAAAACAGCTGGTGAAACATTTGGTACCTTTTTCGTTTTCGTTGCTCCGTTCATCGGTGGTATCGGTGGTTTTTTAACAGGTAGTAACGCAGGATCAAATGCGATGTTTATAAAACTACAAATGCAAACAGCACAAAACGTAGCACTCCCGTGGCAATACGTCACAACACTTCAAAACACCGCATCGTCAGTGGCGACAATCGCTTGTCCATCACGCATTACACTAGGTGCTTATTTATGTAATATCCCGTATCGTGAAAATGAACTATTAAAGAAGACGACGTTAATGATCTTTGGTGCGGTGTTACTTGTAGTGGTGGAGGTTATTTTTTGGTATATGTTGAGAAAATAAGAAATCCTCCTGAAAAAGGAGGATTTTCTTTTTATATGGATAATGCCTTAAGTATGAAAAGCTTCTACTAAATGAATAGGAGATGAAATGTATGCCCCTAAAAAACTACGGTGTGTTAAAAGGTACAGTTATACAATCAAAGATTGGAAAAGGGAAAACACCTCATTATCAAGTTCATTTACAAGGCGAAGCAGGAGTAGATTATCGTATTGCAATTAACGTGAAATCGCAAAGTTATCCGTCGGAAGTTTTATATTTTGCGAGTAACAATATTAGGTCAGAGGCGATTCATATTTTACCGACATTACCATTCGGTTTTACAGAAATAAAAAACAATGAACCGAAAGTAGCTTTAGATTATGTAAGAGGAAATCTATTTGACTCAAATCAAATGATCCCTTTACCACCTGAAAAAGCAGGAGCTGATAATGATTTAAATGAAAAAATTGAGCGGTATATAAAGCGAGCGATAGAAGAAAGTACGATTATTTACGCGTTCGGTGAAAGATGGGGGCCAGAAGAAAATACACCCGATTCTTACTTTCATTTTGAACCAGGAAACGGTATACATGATATTCATATGAATCAAGGAAATGTAGAAAAATGGCAAGGTGATGATGGTATATGGCAAGACGGAGGAATACTCATTCATTTTGAAAAGGAAGAAGAATGGATCGGTATCTTTCTTGCATTCCAGTCGCAGTCATGGTGTACGGATGAAGAAGGGCATGCTCGTGTTCCGGTTGAGAATTGTAATTATAAGAAAAATAATTGATGAAAAGAGCTCGTTCGACATGAACGAGCTCTTTTCGTTTCGAAAAAGAAGTAAATGGAAAAATCACACGTTACTTCTACGATGGTGACAGTATTAATCCGTTATACGAGACAGATGGTAGTGGAAACGTACTTCGTCAATATGTATACTCAATGGCCGGCGTTCGTCTAGCAATGAAAGCACAAGGACAAACGTTATTCTATCACTACAACCCAAGTGGTGACGTAGTAGCGATGACAGACCCAAATGGACAAGTTGTCGTAAACTATGAATATGATGCATGGGGGAACGTATTAAAGAGTGACGCAAAAGGTATCGCAGCAGAGAATCCATTTGGATACGCGGGATACATGTATGATAAAGAAATTGTTATGTATGGTGATCGCTATTGAAGGCATAGAAACTGTTCATGAATTATTAATAGTGGTATTTTTCATAATGATTGAAAATGATAACTTATAAAAGGTTTTTGATAGGATCAGAATTCATGGTCACTACTTTTTACTCTTTATAAGTCCTTTCTAATCCTTTGTCACATGTATGATTTATTAAGTGATTTTTACACATTGTGTAGTATTTGCATATGGTTACTTTTAATATAAGGGATATAGGGGTAGTCTGTAAATGATTTACGAGTAATTGTAGGAATATTTTCGTAATTACAAATGAAAGTGTTTCTACATGTAAAATCTATCTTGTTTTTTTTATTCTTATCCTTTAATTTATGTAAGGGGATTGAACGGATGTTCTGTTTTTAATGGATAATAAAAAAGAATGGTAAGATAGTTTGGGAGTTTACTATATTATTCTAGACTTGTCTGTTTTCCACCCTGAAAGTCACAATTTTATGGATGCAGGAGGCTACATATATATGGGTACGAGGCAGAAAATTTTGATGCAAGCGATGATGCTTGTAGTCATGGTTATGATGAGTGTGGTGTTTAGTAAAGAAGTTGGTGCAGAATCAGAAAACAAGAGTGATTGGATCGATAGTGTTCATGTAACGCCAAGTGAGGTTTCTTTTGGTAATGAAATGAAAGTGAAAGTTACCGTCAAGGTTAATAATCCAAATGGCATAGGTTCTGATATAAGCATCAAGTATATCCTTCCTTATTTAGATGAAGAGGAAGAAGAAGTTTATGAGTATGTCAATTTAAAATATAATTCGGAAACAGATTTGTATGAAGGTGTATTAAATACTTATTTTGATTTTGAGCAGGTTGGAACTTGGGAAATTGATATGATCCATTCAGGAGTTTTGGGCTTAATAGCATATAACTCTAACGTTCATGAGCCACGAGATAGCTCAGAGAGAGAAAGCATGGAAGAACTGAGCAGTGGTAACATTACGTTATTGGAGCCAGTAGTTGGTTGGAATTATTTCAAGGAATATGGAGAAACACAAGGACACTGGTATTATTTTGATGAGAAAAAATTGGAATTTGTGACAGGTTGGTTTAAGGAAAATGGAAAACAATACTACTTGAATGACAACGGAATGATGGTAACAGGTTGGGTACTAGTAGATGGCAAGTGGTATTACTTGAAAGAAAACGGATCTATGGTGACAGGTTGGACGTTAGTAAATGGTGAGTGGTATTACTTAAGTGCAGATGGAGCAATGAAAACAGGTTGGACGCTAGTAGATGGCAAGTGGTATTACCTGAAAGAAAGTGGCTCCATGATGAAAGGATGGGCGTTAGTAAACGGTCATTGGTATTACTTAAATGCAGAAGGCTCCATGGCGACAGATTGGATATTAGTAAATAATACATGGTACTATCTAAACGCTAGTGGTTCTATGGTGACCGGTTGGTTACAAAAAGATCGAAATTGGTATTACTTACACTCTAATGGTGCAATGGTAGTAGGAAAACATTTCATTGATGGTAAATGGTATGGTTTTAAAGAAAACGGTGAAATGATGTCTGACTGGAAGAATGGAAAAACAGGATGGAGAATAGAAAACGGTAAACTGTATTATTTAAACCAGAAAGGTGTAAAAGTAACTGGGTGGCTACAAGATAGTGGAAAATGGTACTACTTTAATACAAAAGGTGAAGCGGTAATAGGTTCGGTGTTCAATAATGGTAAGGGCTATTATTTGCAAAATGATGCTTCGATGGCAATAGGGTGGATTTCTCTTGAGGGTGAAAAGTATTATTTTGATGAAAATGGAGTAAGGGCAGCAGGTTGGAAAGAGATAGATGGTAAGTGGTATTCTTTCTTCCCACCTACTGGAAAAATGAGCAAAAATACGTGGGTTGATAGCAAATACTGGGTAGATGCAAACGGTGTATGGACAAAGACAAGATAACTGAATAGTAGATAAAAAATACAAACCTCATTAAAAAGGTTTGTATTTTTTATGAGAACTAACAGGAATGGGAAAAATATATAATAAAGTAAAGAAGGGATTTTGTATGGGGCATGATCTGGGTGAAGAGGATGCCTCTGTAACGCAGAATGGGTATACGTATGGTGATAATAATCCAGTGATGCTGACAAATCCAGATGGACAGGCACCTTGGCTTATTCCTGTAGCGATAAGTGGCTATAGTGCTTATAAAGGATACAAAGGCAAATCACGTGTTAATTGATTAAGAAAGTCTTATAAGCAAATACGTCATACATTAAATAAAAAACGTTAGAAAAGGATGAAAAGCTACATGAATAGTATTAATATACAGTCTATATTAGATGATTTATGGGGCGCTACCATTTTAGAGACACATATAGATTTGTTAAATGATAATATTAAATTTACATTGCAGGTAATTGATAATGGAGTGATAAAAGATTATAAATTAGTATTGATAGAAGTGTCATCGTTTTATTATGTTAAAGATGATGAAAAGCGTAGATTTGCATTTTATGATAGAGAAAAAGTAGATTATTTAGAATTAACAACGATTTATTATGAAGATCCAAATCTGAGTGAAGTTAAATTGAGTTTACAAAATGAGAAAGAATGGAGTAGCAAATATTCCACAGGAGTAAATATTATAATAGAGATTTGGGATTCTATTTTGTTAGTTGAAGCAAAACAATTTTCTCTTAATGGTAAAGTGATTAATCTTAAAATGTAGTTGTTTTTTAGTATAGTTATTTCGTTCGGAGCTGGGTATCGTTTAGGGGCAAAAAATTACAAGCTTGCCAACACACCTTCGTCCAATAAAAAGCACTTAAAACAGGGAATGCAAAAAGCTGGAACAAAACTAGAATTAAAAACAATGTGATTTAACATTTTCTTTGAGCAATTAGAGTGTAGTATATAAATTTATAATGGAGAGTAAGCATCAAATTTATTAATAATAAGAGGGTTTTGCAGCACCCTCTTATTAAAAAAGAAGAAGATGTACAATAAAAACTAACGAGCTGACTTTACAAATCAACTTTTTCCAATCCTTCTATGAACATGTTCCTTTATAAATTCCCCCTAAAAACTCAATATTAATAATTTGAATATTATACTATTAAATACCTACAATGTTATAGTTGTTTTTTTCCTCTTCCTTGTTACAATAGTAGTTAGATAACTATTAAACTAAAAAATTAATAAAAGGAGCACTAGGAAGAAATGTTTAAAAAAGCTGCAGCAATTGTCTTAACATCTAGTATAATTTCTATTCCTATAACAGGTTTAGCTGAAACTGTAACAACTTCTAATACAGCAACTGTAAATGTAAATGCTGTAAAACAATCTGGATGGGTTCAACAAAATGGGAAATGGTATTACTTCAATCCAGATGGCACTATAAAAAAAGGATGGCTTCTTGATAATAATAAATGGTATTACTTAAATTCAAGCGGCATTATGCAAACTGGCTGGCTGTTTGATCAAGGGGTTTGGTATTATTTAAACGCTAGTGGAGCAATGCAAACTGGCTGGCTATTAGATCAAGGAGTTTGGTATTATTTAAATTCTAATGGTTCTATGAAAACGGGTTGGTTATTAGATCAAGGAGTCTGGTATTATTTAAACGCTAGCGGAGCAATGCAAACGGGTTGGCTATTAAATCAAGGAGTTTGGTATTATTTAAATTCTAATGGTTCTATGAAAACTGGCTGGCTTCTTGATAATAATAAGTGGTATTACTTAAATTCAAGTGGCGGAATGAAAATTGGTTGGCTACAAGATGGAAACAACCGTTATTACCTCCAAAATGATGGATCAATGAAAATCGGATGGCTGCAAGTGAATAATACGTGGTATTATTTAAACGCTAGTGGAGCAATGCAAACGAGTTGGTCATTTATAGATGGAAGTTGGTACTATTTACAAAATAATGGTGCAATGAAGACGGACTGGCTACAAGATGGCGATACATGGTATTATTTGCAATCCAACGGTATGATGCAAACTGGAACTGCTTCAATCAATGGAACGACGTACCATTTCGACAAGAGCGGTGCTTGGATTCCTGAAAATAACATCACTGCTACCACATATTTAGATCTTGATTTAACGTACGCTTCAAATGTGACTGGTGCAGAAATTGATGCTAATATTAAAAAATATCATCCAGACAGCCCATTAATTGGACATGGGAATGACTTTGTTGAAGCTCAAGCTAAACATGGTGTCAATGCTCTTTATTTAGCTGCACACGCTATTTTAGAATCGGGATATGGTAAATCTGAAATTGCATATCGTAAACATAACCTATTTGGGTTACGTGCTTACGATGCTGATCCATTTAAGTATGCGAAATATTTACCAACTTTCGGTGATAGTATTTCTTATAACGCAAACTACGTAAGAGAAAAGTACTTAGAAACAAACGGATCATACTTTAACGGACCAACATTAAAAGGCATGAATGTCATGTATTCAACAGATCAAGAGTGGTCTGCTAAAATCGTAAAAATAATGGAACGTATTAAACCTTTCCAGAAAAAAGATTATGTATATGCGAAAAAGTTACCTAAAAATCCAAGCTCTTTAAATGTCGACGCTCTATCAAGTGATATTCCATATAAAACATACTCACAAGGAACGACAAAAACTGTTAAACTGGCTACTTCCTATTACGTTGTACCATATCCATTTGATGGTACAATTAAAAGTCAGTCAGTTACGAAAAATGATCAAGGTACATTAGCAACGGGTACACCTGTATTTATTTATCGTGAAGATCCAAACGGATGGATTGAATTCTCACTCACAATGAATGGAAATAAATATTGGGTATTAAAAGCTGGATTAAATATGTAAATAAAACACCCCTTTTAGAAAAAGCTAAAAGGGGTATTTTATATGTTTTAAATTATTAATAGGTTTGATGAGGTTAAAGTTGCTGTGCGCAAATATATGCACTTGTATAACTATCAAAGATTTCAAAAAAATTAAGCAGCCTGAGTCCATATAAATATAGAACTCAGGTTGCTTAGTTGCGCTTTTTTAATACGGGGGCATTTCACAATGAACGCCCTCCTCTTATTTTATAAAACCCAAAACTAACAAGTGTAGAAATACAAGAGAACAGCAGTGCCACACTAGAAAATGCAATGAGATACATATTATATTTCATTACTTTCCCAATGAGTTGGTTACTGTCGTACTGAAAAAGTTCTGCTATTATATTAAATAAAAACAATACGATAAACATGACGATGACACCGTCAATGGATCCTTTAATGTCTGGTTTACTTAAAGCGATATGTGCAGAAATACAAATAGCGATAAATAAAAATAACCAAAAGGAAGGGTTCAATAAATTGTTTATTGTAAATAAGCTTTTCAATAATACGAACGTCGACAAGAGCATGTTTTGAACCATTTCTAAAGTAATAGAAGTAGATGCAATCGTCTTTTCGAGAGTTGTATTAAATAAAAAATATGAATCTGGTACGAAATAGCGCATGAAAAGGATTAATGCAGTAATACCAGAAATAATAGGGCCAATTCCAATGAAGAAATTCCCAATTCGTTGATATACACTTTTTTGATTGTATTGATGTTGTACGTAACCTAACGCACCTTGGCTCGTATCTGTTGGGAAGAACTGCGTTGCTACAATTTTATGACGAAATAGTACGCACATAATGGCATGTCCAAGTTCATGAATAGGAACACCAATCCACGCAGTCAAAAGAAATCCTTTTCTTCCGAAAGCCCTCGACCAATACATTCGTGTGAGAGATTCTAAATAACCTAATAGAAATCCGATTACAATGATGACTCCAATTAAAGAAAATAACTGGATCACGCTTGTAAGGAGTATTTGAAAAATTGAGTTTACAAATTCCATTGCCTTTCATCCAATCTGTTTAAAGTTTCACTTTAGTTGCTCTGTTTCATAATAGCATTATTTTTCTAGATTGCTAGTCTATATATTTTCTTTCAAAAGCAGGATTTCATAATCTGTTTCTTGTAGTCATGTTTTATGTCCAAAGTCATATATTGAACTTGTAACATCCTATAAGATATATGCTTAAGGAGGGATGAGAGCGTGAAATGTCCAGCATGTCATACAGAAAATGCAGTAGAAGCAAAGTTTTGCGGGAATTGTGGACATTCGTTAACCGAAGAAGTAGTAGCAAGTGGTGTCCAAGAAGAAAATCAGCAATCATCGCATGCAGAGCAAGCGAAGGAAACTCGTCCAAATGAAACGGTAGAGCAAGCAAAGCGGTTTACGAGTGGCTATTTTCGGTTGTTTAAACAGGCATTTCAAGCACCGACAGCGATTATGCAAAGTGGCAATGTCGAAGTGCGAAATGGAATTGTCAGTCTTGTTCTTATTTGTTTTTTAGGAGCATGTATTTTTTATAGAATGATGAGTGCTGGTGCAGCTGTTACGAGAACGCTAGTGCCAGAAGTATATACTCCTACATTTTTTGGAGAATCTGTAACGGTATTTTTCTTTTTATTAATTTTAACTTTGTTTGTTGGATTCATTATTTTTATAAGTGGTAAGATGATGAAATCCTCTTTTTCGTTTCTTGAAGTATTCGGCATATGGGGAACGATAGCAACGCCGGTTATTGCTATATTAGTTCTTACTTTTCTTTTTAGTTTCTTATTAATCTTTTTCTTACCGATATTATTATCGTTAGCTACAACTTATATAGGGATTAGTATAATTGTAGCCATATTAAAATTAGATAATGGCGGATTAGATCTTGTTTACACACTTCTTATCGCAAATGTTTTCATTGGAATCGTAACATTTATTGTACTTTGGTCTTACATTAGCACTGTAATTCAAGCCTTTACACAGGGATTAACTGGCTTCTAATGCAAAGGTGGTTGAATGGATGAATGTATGTACAAAGTGTGGAACGCAGTTTGTAGATGGTGTGCAATTTTGTCAAAACTGCGGTACAAAGAGAGAAATTCCAGTAGTGAAGAAGAAAATGGGGAGCGGTACAAAAATTGGCATTACACTTTTAGCACTACTTGTTATAGCGATTGTTGGATTGTATTTGTATGGATCATCGTATTATGCGCAGGTGGCACAAGTAGACCGGATGATTACGATTTTACAAGAGAGAGACGGAGAAAAATTAGCTGAGATTATTACGACAGATGACCCATCGGTTATTGTAACGAGAGAGAGTTTCAAGCCTCTATTTTCATATATAAAAGAAAATCCGTCTTACGTGAATGAATTGAAACAATATTTAAAGCAAGGTGAAAAGCAAGGGGACGGAATTGAAAGGGCGGATTTTTCTTTAACGAAAGACGGGAAACATTACTTTATATTTGATCGGTATAAATTGAAGGCAAGGACGTATTATACGACTTTGCTTTCAAATGAAAAAGGTGCATCTTTAAAAATGAACGGAAAAGAAATCGATAAGACAGAAGACAAAAATTTTCAGAAGCAATATGGACCGTTTCTTCCAGGAGCTCAAGTGTTTCAAGTGGAATATAAAAATGACTATGTAAAACTATCACGCGAGGAAAAAGTTGTACTTATGAAACAAAGTCAAAATAATGTAACGATAGATTTAACGTTGCAAGGGCAATATATTACAGTTCAAACGAACGCGCCTGGTGCGACATTATATGTGAATCAAAAGCCAGTTACCGCATTGACCGGAGAAGAAATTACGTGGGGTCCCGTAGCAACTGATGGAAGTGCGACGATTTATTTAGAACGCAATGGAGACAGCGGAAGGGAAACGACAAAAGTAGAAACGGTAACAGCACTTTCGGCTTATAACCTTCCATTCGAAAAGAAAAGCGTAGAAAAAACAGTCGTTTACAATGTTACTCCGCCACCTACGACTGGGTATGTATACAATGGTTTTATCTTCCCTGATAGTGATATTCGAAAATTAACGAATGCAGATTTAACGTATGTAACGAAAGAACAGTTGAAAATTGCTAGAAACGAAATATACGCAAGACATGGAAATATATTTCAAACGAAAGATATGCAAGCGTATTTTTCAAAACAGTCTTGGTACAGAGAAAATCCGTATTTTACAGGAAAGCTAACGGATATTGAAGCTTATAATGTTGAATTGATTAAATCAAGAGAATAGCGTTCGTGAAAAAGGTACAGTGTGTATTACTGTACCTTTTCTATGATTATTTAGCTGGACCAGGATCTCTTGAGAAAAAGATGTGAAAGAGAAATGTGACTTTACTTGCTCCTCCTGATGTACTTGCTTGCACATCAGATAATGCACTAGATGTTAAAACGCCTTCAGAATGAGGGGGGACGACTATTTTGAGAGTATCCTCTGATTCTGATGATGCAGTAACGGTTATTGTATCATCAGATAAGTTCAAAATTTTGACAGTACCGATTGGTAAGATGGACTTGCCTGCGTGTGATGCTGAAGCGAAGCGAGAGCCTTTCCAAATCGTTTGTGGGAAAGTTTCATCATTAGATAACCAAGCACGCGCACTATAAATGGTTGCGTTAATAGAAAATTCTTGATCAAGCGACAAGGCGGCTTTCGGTTCTTTCGGTTCCTCTGGAAGCTGAGCGAGAAGGCCGGCGCACATATATGTTTCACCTACTTTCAATTGTTACTGTTATAGCATATTAAACATGTTGTTTATAAGACACGACGGTTACCTATTCAGGCATAGGTTTGTGCACTAAATTTGTAGATGAAATATTATTTCTTTACAATGGTAATAGGTGTTATTTCTGTAAAATATGGAAAGCGTAAAGAGTATGTAAAAAAGAAGGAGTGGTAAAGTGAACTATATCATTATTGGCGGAGATGCAGCTGGGATGAGTGCAGCTATGCAAATTGTAAGAAACGATGAAACTGCAAAAGTTGTGACGTTAGAAAAAGGTGAAATCTATTCATACGCTCAGTGCGGATTACCGTATGTCATTAGTGGTGCTATTGCTTCGACGGAAAAATTAATTGCGCGTAACGTGAAGACGTTTCGTGATAAGTACGGAATTGATGCAAAAGTGCGACATGAAGTAACGAAAGTAGATACGGAAAAGAAAATTGTGTACGCAAAGCATACGGAGACGAAAGATGTTTTTGAATTTACGTATGACCGTTTATTAATTGCGACGGGAGTGCGTCCTGTTATGCCAGAATGGGAAGGACGAGAGTTACAAGGCATTCATCTTTTAAAAACAATTCCAGATGCTGAGCGTATATTAAAAACGTTAGAAACGAACAAAGTTGAAGACGTAACAATTATTGGCGGCGGTGCGATTGGACTGGAGATGGCAGAAACATTCGTTGAACTCGGTAAAAAAGTGAGGATGATTGAGCGAAATGATCATATCGGTACGATTTATGATGCAGATATGGCGGAATATATACATAAAGAAGCGGATAAACATCATATTGAAATTGTAACGAATGAAAATGTAAAAGCGTTTAGAGGAAAAGAGCGAGTA
The DNA here is from genome assembly GCF_011066025.1 of Bacillus sp. EKM202B. Taxonomy (NCBI): domain Bacteria; kingdom Bacillati; phylum Bacillota; class Bacilli; order Caryophanales; family Bacillaceae; genus Bacillus; species Bacillus sp. EKM202B. The sequence goes on along the minus strand of NZ_JAAMNK010000002.1, from coordinate 257,035 downwards.
GAGGAGATTGAAACGGATAAAGGTACGTATAAAGCAGATCTTGTTTTAGTATCTGTCGGAGTAAAGCCAAATACTGATTTTCTTGAAGGAACCAATATACGTACAAATTATAAAGGGGCAATTGAAGTAAATGCATATATGCAAACGAATGTGCAAGACGTATATGCTGCTGGTGATTGCGCGACACATTATCACGTTATAAAAGAAATTCATGATCATATTCCAATTGGAACGACTGCCAATAAACAAGGACGACTTGCTGGACTCAATATGGTTGATAAACGAAGATCATTTAAAGGTACGTTAGGTACAGGCATTATTAAATTTATGGATTTGACACTCGCGAGAACAGGCTTAAATGAAAAAGAAGCGAAAGGGCTCAATATCCCGTATAAAACAGTTAAAGTAGATTCAACAAATATGGCGGGCTATTATCCAAATGCGAAACCACTTTACTTAAAATTGCTATATCGCTCCGATACGAAGCAATTGTTGGGTGGACAAGTAATTGGGGAAGAAGGTGTAGATAAGCGTATTGATGTGATTGCAATGGCGCTTTTCAATAAAATGAGCATTCACGATTTAGAAGACGTCGACTTAAGTTACGCACCACCATATAACAGCGTTTGGGATCCAATTCAGCAAGCAGCAAGGAGAGCGGAGTAGCACTTTTAAAGTGCTACTTTTTTTGTAAAGGGAAGTAATCTTTTTTATTGAATAATAAAGAGGGGGAAATAGTTACATATAGAAAAGGGGATTTTTAAAAATGGTTGTAGCACTTCAAAGAATTCAAGAATCAGAAAAAGAAATATTACGTAATTTGTACGCATTATACCTTCATGACCTTTCTAAGTTCACTATGAATATAACTATCGGAGCGGATGGTTTTTTTGAATACGAAGATTTGCACATGTTTTGGAAAAATGACGGAATCACTCCGTATTTTATAAAGGTTGATCATAGTATTGTAGGATTTTTATTACTATTAGAACGTCCATTTTTGAAGAAAGAAAACGATTTTTGTATGAATGACATTTTCATATTGAATCAATATAGGGGAAAAGGAATCGGTAAACAAGTTATTGAAAATTTACTAGAAGAGAAACGAGGACAGTATTTCGTTATCGAACTTCTAAAAAATGTACCGGCAGTTTCGTTTTGGAAGAAAGTATATAGAGAGTTAAACATTGAATTTGATGAACGAAAACAAATGATTGATGATGAAGAATGCCTCGTTCAAACGTTTAAAATATAATGAAATAAGTGTTCCTAGTATATTACTTTGAAATTTAGCTTTATCCCGCTATTTGTGGGAGTCGGGTTGCTCGTAAACGCCCGATTGGTGAGGGCTGATAATCAGTGGGGGATGAACAGCCCTCCTACTGATTAAAGTTTCACTTTATTTTGAATATAAGGTTCACCCTTGAAAACAAAGTACGTATCGCTTATATTGTCATATAGTATTTGTTTTTTAACAAAGCAATGAACGAACCAGGGGGCGCAGTATGGCAATTAACATGAAAACAATCGAGGAATGGATTGCGGAATCAAACGCAAGACAGGAAGAAGATTTTGGACACGTTGTTGAAGAGATGAAAGAAGTATGTGTCGGACTTGATAATGCGACATTAATTTATACGAAAAATGTATTTTGCTTCGGTAAGAAAGTAGAAGTATTGTTTTTCTTCCAAGACCATGTCGTTATCGGACAAGAAAAAGACGAATATGTTGAGATTGAAAAATTAAAGTATGATGCCATTACAAATAGTAATTTAAAAACAAATGACAAAAATACAACGTTAGAATTAAAGTTTGCTAACGGACAAACTATCAATTTAGATAGTTTAAATGATAACTATGGTACGAAAAATTGGTTATTTGCAAGACAAATTAAGAGTATCTTTAAAGTAATCTAGTAAAAAGCACGCCGGTGGACGGCGTGCTTTTAATTATGCAAAGACCCTTTTAACCAATTCCGCGCTCGATACGCCCCAACAGGAATTTGAATAAGTGATGTTTCATTTCCACCATCAATCCCGTACAATTGATCACAAGAATTTGTATCAAAACTTAGTAACGGATGACCACCCATCCCCATAGCGGTCGCAGCGAAAACGAGTTTATGAACGAGTATACCAGCTTCCATTTGGTGAATGCGATATCCTCTATAGCCTAATGCACGTGTGTAGTAATCCTTCTTTCCAACTACATGTAAGCAAAGTGGTACTTGAAAAAGGTTTACGTTATCCATCGTCATACTAGATTGAAGGGGGTAACGAAGGTCTCCATACCGAATTGGGTGTATGGAATGTGTTTTACTGTTATAAGCATAAGCCCCGTTTTCAATAGTTTTTACGTTATAAAAACATCCATATAAGGAGACGCGTGCATTTTCATTTATATACTTGCCATCAAGGTCGTTGTAATAGGGGAAGGAGAGGCTCGCTTCTTGTAGTAAAGTAGCAAGCTCAGCTGCATCCCATTTCGTTAAAGTAAAGTCATCGTTAGGGGAGTACCGTTCTTTACAAAGTTGTAAGAAATCATACGATAAACGCTCTACTTTCGGTAGCTGTACAGTGTGCGCATGATGCTGATAGTACTCTTCATGAGCTAGTGTTTGGAAGTGTTCTGTCGATTCAATCATAGATGCTTCATTTATTTTTGTTATCATTGGATATCCTTCCACATGTTTGGAACGAACGAAATGCTCATGTGCTAAAGGTGGAATTTGTTGCAATAAGTCATGAGAAGTAACGGTTTTATTTTTACGATAATCATCGTGGAACCAATCTATATTCGGTTCTGTACTTAAAGGAATAACAGCATACACACTTTCTTCTCCTTCGGTCAGTCCGAGTAAATGATTGATTGCACGGTCTAGAAATTGAAAGTATACGCCATTTGTGTAACCGAATTGTTTCGCACATTCGAGTAATTGACCGATGAGAACACCGCTATCTAATCCTTGCAGACGATACGAAAAGTTATTGTATTTAAAAAAGTTTTTCCAAAACATAGTGGATACAAATGCAGCACCAAAGCAAGAATGTATGTTACAGCGATTGCCGAGTGCGTCTGTAAGATAAGAATCGAAATTTCCTTCGCGAAGTAAGATAAGTCGGTGATGCGCAGCGTCATAATGGTAAATGCCGTCTGGATAATGATCCAATTTTAAATATATATACAATTCATTCGGATATAAAGCACCACCTGAAGGGATAGATCTCCGGAATAAATTCCTCTCGCTATTTAGCTGACATAATTGGGTTATACCAAATGAATACAAAAGGTAAGGACCAATCTCATCCAAAGTAGGTGTAGTAGAAGAGTTCGGCAAAGATATTGGGATTTCTGAAGAGAGAGGGATGACAGGTACATTTCGATATAACTTATAAGGAAGCGGTGCGTCTTCCCAGTTTACCTCATGATTCGGCATAATTTCATCAATAGTGAAATGGAGATGATGTAAAAAAGTATCTAGCTGCATGAAATCCCCCCTTTACTATGGAAATGGATGAGGATGTGGATTTAATTGTTCGTTTGTTAAAGGCTCAGCCCTATATCCAAGTGTCATCGGTACAGTGTAAACTCTATCCAGTCCGGTAACACGAGTGAGATGGTGACCGAACGTCATCGGTAGCATGCCTGGGATCATGACTTTTACACAATGTAATCCGTTCTGCTCTATAAGGGGGACGGTTTGATCTACAACGATTACTTCGAGCCCAGATTGATGCAAACGATTTAAAAGTTGATGAAGATCAGATGTCAAATCCATATCAAACGATTGTAATGCATTCATTTCTTGGAACGATTGCACCGGAGCATCGTCACGTAAAAGGAAATGAAGACGTTCTTCCGTTTCTTTTAATCCGTACAGCATACTATGGTCTTCCATTTTATTAACGAGATAAGGATCTTGTAAGCATTTTTCGTAGTACTCTCTTTTTTGCTCGAGCTCATCATCTGCTATTAGTAACATGCCTGCTATTTCGTGAATTGCACTTTTTATAGCTCGAATAGGATCTAAATGAGAGCCCCCTGCACAAACAACGTTCATTCCATTTGCACGCGTATTTTTCGCAATTACCCATAAACTCGGGATGCCGTGTTCCATCGTCGCGTTAAAAACGTGTAATTCATACCCGGTAATCGTGCGTAACCGCTGAATCATTAATTGTAATTCCGTATCGTTTGCTGAGCTAAGATCAAGGCGGGACAGAGGTAATTCAGCATACCAAGTGAGCAAGAAGGCATCACGCTCTACAATTTCTAAAATGCCGTGAAAAATTGCTTCTTCTAAACTACCACCAATTGCACAACCATTGGATGTTTCATATACGAAAGCATCCCGATGACCGAGGCTATAATAAGCGATTGATTCTGGAACTAAAAGTGGCTTGTTTTGTGATAAAGAATAGCCCCATACCCAGTTTTGTTCATAGTCAGGATCAAACGGCTTAAACGGAAAACTATCACGATTATAATGTTCATTTGCATGTACACCGAGTGTGAGGGGATTCAGTGCATGATCCTCTAAATCATGAAAACTACCATGCACATTTGTCTTTTTTCCTCGAGGTGACATACCACAATATCGTTCTAAACCTTCTAAAATAGCAGTTGCTTCACTCAGTGCAAATGAATGGGTTCGACCTGCAACACCTTCATTCCCAAACATTAACGGCATGTTTATAATGACGTCAGCGAATGGTAATAAAGAATGCTGCATTTTTCCATTCAACATACCAACCCGGTAATCTAAATAGTCTCTCGTTAAAAATGTATTTAGTTCATGAATAGAACGACAGCGATACGTTTCAGCACTTGTTTTTAAGCTCGGTTGTAAAGAAATCTGTGCCGCATCCGCAGTATCAGCAGGTAAATTACTACATATAGGACAGAGAGGATCTGGAAGAAAAGAATGCCGCGTACATTGCAGTGTTTGTAAGTTTAGTAAAATGAGTTCATTTTCTAAAGAAGAATGTCCGTGAGCTAATATTTTCTCCGTTTCAGCATGAATGAGCTGGCACATTTGCAGAATGCCATTTTGGGTGGCGCGTACATCACGCCTCGTTACGTGCTCTGATTTCAACGCATATTTCCGCTGTAATTCCCACATTTCTTGTTGATCAAATCCGGCGATAAAGCGTCGTCCATCGGCACAATGGGTGCATCCCGTTGCAAGAGGATGAATATAAGGTCCGATAACACCTTCACCAAATGAAGTAAACGCACGTAGCCACGGAATATGATTGGAACGAAAAACAAGCTCAGCATCATGATGAATAGTAGAAGGAGAGCCGTCATGTAATACGAGAGCGAGGTTGATATTTTCAGGGAGTTCGTCTGTAATTGTATGTTGGCGAATGATGGAATATTGTTTGCGTAATTGATCATGTACATAGTCTGCAAGTAGGCCATCTCCTATAAGCAATATATTTTGAGTCATAGACCGTCCTCCTTTGCAATTAATACCCCGTACACACCATCTAAATTTTCTTTCAAAAATGATTCAATCGCTAAATCAAACACGAATGGATAAAAATTATGTTCTCCTAAATGCTGCAAGGCAAGCTGTAAAGATTGCACATCTGGGATTTCTTCGTCCGCTTGTATTTCTATTCGAAAAGAATCAGTGTCATATAAAATAATAGATGATTCAGGCAAAACAGTAGCTCTGTATGGAGTTTCTTCATTTTGAATGTGAAGAAGAGATAGTTGTAGTGCGTTACGTAACGCTAACGTCATATTAATACTGGATGCGCCATACCATCTATCATTTACACCGACCCAAACGACTGGAAAACTAAGAATCTCTTCACTCATTGCTATTTTAGGTGCTTCATGAATTGTAGAGAGAGCATCGTAATAAAACTTACAATGTGTATCATGAATTTCAGCTAGGTCGATCGTTGTAATTTCTTCTAGCATATGTGATTGCCGCTCATATAGTTTATTGTTTAAATGTTGTTGTAGTGCCCGGTATACACCTTCTGTCATCGTTTCCCCAGCACCAATACCGATATCGTTATGTTCAGGAATAAGGCGATGAATGATTTCAGCTACATATGTTTCAATTCCTGTTAAACCAGCTTCACGGCGAGCTTCATTATGAGTCAAACCAGCGCAAGTCATAAGAGGCAGGAGGGAAGCGGGACCATCGGATAGTGGTGTAGCTACTTGAATATTGCATTGTGATAACGGTAGTTGATATGAATTTTGTTCATCCCACACATGGAATATACCAGCTTCTTTAGAAGTTAATGAGTCGAAAAAACGGAACAATTCAGTTGAAGTATGTTGGTTGGACCGCTGCGCAAGTTTTTCGGTAAGATTTTCTATTGTATCAATTGTAAAACTTTCATCAGTTGCGAGAGGATGTTTTATAAAAGGATGCCATGTCCCTTCGAGTGTTTCACAGTTTAATAAAAAGAATTGTGGCTCTTTTTCTCGATATGAATCATCAGCGACGTGTTTAAATAATTCAAAAACAATTATATTTGCTAACATTGCGCCAGTAATTGGTGAAAAAGGAGCTGATGCATTTTCATTTTGCAAAGTAGCTTCATGTAGACGATGCCAAGCTGATTCCCAGCATTCTTCACGATCAGCTGTTACGACAGGACCAGCCAAACCGAATGTTGATAAACAAATGGCGGGTATGAAGTTCTTTCCTACTTCCTTGCAAATCGTGTGAACTGTTCTTAAGCCTTCAATGTCTCCATTTTGAGAAACGTATAAAATCCAGTCAAAGGGTTCGAACACTTCATGCAGGGGGCGGTCAATTGTAGTATCTATTTCTTGAACAAGTACATTGTCATCAACTTCATATGCACGTTCTACTAGTTCATGAATTCGGTCGTAATTTGTTTCCATATAATCTGTGACAAGGTAATGAAATGTAGGTAATCCGGATTCTAGTAAAGAAGAAACTAAGGAAGTAAGCATATCCCCAGAACCAAGTATAAGGACATTTGCTGCGCGGTACGTCTGGAATTTTAAAGCACCTGAATGAGAATCAGCTTCTAGAAATTCAATTTGCGAAGCATACCTATCGAGTAATGCACTGTTTAATTCATGAGGTGCATCTTGACTTACATCACGAACAAAACCATTTTCATATAAAATCTCTCCAATTTCAAATACACGATGTTGATAGGGGAGAGGAAGACCATCGGTTATTTCTGCTAAAGAATGATCACCATTAAACATAGGCATTAATTTTTCAATCCAGTTATAAATTCCATCACCGTCCATGCGGAATGAACTGGCGTTATTTCGAAAATAGACACCCCCGTTTGAGTCGGGAAGGAAGAAAGTATCCTTATTTGCTTTAAGCTTTGCATGAGCTGGAAGGTTATTCATTTTAATCCTCCTTACGTTTTAAGCATACATTATTAGCTTATGTCATGAAATTTGTCCCATATGAACGCAATAAAAAAAGGCTGTAGAATGATTTATTCTACAGCCTCTAATAGACTATTAGTCTATCAACCTTCTAATAATAATGATTTTGGATCTTCAAGCATATCTTTAACAGCAACAAGGAAGCTAACTGCTTCTTTACCATCAACAATACGGTGATCGTAAGATAGTGCAAGGTACATCATCGGACGGTTTTCCATACGCTCTGCATCAATTGCAACGGGTCTTACTTGGATTTTGTGCATTCCTAAAATACCTACTTGTGGGCTGTTTAGGATTGGTGTTGACATTAGAGAACCGAATACACCACCGTTTGTAATTGTAAATGTACCACCTTGTAGCTCTTTTAATGAAAGTTTATTATCACGTGCTTTCATACCTAAATTACGAATTTCGCTTTCGATTTCAGCGAAGTTTAATTGGTTAGCATCGCGTACAACTGGAACAACTAATCCATCTGGAGCTGCTACTGCAATACCGATATCATAGAATTTTTTAATGATAAGCTCGTCGCCTTGAATTTCAGCATTTAATAATGGGAATTGTTTTAATGCTGCAACAACTGCTTTTGTGAAGAATGACATAAAGCCAAGACGTACATCATGTTTTTTCTCGAAAGCATCTTTACGCTCTTTACGTAATTCCATGATTGCACTCATATCAACTTCGTTAAATGTTGTTAACATTGCAGATGTTTGTTGTACTTCTACAAGACGTTTTGCAATTGTTTGACGGCGGCGAGACATTTTCACGCGCTCAACTGGTTTTTCAAATTCCGTTTTTGCAACTGGAGCAGGAGCTGGACTTTTTGGAGCAGCTGGTGCTTCTTTTGGTGCTGCAGCATGAGCTTGTACATCATGTGGTCTCACACGTCCAAGTGGATCTGTGCTACGTACGTCGTTTAAGTCGATTCCTAATTCACGAGCCATTTTTCTAGCAGCTGGTGATGCGATAGGACGGTTCGTATTTGGTAAACCTTGTAGAGCCGTAGCTTGTTCAGCAGTTGGAGCAGCAGCTTTCGGTGCTTCAGCTGTTTCTTGTTTTGGTTGCTCAGCCACTGGTGCAGGTGTACTTACAGCCACTGGTGCGCCATTTGCATCTAAAATTGCGATAGTTGCGCCAACTTCAACTGTATCCCCAGGCTCGCCTAGTAACTTTGATACAATACCTGAATCTTCTGCAATGATTTCTACATTGACTTTATCAGTTTCAAGCTCAACAACGCTGCCACCTTTCTCAACTTTGTCACCTACGTTGATAAGCCATTGTGAAATAGTTCCTTCTGTAATAGATTCTGCAAGCTCAGGTACTTTAATTTCGATCATTTTAAATGTCCTCCCCTTATTTGCCTAACGGTGTGTTTTGTCTTCTTTAATCTTCGGTAATCTCCATTTGTTAGCTCGACTTGGGCAGAATATCTGCCCAAGTCGAGCCGGGAAAAATTCATTGTTACTTTTAGTTGCTATAAACTTCAATTTCTTGTTTATCTTGACGGAAGTTATACTTCACATCTAAAGCGTGCGCCACAATTAGTTCTTGCTCAGCTTTGTGAGCGAACGGATCGCCACCAGATGGGCTAGAACGATCTGGGCGTCCAATGTAACCTGTTTTCACTGTATCTCCAGCTAGTTCGAACAGAATTGGAGCCATGTAATGCCATGCACCCATATTACGAGGTTCTTCTTGAACCCAAATAATTTCTTCTAAGTTTTTAAAGCGTTTCATAATAGATTGAACTTTTTCAGCAGGGAATGGATACAACTGTTCAATGCGAACGACATGAACTTCATCTAAGTTGTATTCATGTTTACCAGACTCGATTTCCGCTGCTAAGTCAATCGCCATTTTACCTGTACTTAAAACAAGACGTTTAACTTTATTTGGTTTCATGCCAAGGTTTTCTTGTTCTAAAGCAGGTTGGAAACGTCCTTCGCTTAACTGACTAGCAGTTGAAAGCGTAAGTGGGTGACGTAATAAACTCTTCGGCGTCATAAGTACTAAAGGTCGAACAGCTTCTGTTCCTAAAATAGATGCTTGACGACGCAAGATATGGAAGTACTGTGCTGCGCTCGTTAAGTTTGCAACTGTCCAGTTGTTTTCAGCAGCTAACTGTAAGAAACGCTCTGGACGTGCACTAGAATGCTCTGGTCCTTGACCTTCATAACCGTGTGGTAATAGAAGAACTAAACCAGATTTTTGACCCCATTTTGCTCTTCCAGCTGAAACGTATTGATCAAATAATGCTTGCGCAGTATTTGAGAAGTCACCATATTGCGCTTCCCACATAACAAGAGTTTCTGGAGCGAATACGTTATAACCATACTCGTAACCAACAACAGCAGCTTCTGATAACGGACTGTTATGAACAGAGAATGAAGCGTTAATGTTTGGTAAGCGATGTAATGGTGAATATGTTTCATTTGTATCAGTATCGTGTAATACGATGTGACGATGCGCGAATGTACCACGCTGTGAATCTTGACCAGTTAAACGAATTGGTGTACCTTCTTGTAAAATAGAAGCGAATGCTAATGACTCAGCAAGTGCCCATTCAATTTTACCGTTCTCTTCAAGAGCATCTTTACGGCGTTCAAGAATTTTCTTCACCTTCGGATATACGTTAAAGCCTTCTGGCCAAGATAATAGACCTTCATTCATTGCACGAAGTGAGTCAAGTTCAACACCAGTATCAATTGGCTGAATGCCTTTTGCAACAACATCTGGTACTTTAACGTGAATTGTTGCATCGCTCGTATCAGCTGGTGGTACTTGTGCATAATCAGATTTTAATTGTTCTTGTATAAATTGAGTAATTGTTTCAACCTCATCTGCATTTAGAACACCAGCAGCTTGTAATTGATCTGCATAAATTGCTCTTACAGTTGGGTGATTTTTAATTTTTTTGTACACTTGTGGTTGCGTAACTGCTGGGTCATCCATTTCGTTATGACCGTAGCGACGGTAACCAATTAAATCGATTAAGAAGTCTTTTTTGAACAACGTACGATATTGAATCGCCAGGTTAGCAGCAGCAAGGCAAGCTTCTGGATCATCAGCGTTCACGTGAACAATCGGAATATCAAAACCTTTTGCAAGGTCGCTTGAATATTTCGTAGAACGAGAATCATAGCTATCAGTCGTAAAACCAACTGCATTGTTTGCGATAACATGAATTGTTCCGCCCGTTTGATACGCGTTCAATCTGCTTAAGTTTAGTGTCTCAGATACAATACCTTGACCAGGGAATGCAGCGTCACCATGAACTAAAACTACGAATGATTTAGAAGTATCTTGTTCTGGAAGACCAGACTTTTTACGATTTTCTTGAGCCGCACGTGCGAAACCTTCCACAACAGGATTAACGAACTCAAGGTGACTCGGGTTATTCGCTAATGTAACGCGAGTGCTAACTTCTTCATTCCCAACGACTTGTTCTCTACCTAAATGGTATTTCACGTCGCCAGTCCAGCCAGCATTTGCCACTGCGCCTTCTATTTTTGCATGTTTGAATTCAGCAAACATGTGAGTATATGGTTTTTCTAATACGTGAGCAAGTACGCTTAGACGACCGCGGTGAGCCATACCAATCATGACATCTTCAACGCCGCCTTTAGCACCTTCTAGCACAATTTCATCTAGAACTGGTACAAGCATATCAACGCCCTCGATAGAGAAACGCTTTTGCCCAACGAATGTTTTATGCAAGAATTGCTCGAAACCTTCAACAGCTGTTAAACGTTTTAAAAGAGCAGTTCGTTTTTTATTTGATAATGGTTGACGCAATGAATTTGATTCCACCATTTGATGCAACCACGCGCGTTCTTCACTATCTTGTATATGTGAGAATTCATAAGCTAAAGATTTTGTATAAACGTCTTTTAATCTATGAATTACATCAAGTGCAGTGTGAATACCCTCTGGTGCATCTTGCCATACTGTTTTAGCTGGAATCGCTTTCAAGTCAGCATCGCTCAATTCGTTCATTGCTTTCTCAAGAAGAGATTGTCCGTTTGCAGCATCTTCCATCGGGTTGATGTGAGCCAACGTATGCCCGAAAGAACGAATCTGTTCAACAAGTTGAACGACTTTAAGAATTTTTTCAATGTTACCTGTGTTTTGAGGAGAAAAATGTGTTGCTGTGTTGTCCCCTGTTACGACATCATCTTGAAACGAAGGAGCTCCAAAAATTTCAAAAAGCTCTTGTAATTCCGGATCAACAGAACCTGCTCCAGTTACGTAAAGATCATACTGTTCAATAACATAACCAAGGTTCGGACCATGGAACTTGGCCCAAGGGTTTGTCGTTGTATTCTTCCTCGTCATTTGTTTAAACCTCCCAATGCATATAATCCTTTTCCTATACAAAAGGTGCATTTTGCTCTTTTTCAATAATTGATGAACTAATAATTAATGTAAATGTTGTCTTTACTCTTATGTTATTACAATAATTTACATAATACCAAACACTATTACTTATCTGTTTTGTAAAAAAACATTCACAATAACTTATCACCCAAGTTAATCTTTCATGTTATAAAGTAATTTTACAGAAAAATGGAGTGGATATATTTGGTATACCTACACTAACAACTATAATTGTTGCATTTACATATAGGTATAATAGTTAGAATGTTTCGATAAAATAAAGTTCGAATTATGTATATTGAAATAATAAGCGCTTTCATTGATATTATACAACAATATAACGGAATATAGTATAAAAAATAAAAAATTATGAATTTAGAGTAAACTTTATTTCGGTAGTGTTAAATATTGAAAGGAAAACGAAGGATTTCTACAAAAAAAGTGGCTAAACATAAAAAATGCTTCATAAACCGTTAGTTTCTATTAATATGCCGAAAAATACCGTAAAACAAATAACGCATTTCATCTAATAAAGCGGCAAATGAAATATTTTAAAAGGATAAAACAAATATGGAGATATTAAATTTTTATAAAAATGGAGAAGGGATATAGTAACGGATATATACATTGTTCCATGTTGCATTACAAAATAGACGTGCTGAAATTGAAAAAGTTTCTTCTATAATAAAGTGAAACTTTAATCAGTGTGGGGTTTGTCCATCCACCACTGATTATTAGCCTTCACCAATCGGGCAGTTATTTCCCACCTAAATTCCTCGTATTCACTGAATTTTGAGGTGGGAGTCTTACTGCCTGTTAATGCGGGATAAATAGCGTGAAACAAACTGAAATATATGTAAAGGAAACTTGACGTAAAGTTTACTTTACATATATACTCGATATAAGGGAGGAGGGAGAAATTTCCTTGGAAAATAAAATGGTCGAATATCGAAAAAAATTTGGACTATCTCAAGAAAAATTGGCTGAGAAACTTGGAGTTTCCAGACAAACCATCATTTCAATTGAAAAAGGGAAATATGATCCATCACTTCCATTAGCATTTGAAATAGCGAAAACATTTCAAACAACGATAGAACATGTATTTATTTATGAAGGAAAAGAAGAGGGGGAGAAAGGATGAATGATTCACAAAAGTATTTTGTTATTATGGGAATTATCTTTTTAATTATGAGTGGATTTAGGATACTAGCAGGTATAATGACACATTCAGCACCACCAAGTCCTACTTATACGTTACTAGCAATGATGATTATGTGTTTCTGCTTAAGTTACTTACACCCGCAATTTAAAGAAAAAGATGAGCGAATGAAACTCATTCGTTATAAAGGGATGTTCTTCAGTTTTTTTGCATTAACAGCGTATTATCTCCTTTTCTCTATCGGCTTAAATTTAAAAGTAATGACACTATCTGCGGTTGAACTATTACATATACTTATGGCACTTACAATGAGTACCGTCTTTATCTCATTTGTTGTTTTGGCAAAAAGATATTAAGATGGAAGAGAGAAAGGAAGATTAACATATGCAAATGATGTATGCTTTTGGTATGGGGATCGTTTTATTTTTAGCGGTGTTCCTATTCATTCGTAAAGACGTTCAAGGCGGGACGTTAACGAAACGAGGATTTTATAAAATGATTGGCTGTTTAGTTGTTATGTTTATAGCGATTATCGTAATGATTGTATTAATTACTCAATCATTATAAATTTTAAAAATGAAACCTTACTTTTTGTAAGGTTTTTCTTTTTGTATAAAAACCTAAAAATTACCACAAAAACCATTTACTACATGGAAGCTATATTGTATAATCCAATAAAATAATAGAAAAGGAGAATAGTATATGAATAAAAAAGCTATCTTCTTTTTATTAACAAGTCTACTACTTGTAGCTAGTATTACTTATATAATATGTAACACACGAGAACAAGTACCACCTATATTAGTATGGGAGGACCAAGAATACTACGTTACGGATGAACCTGCTCAAGCAGAAGAAGTCGGGCAAAGGCTCGGAGAAGTGACAAAGAAAATTGAAGCAAGTAAAGCACCTACTAAAAATAGTGAATCTAATACATTACAAGAAAAAACAGAAGTATTCACAATGATTGAAGAAAAAAAAGATGATCAATCGCCTTTAATCATAAAGGAACCTTATGGTGATGAATATAGAATAGTAAGGCCGATGTTAAAGCAAGTACTATAATAGAAAAGGAGACTCATATGCAGACAATAGCTTCATATCCGTGGTCGTTAAGAAAAATATTTGTCTTTTTCCTTTGCTTTATTCTGCCTCCTATCGGTTTCATTTATATTTTGATGAATAGAGAAGCACTACAAAAGAGAGATTTCATTTTATATGTATTATTTGCTGCTATTAATATATCGCTTTGGTTATCATTGATGATTTTTGATAGGAGTATGTGGATGGTAGCGGGACATGATGTGCTTAGCGTAATTGTTATTATTGTTTCGAATATGAATAAGGGATAACCCAGCAATTTTAAAGTTGCTGGGTTTTATTTTGATATTTATAATGAAATAACAAATCTTTAATAGAGAGTAGTGGCATTATGAGATGGAGAGCAGGAACGTTTGAAAAAATAGAAACAAACCATGCATCTATTGAACAAATTATAAATACATATAAGAAACAAAACTTAAATGGTGGAGCGGTTATAAGCTGTTTTAAAGTACATAACGAAAACTTTTTCAAAGAAATACCACATGGAGAAGATGGACACGAGCACTTTTTCAGAAGAATCTGCAACTCTTTAGATATAATCAATAACTTAGAAGAATTAAAAATACATACATCAGATAAATATAAGTTTCGTTTTAAAGAGCATCAGGCAGTCATGCTTGATGGTAGCATTGCCGCTCAAATTTTGTGGGGCGGAGCGTATGAAGCATTTCAAGAACGGCCGGTTGCTGCGAAGCAATTAGCGATTAATGTATGCCAATATATGTTCCAAGATCGATACGAAGATATTAAAGTGTTTGAAAGTGACCACCCTTGGACAGATTGGTTTTACGATGTTGCATGGGATGCTACTTGGATGGTATTAGATAGTAAGGAGCATAAAATGTGGTTAATTTGTGCTACGGATACGGATTAAAAGATAAAGAGTCTTGTAGAAATGCTACAAGGCTCTTTATCTTTTGGGAAAGAATAGAAAATAAATCGTATAAATGTTATACTAAAAAATGTTTGTAATGTAAGTTTTATACTGTTGTATAGTGATGGCTTACTAGAAAAGAAAAGGTAAGGTAAGAGGAGAATGAACGTGAAAAAGGTAAAGAAATTATTGCTACTAATGATGGTAATAGGGTTAACAGTTGGTGTTCTAGCAGGATGTGCAAACCCGAAAGATACTGCTGAAGAATTTTTAACAGCAATACAAAAAGGGGATGTAGAGAAGGCTCGTACATTCGTTGAAAGTGACAAGGAATTTAATAAACTAAATGAAAAAACAGATGATGCTGAAGCAAAAGAAATGCTAAGCGCAATTACGAAAAACTTTAAATTTGAAAAACTAGAAGAAGTATCAAAAACAGATGATAAAGCAGAAGTGAAAGTGAAAATTACATCTGCTGATCTATCTGTTGCCGTAACGAAAGCAATGGGAGAAGTTATGCCAATGGCCTTCGCTAGTGCCTTTAGCGAAGATAAAGAGCAATCTGAAAAAGCAATCGAAAAAACAATGACATCAGCTATCATTAAACATTTATCAGATAAAGATGCAATAATGGCAACACGCGAAGTTACATTGAACTTAAAGAAAAACAAAGATGGTGACTATAAAATCGTTGCTGATGATAACTTGAAAGAAGTATTGTTTGCGAATGCTAAAGCTTTGGAGAAGATGTTTGGTGGGAAGTGATTGACTTACATAAAAAAGAGACATCATATCACGTAGTAGGGTGATATGGTGTCTTTTTTTATGACCATGGAGAGGTTTGAACTCACGATATCCATTCTAAAAATTTTATATCATGTTTTTATAAATATATAACATAAAGCTAGTTGTAACAGGGAAGATACTGTATTCGATGTTTTCTTAGGCAGATCCTGTAACGTAGAAAAGTGAAATTTCTAGACCAGATTTTAATTAGTTTTCTTTCAGTTTTAATGAGGAGATGTACGAAGATGTTGTGACTATGCCTGCTGAATACTATTAATTGTGAAGTTAAATAAGACAACAATTTATTAGAGGAAGATTAGTTAGTTTAATTATAAGATTTAGGTGTTTAACAGGGTTACTAATTAATTTCAGTTCTCCCATGAAAAATTAAAGAAAAAGTATTGATTAACAAATTCGTGTTTTAAGTGAATGTGGGGGCTTCTTTAAATAAAGGTGGTCAACACTATGTAAATAATTAGGAGTGCTAAAATATGCAAAATTGCATATTAATTATTTTAAATCTTATGCTAACCTTATAATGCGAAATATAACATTTGTTGGTAATGATTCATTTTTGAAGGATAAAAAATGAGATATTACAGTGAATTGTGTGCCATCGTCCTATATTATAAACGATAATAACGAAAGCTATTTGAAGTCCTTTGAGGGAAATAAGTTATTAAAGAAGATACCATATAGAAGATTTTTCGGAATTTAAGATGTTACAAATGTCATCTTATTTTTAATGTCTGATAAAAGTGATGCCATTAGAGGGCAAAATATTGTGGTTGACTATGGATATACAATTGTATAAATAAATCATCTTGGGAATTAAGGTTGTGGATAATGAGTTTACTAATTAAAGATTTAACAAAGAAATTTGACGAGCATGTTGCAGTGGATAATTTGAATATCGAGATACCGAAAGGTGAAATATTTGGGTTCTTGGGCGGGAATGGAGCAGGTAAAACGACTACATTTCGAATGATACTTGGACTTTTATCGAAATCAAGCGGAACCATTTCATGGAATGGTAAACCTATAAATTATGATGTTACAGATAAGATTGGGTATTTACCAGAAGAACGTGGTCTTTATGCGAAAATGACTGTCAAAGAACAAGTTAACTTTTTTGCAAAATTAAAGAATATGAAAAGTAAAGATGCAGAAAAAGAACTGCACTATTGGCTGGAGCGTTTTAATATAACTGAGTATCTGAACAAAAAGGTAGGAGAACTTTCAAAAGGGAATCAGCAAAAAATTCAGCTGATAACAGCGATTATACATAAGCCTGAACTCTTAATTTTAGATGAACCATTTAGTGGTTTAGATCCAGTAAATGTTGAAATGTTAAAAGAAGCTGTTCTTGATATGCAAAAACAAGGGTCGTCGATTCTTTTTAGTTCACATCGTATGGAACATGTGGAAGAATTATGCCAACACATTTGTATCATGCACAAAGGAGTATCTGTTGTTCAGGGAGACATTGCCAAAATTAAAAGTGACTTTGGTAAAAAGAATGTTGTAATCGTTGGCGATCATGACTTTGATCATTTAAAAGAAATAAAAGGTGTGGAAAGTATGAAGAAACGTAAGAATGCAGTTACACTTAAAATTTCATATGAAGAAGTTTCGCATGTTTTATTTAAAGAGATAACGAAATTAGGGTATGTTAAAAAGTTCGCAGTGGAAGAGCCTACACTAAATGACATCTTTATTGAGAAAGTAGGTGCACAGCATGAATAGTTTCTGGACGATTTTTTTACAAAACTATAAATCTAAGGTAAAAGCTAAATCATATATTGCTATTACAATCATAATTTCTATGTTAATTATAGGACTGATGAACTTTGACAAAATTTATAACTATTTTGTAGGTAACGAGGAAGAGCAAGTTGTCATTGTTACAGAAAAAGAAGAATTATATACAACTATTCATCAAGTGTTTAAAAATGTCGATAGTAAGATGCATGTTAAACATAGTACGGATAAACCAAAAGCAGAATCGGGCGTTAAAAATGGTGATTATTCATATGCTATCGTTGTAGAGGAATTGGAAAATAAACAACTAAAGGCTACGTATATAACTGAGACAGATGTAAATCAGCAAGATGTTAGCAAGGTTCAAACGATTTTATCTCAAATACAATCTTCTAATTTCGCTCAGCAATTGAATCTATCGCAAGATGAATTAAAGGTGTTAACGACGCCAGTAGAAATTCATACCAAAACTGTTTCAGATAAGGTTAAAGATGGAGAACATACAGAGGGTGTAGGAATTTTAATTAATACCTTTATCATGCTAAATTATTTTATGATATTATTGTATGCTGCGCAATTAGCTACAGATGTTGCAACAGAAAAATCTTCTCGTGTAATGGAGTTAGTTGTTTCAAGTATTTCGCCTACAAAACATTTATATGCGAAGCTATTCTCAACATTATTGGCAGGTATTACACAAATGATAATTTGGGGCTTGGTCGCAACTGTTGGGTATAAAATAGCAATTAATGAATCGAAAAATGATATTTTAAATAGTATTGATTTAAACTCTGTTGCTCCTACTCTAGTGGCGTATGGGATTTTATTCTTCACATTAGGATTCTTATTATATGGCTCATTATCTTGTCTACTCGGCTCTATTATTAGTCGTATAGAGGAGTCTTCTCAAGCTGTTATGCCACTGATGTTTATGTTAATTGCTGCTTTGTATATCGCACTTTATGGAATGTCAAATCCAAGCAGCACGGTTGTTACCGTTACTAGTTATATACCTTTCTTTACTCCTATTGTTATGCTCGTACGAATTGGATTCCTCAATATTCCAGTATGGGAGATTGCGCTTACATTAGCGATTCTATTAGCAACAATATGTATGATGATTGGTTTAACGAGCCGTGTTTACCGCGGCGGCGTATTATTATATGGTAAAGGTGCATTTAGTAATATAAAGAAGGCAATCAAGTTAGGGAAGAAATAAGATTAGCTCATTCATTTTTGAGACTTATATTTACAAAGAACTACATGGTTAATCTATGTAGTTCTTTATTTTTTGTAAAATGTATATAAATAAATATAAAAGAATGTGTTGTCAATTTAGAAAGCGTTGATAATTTAAAAAACCTTATGTTGTAAACGATAGAAAAAGAAGAAGTAGGATCATAAACACATATGCACCATTAGGTAAATACGTGGAATTTATAAAATAGGTAGGGACTGTTTCGTTCCCTACCTACCTACCTACCTACCTACCTACCTACCTACCTACCTACCTACCTACCTACCTACCTACCTACCTACCTACCTATCTATCTATCTATTTCTGAATATCGATATTCAATTTTATATATAAAAAAATAAGCTCCGAAAAGCTTATTTTTTCATGATTATTCTCCTCTTCCTGTAACTGTCATTCCTGCTGTGTAAATTGTATCTACAGAACCATCAGCGCTTACAATTTCAACTTTGTAACGGTATGTTCCATTATCTCCAATATCTTCGCCATATCCTGTGAAAGTAGAAATTTCATCATTACTTCCAGCTGGAACCCATTGATTTTTCCAATTGAAGAAAGTATCATATTCTCCCTAGCTATCTCCATATTTCTTTTCGATGCTGACATTGTAATGAATATCCTCAGTTCGGTCATTTGTAATTCTTGCAATTACGTTTTGCCCAAATCGGTATTCCGTAGCGTGTACTTGAACTGTAACACCATTCACCGTTTCGCTAGGACCACAGATATAACGACAGAACTCGCTTGCTCCGTCAGCATGTGCTTTAGGTGTATCAATGTTCATAACCGTGAAACCGCCCAAAGCTAAAGCTCCTGTTAATAATACTTTACCAAATGTTTTCACTTGAAATTCCCCCTAAGTATATTCTCAATTCGTTCAATAGATATCACATTAAGTAGTTTTATAACATTAATCTAATCGAACGCTTTTTTTCCTCGAGTGTATTTGCTATTAATCTTGTGTCGTGTAGTAATCTAATCTCTACATAAAATTCCATAGTTTTGATTCCATATATGTATCATGATTTACTTAGAATAAATCTGTTAATACGTTTTGGTTATTTACTTATCCCACCCTCATTTTACCTTTTATTGGTAAAATTTTATTTTTATTATATACTACTATTATTTATTTACAAGAGAAAATAATCCTGTATGCAAAAGTGCATGATAAAGTCTCATTAACATTTTCTTTAATTTTTTGATGATACGATTTTTTAACATCTTTAATTATAGAATTGTACCTTCATTCCATATCCTTTAACCATCCTTCACGTAGAAATATACTCGTGTTGATTTGTCCCGTTTTCAATAGCGCATTCATACGAGCCCTTGAAATCCCCAATATTTCAGTCACTTTCGAAGTCAATAAAATTTCTGTTTTGGCAAATTCCCTTTTATCGAATGGTTGCATTATATATACGTCGGTCATAGCAATTGCTCCTTATAAAAAAATGGGCCTATGTTAAACATAGACCGTTGTATACCATTGTGCTTAGTAAGCGCTTGGGTTACCTCGTAAGATAGTTTCAATTCGCTCAGCGGATTGAAAATCAAACAATTTTATTACAAGCAGTAAATCACAGCATCTCGTTTCCTTGAGAATTTCCGCTACCAAACTTGCATCTTCTAACAGCCCCATTTCTACATAGCGCTCCATTGTTCTGATTCCTATTTCTGTATCTTGATGCACGTAAATATGGCCATCAAAGCATACACATTCATTTTTTAATCAATAAACCCAGTCATAAATAAAATTTGTTGTAATATCGGTCATATAGAATATTTGAGCATTTTCTGTTCCATGAAATGCTTTTATACTATTAAACATAAGAAGGAATTGATTCAATGATTTTGGGGCGTGAATTCTGTTTTACTTTACTATCAATAAATCTTTCGAATACGCGTTCAACAGAATATTCTTTTGAAATTTTGCTAGTTTTCCGTTTGTGGGGTTGTCGTTTTTTTACGATTTCTTTTTCTGTGAAGTATGTTAAAGACATAAAAAAAACTCCTTCATTCTCATTTAGAGTTAAAGGAGGAGTTTCGATCAAAACTTGAGCGGTACTCACCGTTAGTTTTGCTCAAAATATGAAATTATCAACAGTTGATACAAAAGGATATGACCCCGGAGAGGCTCGAACTCACGACCTCCACCCTGTCAAGGTGGCGCTCTCCCTGCTGAGCTACGGGATCTTCAAAAATACTTATGTAATAGCATCTTTAATAATAATGCTAAAGCAATTATATATAATTAACTGAAATTTTACAATATTTATACAGGAAGTTTTTAAAGATGGATCTTGTACAATCATGCTAGAAGTGAATAAAGGAATAATTAATAAGAAGGAAACTGAATAGAAAGTAGGTTTTAAATGTAGAGGTTATATTATTTACGATATTTATCCAAAGGGTTTTCATCGCTTAAATCAACAAGTAAAGGACATAAGAATAGCAAAGGTAAAGCAGCATTAGCATGATGAAAGGTATCGTTAGAAAGGTATTGCCTTCCAAAACAATACGGACAATCTTTTTCAAATGTCACAAGTATCGACCATACATCTTTTATTTTCCACTTCGTCTTACAATATGTACAATGTGCCATAGAATTCCTCCTCATTTTTAGTTTTTTTAATATATTCCATTTGATTGTACGAAAGCAAAGTGTATTTGATGTGATAAAATGAAAGTTGTGTTGTTTTTATACGGATGTATTTAGTAATGTATGACAAATTGTATAACGTGTGATGGCTATGTAGAATAAGGGATTTTCACTTTCGATATTCAAATTGGCCAATATATCCTTTTTACAATTTACTTAAAATCATGTATAACAGAGATACAAGATTTTTTTACCCCGCATTAACGGGCAGTAAGATCCCCGCTCAAAATTCAGCGAAAGCAAAGAAGTTAGGTGGGAGATCAACTGCTCGTAAAAGCCCGATTGGTGAAGGCTAATAATCCGTGGGGGATGAAGAAAACCCCCACGGATTAAAGTTTAACTTTATAAATATTCAAGAGTAGAGGGAGAATTATTGTAATGGTAAGAAAAACGTTCAAGATGCGCGTTTCTAGAAATAGAACGATTTCGATTAATGGCTCGATTCTTGATGTAGATGTTACGCATGATGAGTTTTTGCAAGAGCTTGTTGAGTGGGTCGATTCTAAAGGTTGGTCATTTATGGGGATGACGGATGAGATTACGCCTGAGGAAGCAAGTCAGAAGTTAATAGATTCGTTAATTGATGAGAAGGATAAGAAAGAGTAATTCCTTCTTATTTTTATTGTATAATTATGTCCTTTATCGTAAAAATATGATATAGTAAAAAATAGTGATTTTTCTTCCAATTTAATACAAATTACATATAGATTGGTAGATTCATTTTTTATTTGTAGGAGTAAAGTGAAAAGGGAGAGTCATATGGTAAATTTCAAGAAAATTTTGGTTTTTATTACAGTTATTAGTTTGTTTTTATTGACACCTATGACGTTGCGTGCTGAGACGAATATTGGAGTGAATCCGGAGCAAGTGGCACCACCACCTAAGGAAGGGCCAAATGTTTTTAGTCAGTTTGCAGCTACGATTGATGCGAAAACAGGTGATTTGTTGTATGACAAAAATGCACATCATCGTGCGTATCCAGCTAGTGTGACGAAAGTGTTAACAGCGATTTTGTTAATGGAGCATACGAAGCCAGAGGATCAGTTTACATTTTCGCAATTAGCATTAGATCAAGAGAAGAGCAATTATCAAATTGAGTTTCAACCCGGTGAGACGGTGAATAGAAATACCGCGCTTATGATTTTAATGGTGTTAAGTGCGAATGATGTGTCGTATGCGATTGCAGAGCATATTGGTGGAAGTGTTGAGAATTTTGCTAATATGATGAATGAAAAGGCAAAACAGTTAGGTGCTACAGATAGTCACTTTGTAACACCAAATGGACTGCATGATCCGAACCATTATACGACGCCGTATGATATCGCTATGATTACGAGAGGTGTGCAAAAGTATCCTGAAATTTTGCAAGCGATGAATACGAAAAGAACGACAGTTACTACATCTAGGCAGACGGTGTCTATTTTTAATAAATCTATTTATTTTGAGAACCCATATAGTATCGGCGGTAAGACGGGGTTTACGAATGAGGCACGTAATACGCTCGTTTTATTAAATGAGAAAGATGGAAATCGTATTATAAATGTAGTAATGGCTTCTCAAAGACCTGAAATCTATGAGGATTTAAAGCAGATGGCGGAATATTCTTTTGGGCAATTTACGAAACAAACGGTGCTAGATAAACATAGTTGGCATCAAAAGACAACGTATTTAAATAAAGATATTGATAGCGAACTTGAAAAAAGTGCAGAGCTTGTGCTTAAGAAAGATGAAGGGAAAAATGTGAAAACTATTTTTCGGGCCGCTTCATTAGATAAAGACTCTTTGTATCATAAGGGAATCCATCGTGGTGAGGTAGTTGGTGCAGTCGATATTACGAAAAATAATCAAACAATTGCGACGATAAATGTTCTTTCAAAAGAAGATGTTACTTTTGCGATGCCTAAAAAGGATACAATTGAGCCTGAAATAACAGAGTCAAATGTGAAAGTGATAAGTATTGGGATAGGTGCGATTGTATTAGTTGGAGTCATTTTATATGCTGTGGTGCGCCATAATAGACAAGGAATAAAATCAGAAGAAAAGTAAAAAAGCATGAGGACTGTGAAGAGATTTTGTCACAGTCTTTTTTATATACGGAAAAGAAGTTTAACTAATAATTGTAAATTTTTTTATTGCAATAACTCGAAGTTCGTTATATCATTTACTTGTGTTCTTGTTAAAGAACACAAGAAGCATTGCATACTTCAAATAATATAAAACAACGGAGAGGGAGAGAGACGATGAAATTAATTTGGAAGATAATTAGCAACGCGATCTCATTTGTTTTATTTGCATTGATGGTTTTCTTAGCTTTTGTAGTCATTTCTTCAAAAGCGAGCGGTGGGGATCCGACAGTGATGGGATATCAGTTTAAGAGCGTTCTTTCAGGATCGATGGAACCGACGTTTTTAACAGGATCAATCATTGCAATAGAGCCAAAGAAAGATGGTTCTAAATATGAAAAAGGTGATGTTATTACCTTTAAAGAGAAAGATCAAAAAATTATCACTCACCGTATTATCGGTGTGAAAGATACAAATGGAAAAGTAATGTATGAAACAAAAGGGGATAACAACAACGGACCAGATTTAGAACCAGTACTTGCAGAAAATGTAGTTGGGAAATATGCAGATATTACAGTTCCGTACGTTGGTTATTTACTGAATTATGCGAATTCAAAAGCGGGAGCAGCATTACTTCTTATTATTCCAGGCGTCTTTTTACTTGGTTATTCCGCGATTTCTATTTTTGGCGCTATTCGTAGCATTGACGGAGAAAAGAAAGATAAAAAAGTAGAACAATCCGTCTAGATCGTTTGGTTATACTTTCCGTTTAGGAAGTTAACAAATATATATATATTAAGGGGATATGGACATGACTTTAAAGAAAAAGTTAGGAATGGGTATCACATCAGCAGTACTAGGAGCAGCACTAGTTGGTGGAGGAACATTTGCGTTTTTCAGTGATAAAGAAGTGTCAAACAATACATTTGCGGCTGGTACACTTGATTTAGCATTAAATCCATCAACAGTTGTTAATGTATCGAATTTAAAACCTGGTGATACAATTGAAAAAGAATTTAAACTAGAAAATAAAGGCTCCTTAAATATTAAAAAGGTTCTACTGAAAACAGATTATAATGTAGAAGATGTAAAGAAAGATAATAAAGATGATTTTGGTAAACATATTAAAGTAACATTCTTAAAAAATGTAGATAAGCATGAGACAATTGTGAAACAAACTACATTAGATAAATTGAAGGGTGACACACTTACAGCCGTAGATAATGATTTAGCTGCTTGGTTCTGGGATGAAAAAGGTATTTCTGCAGGTAAATCTGATAAATTCAAAGTGAAATTTGAGTTCGTTGATAATGGGAAAGATCAAAATCAATTCCAAGGCGATAAGTTACAATTAAATTGGACGTTTGATGCACAACAAACAGCAGGTGAAGAAAGATAATAATAAAAAAGGGCTATCATATGGATAGCCCTTTTTCTATTTTTCTAGTATATAGCTATCATTTTATATAGTTCTTTATTATAATAAAGATAATGTTCTGTATAAAGAACGGAATGTTCGATGGGAGAGATTAAGATGCTGAAAAGACCACGTAATTTAAAAAAGATGCTTATATTGCCGTGTATGTGCTCTATTACGTTTTATTTAGGATCTCAAGTTATGACGCATACAGAAGCGGCATTCATTCATGAAACGAAAGTAGAAGCGAGTATTTCTACAGCAATTATATTTCCGAAAACAGTTACTACATTAAAAGAACAGGCTGAGCAACATAAAAAGTTTATTGAGCATGAGTATGGAACAATGAAGGGGAAACTGAAAGTAACTTCTATTGAAGAAATAAAACAGGCAATTTCTGTATGGCAACAAGGTCGTGAGAAAATTGTTTCTGAGAAGGAAGCCTTGCAAAATGTATATACTGAAATAGAAGCTCCTTACAACCAAATACAGGAAGAATTAAAAGTAACTAAAGATGAGTCGATTCAAAAAGTAGCCTTATATGTGAATGAAGGCTTTCAGATTATAAAAGAGAAGCGAGATTATATTGAGAAAGAAGTTAGTTTGAAAGCTATTGATGAGCAAATTCAGGCTCTACAGCAACAATTAAACGTTGCACTTGAAGCGGAAGGACAAAAGAAAGTAGAAGAACAGAAGAAAGTAGAAGAACAGAAGAAAGCAGAAGAACAAAAGAAAGTAGAAGAACAGAAGAAAGTAGAAGAACAGAAGAAAGCAGAAGAACAGAAGAAAGCAGAAGAACAGAAGAAAGTAGAAGAACAGAAGAAAGCAGAAGAACAAAAGAAGGCAGAAGAACAAAAGAAGGCAGAAGAACAAAAGAAAGTAGAAGAACAGAAAAAGCTAGAAGAGCAGAAGAAAGCAGAGGAACAGAAAAAATAGAAACAGATAAAAGCGGGGTAACTGCTTTAGTGAAACAGCTGGAAAACAAGAATGTGGTGCAAGAGATAACGAGCGAATAAGCAAAACGATTAATGTTTTATAGGAGTGTGAGGGAACGTTAGCCCTCACCTCTTTGTCTTTCTTTTTTCTTATAATATGAAATGTATTTGCGTGTGAAAAAAGTTATAAATTAGTATAAAGTAGTATATATTACTTTCTGAAAAATCAAAATAATATTGAGAAATAAAAATAATTGAAAATACTAAAAAATGTTGTTGTATTTACATAAGTTTGTTCGTTATAATGAACTTAAGGTTTTTGAAAAAGAACAAATATTAGCATCGCTAATATAGTTTTATTTACATCTCTTAATTTATATGAGAGATAGCAATGTAAAAATACAAAAAACAGCTAGGGGGAATTGATTGTGAGTCTGAAAAAGAAATTAGGTATGGGAGTTGCATCAGCAGCATTGGGGTTATCTTTAATTGGTGGAGGAACGTTTGCATTCTTTAGCGATAAAGAAGTATCAAATAATACATTTGCAGCTGGGACGTTAGATCTTACATTAAACCCTAAAACGCTTGTGGATATTAAAGATTTAAAACCAGGGGATTCTGTTAAGAAAGAGTTCTTACTAAAGAACGATGGTTCGTTAACAATTAAAGACGTTAAATTAGCAACAAAGTATACTGTGAAAGATGCAAAAAATGATAATGCTGGGGAAGACTTTGGCAAGCACATTAAAGTAAAATTTATTTGGAACTGGGATAAACAAAGTGAGCCTGTATATGAAACAACTTTAGCAGACTTACAAAATGCGGATCCAGATCTTTTAGCTAAAGACATCTTTGCTCCTGAGTGGGGAGAAAAAGGTGGATTAGAAGCTGGTACAGAGGATTATCTATGGGTACAATTTGTATTCGAAGATAATGGTCAAGACCAAAATAAATTCCAAGGTGATACATTGAATTTAGAGTGGACATTCAATGCTAACCAAGAAGCTGGGGAAGAAAAATAAAAAAAAAGCGGGTATCCCCCGCTTTTTTTTATAAAGAAAAAGAAGTGCCAGTTTGTAAGCACTCCTTTTTATATATTATTTTTGATTTTTCTTCCACTGTGTAAATTCAAGAAATTCACGAAACTGTTCTTTAGAGACACCAGAGTTCATTGCGTCTTTAACGAGCTGTGTCCATTCGGAGTCTAGGCGAGCTTCCTTTTCTGTTTCGTCATGAAGTAAAGTATCAACTGGAATTTGTAGAACTGCTGCGATTTTTTCAAGAAACTGAATGGAAGGGTTTTTTTGTAAATTTCGTTCTATAGAACTAATGTAAGATTTAGCAACACCAGCTTTTTCGGCAAGTTCAGTTAATGAAATACCTTTTTGTAAACGAAGGCGTTTTATACGTTCTCCAATCATGTTTGCGCACCTTTCTATCAATATGTCGTCGTCTTATGATGTCATTATTATAACATAAACTTCGTTAAAAAGAACAAGGCTATTGAGCTTGACTTGATGGCTTCATACGTTGGAAAAAGTGTTCGATATCTTGTAGGGCGATACCAGCATCTAGAGCTTCAAGTATTAAATCAATCCATTCTTGATCCAGTGTGTCCGTCTTATCTTTGTACAATTGTAATTCCTCCCTAATTATCGGTCATAACTGCTGCTACAGAATAAATGATAATAAAACCGAATTTTTTATTTTATGTATCGAATTATCAAATATTGTGTAGGTAAAACAAAGATAAAATCCCCATTAAACTCCCTCGATGGAAATAATTATAAATTGTTCGATAAAAACTTTCAATATTTTCAGAAAACATTGTTGAATTGTGATATATCCGTATACTAACTATGAAATTTTTACAAATATATTAAAAAAATTACATAATATAACTAAATATTGAAAAAATATTGAATTTTTAATAAAATTCAAATTGTAATACATATTATTTATTAGGGGAGGAAATAAGGGATGAACAAGAAACCATTCAAAGTATTATCATCAATTGCTTTGACAGCTGTATTAGGTCTTTCATTTAGCACGGGCACTCAGTCTGTGTACGCTGAAACGCCTGGGAATAAAGCAGCTACGAGCCCAGTTGATGACCATTTAATTCCAGAAGAGCGTTTAGCAGATGCACTGAAAAAGCGTGGGGTAATTGATTCGTCAGCTTCAGAGAAAGAAACAAAGAAAGCTGTCGAAAAGTATGTAGAGAACAAAAAGGGTGAAAATCCTGGGAAAGAAGCAACGAATGGGGATCAACTTACGAAAGAAGCATCAGACTTTTTAAAGAAAGTGAAAGATGCGAAAGCAGACACGAAAGAAAAACTAAATCAGCCAGCAACAGGGACACCTGCAGCGACAGGCCCAGTTAAAGGCGGATTAAATGGTAAAGTACCAACTTCTCCAGCAAAACAAAAAGCATATAACGGCGATGTTCGTAAAGATAAGGTACTTGTTTTACTTGTAGAGTACGCTGACTTTAAACATAACAACATTGATAAAGAACCTGGTTATATGTATTCGGAAGACTTTAACAAAGAACACTATGAAAAAATGTTATTCGGTGATGAGCCATTCGCATTAGAGGATGGAAGCAAAATCGAAACGTTTAAACAATATTACGAAGAGCAATCCGGTGGTAGTTACACAGTGGACGGAACAGTTACAAAATGGTTAACAGTTCCTGGTAAAGCTGCTGATTACGGTGCAGATGCTGCTACAGGCCATGATAATAAAGGACCAAAAGGACCACGTGATCTAGTAAAAGATGCATTAAAAGCAGCTGTAGATAGCGGTCTTGATTTATCACAGTTTGATCAGTTCGATCAATACGATGTAAATGGTGATGGAAATCAAAATCAACCGGATGGTTTAATCGATCACTTAATGATTATTCATGCGGGTGTTGGACAAGAAGCTGGCGGTGGTAAATTAGGTGATGATGCAATTTGGTCACATCGCTGGACAGTTGGACCAAAGCCGTTCGCAATTGAAGGTACGCAAGCGAAAGTTCCATATTGGGGCGGAAAGATGGCAGCATTCGACTACACAATTGAACCAGAAGATGGTGCGGTTGGTGTATTCGCGCATGAATATGGTCATGATTTAGGTCTTCCAGATGAGTATGATACAGACTATACGGGTCATGGTGAGCCAATTCAAGCTTGGTCTGTTATGAGTGGCGGTAGCTGGGCTGGTAAAATCGCTGGAACAACGCCAACAAGTTTCTCACCACAAAATAAAGAGTTTTTCCAAAAAACAATCGGTGGTAACTGGGCAAATATCGTAGAAGTAGATTACGAGAAATTAAATAAAGGTATTGGTCTAGCAACATATTTAGACCAAAGTGTTACGAAATCTAACCGACCAGGTATGATTCGTGTTAACTTACCAGATAAAGATGTAAAAACAATTGAGCCAGCATTTGGTAAACAGTATTACTACAGCACAAAAGGTGACAATCTTCACACGAAAATGGAAACACCACTGTTCGATTTAACAAATGCAACGAATGCGAAATTCGATTTCAAATCATTATATGAGATTGAAGCTGAGTATGATTTCCTTGAAGTACACGCTGTAACAGAAGATGGACAACAAACGTTACTTGAAAGACTTGGCGAGAAAGCAAATAGCGGAAATGCAGATTCGACAAATGGAAAATGGATTGATAAATCATATGATTTAAGTCAATTCAAAGGTAAGAAAGTAAAATTAACATTTGAGTACATTACAGATGGTGGTTTAGCATTAAATGGTTTCCTACTTGATAATGCATCATTAACAGTAGATGGTAAAGTTGCATTCTCAGATGATGCAGAAGGTACATCACAATTTAAATTAGATGGTTTCGTTGTTTCTAGCGGAACAGAGAAGAAAAAACATAACTACTATGTAGAGTGGAGAAACCATACTGGATCAGATAGCGCATTGAAATTTGCTCGCGGTCCAGAATATAACTCAGGTATGGTTGTATGGTATGCAGACTCAGCTTACTCAGATAACTGGGTTGGTTTACATCCAGGACACGGTTTCCTTGGTGTAGTTGATTCTCATCCAGAAGCAATTGTAGGAACTTTAAATGGTAAGCCGACAATTGACAGTAGTACACGATTCCAAATCGCTGATGCGGCGTTCTCATTCGACAAAACGCCAGCTTGGCAAGTTGTATCTCCAACGCGTGGAACGTATACGTACAATGGCTTAGCTGGTGTACCGAAGTTTGATGATTCGAAAACGTATATTAATCAACAGATTCCAGATGCAGGACGTATTTTACCGAAGCTTGGTCTTAAGTTTGAAGTAGTAGGACAAGCTGATGATAATTCTGCAGGTGCTGTTCGTTTATACCGTTAATACCGTAAAACTACCGAGAGATTTTCTTTCGGTAGTTTTTTGTGAGCAATGAATTTTATATAAAAGAAAAAATTATATATAATGTAATTTTACGAGTAAAAAAGTTCTATATAAATAATGAAAGAATTGGATAAAAATAGTGGGAGAAGGTGAATAGATGAGCATTTCTTCTATTGTAAATAAACAAAAGCAATATTTTTATAATGGATATACGAGAAGTATAGAAACAAGAAAAAATAATTTAAAAAAGCTTTATGATGGAATTCAGCGTTTTGAAGAAGAGATATTTCAAGCATTGAAATTAGATTTAAATAAGTCAGTTCATGAGGCGTTTACAACGGAAGTGGGATATGCATTAAAAGAAATTTCTTTTCAATTGAAACATATGTCATCGTGGAGTAAACCGAAGCGAGTTCGAACAGCATTAACTCATTTCGGATCGAAGGGGAAGGTAGTACCAGAACCGTATGGTGTGACGCTTATTATTGCGCCATGGAACTATCCGTTTCAGTTAGCAATTGCACCTCTAGTAGGAGCGCTGGCAGCTGGGAATACAGTTGTTTTAAAGCCGTCAGAGTTAACGCCTAACGTTTCAAAAGTGCTTACGAGAATGTTAGAGGAATTATTCCAAGAAGAGCTTGTAGCGGTAATAGAAGGCGGGATAGAAGAGAGTACGGCATTGTTAAAGGAAAGGTTTGATTATATTTTCTTTACAGGTAGTGTTGGTGTTGGAAAAGTTGTGATGGAAGCAGCAGCCAAAGAGTTAACGCCGCTTACGTTAGAACTTGGCGGAAAAAGCCCATGTATTGTACATAAAGATGCAAAAATAGATGTAACAGCAAGGCGGATTGTTTGGGGTAAGTTTTTAAATGCAGGGCAGACATGTGTAGCACCGGATTATATGTACGTTCATTCTTCCGTGAAAGAACAGTTAATCGAGGCGTTAAGACATGAAATTACGGAGCAGTATGGAAAAGAGCCACTGAACAATGACAATTACGTAAAAATTGTGAGCGAGCGTCATTTTGAACGATTATGTCGATTCTTACAAGATGGTCAAGTCGTAATTGGCGGGAACTATAAAAAAGATACATTACATATTGAGCCGACAATAGTAACAGATATCACGTGGCAAGATGCTGTTATGGAAGATGAAATTTTTGGTCCGATTTTACCGATTATAGAGTATGACAAAATAGAAGATGTTATTGGCACAATTCAGCAACATCCGAAGCCGTTAGCGCTATATGTATTTTCTGAAAATAAAGAAGTGCAAAAGAAAGTGACGAGTAATATTTCATATGGCGGAGGGTGCATTAATGATGTTGTCTATCATCTTGCAACGCCATATTTACCTTTTGGGGGCGTTGGAAGTAGTGGATTAGGTAGTTATCATGGGGAAGAAAGTTTTCGGACTTTTTCACATTATAAAAGCATTTTAGCCCAATCTACGGCATTCGATATGAAAATTCGTTACTCTTCTACAAAAAGTGCTTTAAAATTCATACGAAAGTTGTTAAAATGATGATGGTGTTTATCAGTAGGCGTAGCCGTATGATAATAGCCCCTTCGCAATGGAAGGGGTTTTTCTGTTCGACATTATGTATCATGAAAAAATGAATCAAACATACTACATAAAGAATAGAAGTGAACGCTTGCTAAATAACCATTTTGTTTGGATCGAAACAAAAAATAGTCTATAAAACATAAATATTTATTCATGAATATAAAAATTAAAATTTAAGGTAGATAGGACGGGAAAATGAAAAAAATTATTAAAGTTGAAGCAGTAGAAAAACATTTTGGAAATCAAGTGATTATCCCACCGCTTTCTTTAGATATTAAAGAAGGAGAGTTTTTAACAATTTTAGGGCCGAGTGGTTGCGGGAAAACGACGTTACTTCGTATGATCGCAGGATTTGAAACTCCAACTAAAGGGAATCTTTTATTAGATGATGAAAAGATTAACGATTTGCCGCCATATAAGCGTCATATGAACTTAGTGTTCCAACATTATGCACTATTCCCGCATATGAATGTGGAGAAAAATATTTGTTTCGGTATGAAAATGCAAAAAGTACCAGCGGCAGAACAGAAAGAACGTGCTGAAGAGGCAATGCGTTTAACGCAGTTACTAGAGTTCCGTAATCGTAAACCTATGAAGCTGTCTGGTGGGCAGCAGCAGCGTGTAGCAATTGCGAGAGCGATTGTAAATAACCCACGTGTATTACTATTGGATGAGCCACTTGGAGCGCTTGACTTTAAGCTAAGAAAAGATTTGCAACGTGAATTGAAAAACTTACAACGCAATTTAGGGATTACGTTCATATACGTAACGCATGATCAAGAAGAAGCGATGAGCATGAGTGACCGTATTGTCGTTATGAATAAAGGACATATTGAACAAATCGGAACACCGAAAGAAATTTATAATAAGCCGAAAACGTTGTTCGTTGCGACATTTATCGGTGAAAATAATATTGTGAAAAACGGGGAAGACTACGTAGCAATTCGCCCTGAAAATGTAAAGGTACGTTCGGTTGAAGAACCAATTTTAGAAGATTACCATCTTGGACATATTGAAGACATTGAGTTTGTTGGAAATATGGAAAAGCTTTATGTACGTGATGAGAAAACAGCAGAATTATTGATGGCGTATCAAACAGCTGAAGAAGCAGCACAGTGGAGCATTGGAGATAATGTATATGTAGGATGGGAGCAAGAGGACGAGGTGACCTTAAATTGAAAAAAGGGAAATTACTCGCACTACCTACAGTCGCGTGGCTGTTAATCTTCTTCCTAGTTCCACTTGTATTCGTATTGGGTTTTGCCTTCATGCAGCGCGGAGCATACGGAACAGTGGAAATGCAATTTACGTTAGATAATATAGTACGTGTGTTTGACCCATTGTATATGGGAACATTATGGGAAACAGTAAAGATTGCTGTTATTACAACAGTACTTTGTTTATTAATTGGTTATCCATTTGCGTATACAATTACAATTGTTGATCGTAAATATCGTTCTATTCTTTTATTATTGGCAACGATACCGTTTTGGATTAACTTCCTTGTTCGTTCATATGCGTGGATTGTTATTTTACGTTCACAAGGTCTTGTGAACACACTGTTATTAAAATTAGGTATTATTAGTGAACCGTTAAATTTACTATATAATACGCCTTCTGTAATACTTGGAATGGTATATTCTTTATTACCATTTATGATTTTACCAGTGTATGCAGCAATTGAGCAGCTGGATAAGCGTAAGCTAGAAGCAGCTTATGATTTAGGTGCAACACCAGTAAAAGCATTTTGGAATGTAACAGTACCAATGACGATGTCAGGAATTGCTACTGGTTCTATTTTAGTATTCGTTTCTTCTATCGGAATGTTTGTTGTATCAGACGTGATGGGTGGATCGAAAGTAGCATTAATCGGAAACGTAATCCAAAACCAATTCTTAGGTGCGCGTGACTGGCCGTTTGGATCTGCGTTATCTATGATTGTTGTTCTATTCTCTGTTCTGTTAATTTACTTATATTATCGTGCAACGAAAGTATATAAATATGATGGGAACGGAGGGGAATAGGCAAAAATGAAAAAGTTTTTAGTTTCTTATTCTTGGTTAATTTTATTGTTCTTGTATTTTCCAATGATGGTTTTAATGGTATATTCCTTCAATGATTCTCGAATTAATGCGGAATGGGAAGGCTTTACATTCCATTGGTATACAGATTTATTTCAAAAACAAGATGTTATTGATGCGTTTGTAAATAGTATGACGATTGCAGTTATAACAACAGTTGTAACAACGATACTTGGTATGTTTTTTGCGATAGCATTACATCGTTACAAATATCGTTTTGAAGGGGCCATTAATGGTCTTGTATATTTACCTATTTTAATTCCTGATATATTAATGGGATTATCTTTACTTATCCTATTTAGTCAATTAGGTATGGAACTTGGACAAACAACAATTATTATCGCACATATTACATTTAGTATTTCATTTGTTGTTGTTATTTTAGCGGCCCGTCTTTCTAGCATGGGACGTGATTTAGAAGAGGCTGCAAATGATTTAGGAGCAACGCCATGGCAAACGTTTCGCCATGTGACGTTTCCGGCAATTGCACCGGGAGTTGTTTCAGCAGCGTTATTAACATTCACATTATCAATTGATGATTTTGTAATTAGTTTCTTCGTATCAGGACCAGGATCAACAACATTGCCATTATACATTTACAGTATGGTTAAGCGCGGAGTATCACCTGAAATTAATGCCCTTTCTACAATTTTAATTGTTGTTATTGTAGGATTAATGGTGCTATCGGAAATCTTCCGTAACAAAGGTGCAGATGGTGAAGAAAACTCTGGAGGACACCTTCCTTTATAATACGAACGATATAAAAAGTACGAGGGGGTAAAACCGATGAAATTAATGAAAAGAATAGCTGGCGCAGCAATTAGTTTTAGCCTTGTTGCTGGTGTACTTGCCGGTTGTGGTGAAAAGAAAGAAGAGTTAAACATTTATAGCTGGGCTGACAATTTTGATGAGCAAGTGCTAAGAGATTTTGAAAAGAAATATAACGTAAAAATTAACTATGATAAGTATGCAAGTAACGAAGAAATGCTTGCGAAATTACAAGCTGGTGGCGCAAAGTATGACTTAATTCAGCCGTCTGATTACATGGTTAAGACAATGGCGAAAATGGATTTATTAGCGCCGTTAGATAAGAAGAATATCCCGAACATCGAAAATATGATTTCTAATTTCAAAACGCCAGCATTTGACCCAGAGAATAAATATTCTTTAGTATACACTTGGGGCGTAACAGGGATTGCATACAATAAAAAGTATGTGAAAGAAGCACCTACAAGCTGGGCTGACTTATGGAACGAGAAATATAAAGGACATGTAACATTACTAAATGATTCTCGTGAAGTATTAGGAATGGGTCTTAAGAAGCATGGATTCTCAAACAGCACGAAAGACGATGCAGAGTTAAAGACAGCAGCTACTGATTTACAGAAGCTACTTCCAAATTTATTAGCATTTGATACAGATAACATTAAACAAAAGTTCATTACAGAAGATGCTTGGATCGGAACAGTTTGGTCTGGAGATGCAGCATTTATCGCAAAAGATAATAAAGATGTAGAGTACGTTGTACCAAAAGAAGGCGGCACAATTTGGGCCGACACGTTAGCAATTCCAAAAGGTGCAAAAAACAAAGAGCTTGCAGAGAAGTTTATGAACTATTTATTAGATGAGAAAGTAAGTGTGAAAAACTACGAGTCAATTGGGTACAGTAATCCAAATGAAAAAGCTCACCCTCTTCATAGTAAAGAATATCGTGAGAACCATATGATCTTCTTAACGAAAGAAGAATTAGATCGCACAGAATGGCTTGTTGATGTAGACGATAAGTTAAAAGACTATGATCGTTACTGGACAGAATTAAAAACAAAAGGTAAATAAGTAAGGAAATGCGGTTTCTAAAGTAGAAATCGCATTTTTTCATAGTAGGAGGAAATCGTTTGAAGAAGAAGTTACATCAGTATGAGGTAATGTGTGTTATTTTATTACTTACGGTATTTAGTATTATTGCTTGGCGCGTACATGCAGGTGGCGTTACAGTGATGGATACATATGTCCGCGGATTAGTAAAGGGGTTACAAACGGAGAGCTCACTTACTTTTTTCTCATACTTTACAAAGTTAGGATCAGCAATTGGAATTGTAACTATACTTATTATAAGTTTGCTTGTTTTTTGGCAGAAACGTTATTATGCTGCAATGATCGTGTATCCAATGGGGGTTTTGATCACACATCTCGTTAATAAAGGAATAAAAGAAATTGTGAAAAGGGAGCGTCCGTCGTTAAATGAAGCATTAGATGCACTTGGGTATAGCTTCCCTAGTGGGCATGCAATGTTATCTATTATGACATTCGGTTTTCTTACTTATATCATTGCGGCAAATTTGAAGAGTGTAACTGGGAAATATGTTATAACCATTTTGATGGGTATATTAATTGTATCGATTGGATTAAGTAGAGTTATTTTAAATGTACATTATCCAACTGATATTTTAGCAGGTTATTGCGTAGGTGGTATTTTGTTAATTATCGCGATTTATTATCATCGTTTACTTACTAAGAGGCTTCAGCTCAATAAAGAGAGATAAAAAACGTCTGGAAAAACTATCATTATAGTGTTTCCAGACGTTTTTTGTTTGTATGAAGATGTGATACAGTATAAGTGATAATTGAATTATTTAAAGTAGGTGAAAATGTGTGAAGACAAATGTACATAAAGTGGATAAGTGGGGGAAGTTAGGAACTTTCTTGTATCAGTTTCGTTATACAGTAATTGTAGCGCTACTATTGCTTGCGATAGCACTCGGTATTTTTGCTCCAAAGCTACCGGGAGTATTAGGTGGTGATGGTTTTCAAACGGAAGGGGACTATCAAAAGACGAAAGAAATTTTAGATAAAGATTTTAAGAGGTCTCAAGATACGCTCCTACTCGTTTTTGAAAGGAATAAGGATGCTTCACATGAGGATTTTAAAAAGCAAATAGAGAGCATTGTAAAGAAGGTTGAAGAGAACGAGAAATATGAATCTTTCCATCATCCAGTGCAAAATAAAGAAATGTTACAAGATAATATCGGTTATGCGACAATATTATTTTCCGGGAAAACAACTAAAGAACGTATGGAAAAGACATTACAGTTCGCTGATACTATTGAGAAGGAAAGTAATACAGCATTAAAAGTAACACCTACAGGATTTCCAAAAATTAATCAAGAGATTAATGAAAGAACACAAAATGATTTAAAAGTAGCAGAGATGATTGGTTTACCAATTGCATTTCTCGTATTATTATTTTCATTTGGTAGCCTTTTGGCATCTATTTTACCGATTGTAAATGGCGCGCTTAGTGTCATTAGTACGATGGGGATTTTATATTTTATAGGTAGCGACAAAGAGTTATCTATTTTCGTATTAAATGTTGCACCGATGATTGGACTTGCACTATCCATTGATTTTGCACTGTTATTTGTGAATCGTTTTCGAGAGGAAGTTGCGAAGAGAACGGTGAAAGAAGCGATAGCGATTACGTATCAAACGGCAGGACGTGCGATCGTATTTTCAGGATTATGCGTATTCGTTGGTTTATCAGGCTTATTTTTCTTTAAAATTGATTATATTCAGTCTGTTGCCATAAGCGGGATGATTGTTGTGATTATGAGTATTTTATTCTCACTTACACTTCTTCCAGCACTATTATCTTTAATTGGAAAACGAATATTAAAAAAGAATCAAGTAGCACATACACCG
This sequence comes from Bacillus sp. EKM202B, assembly GCF_011066025.1. Lineage (NCBI taxonomy): Bacteria > Bacillati > Bacillota > Bacilli > Caryophanales > Bacillaceae > Bacillus > Bacillus sp. EKM202B. Next base: position 219,511 of record NZ_JAAMNK010000002.1, on the reverse strand, counting down.
GCAAAGGCATGGCGTAAATTTGCACAATTTGTAATGAAACATCCAATCATAATGATTATTGCTGTTACAACATTTATTGTTATTTGTTTATTACCGCTACGTACAGCTAATTTGCAGTTTCCTGGTGTTGAAGCGTTACCTGAAAAGAGTGACACTAGAGTTGCTTATGAGAAATATGAAGAAGCATTTAATAAAACGGTCCAAACACATGCTGATGTTACATTAGTAGTAGAGACGAAAAAAAATATAAAAGAAAAAGAGAGTTTACAAAAGATAGAAGAAGTTGTTCAAAAGTTAAAAGATGATGAGAAAGTATATGAGGTAAGAAGTTTATACGATGGGTTAACCGGAATGAAAGCAGATCAAGTTGCTGGTATATTGCAGTCGCCAGAAGCGGCAAAAATAGCTCCTGTATTTGAAGCGTACTCAAAAGGAAATAAGACAATAATAGAAGTCTTTTTGGATACGAAGCCTCGTACAGAAACTGCGAAACAGTGGGTTCGTGATTTCAAAAGTAATTATAAAGAAAATGATGTTACGTACTACCTAGGCGGAATGACGACGTTCCAAAAAGAGTTAGAAGATGAAATTAAAGATAAAGTTGCAATTGGTATGTCAGTTATATTCGGATCAACCTTTGTCATTTTATTATTCGCATTCCGTTCTATACTTATTCCAATTAAGGCAATTATTATGAACGTACTTAGTTTAAGTGCAACAATTGGAATTGTCGTTTGGTTATTTGAGGGTGGTCATTTTGGTTTAGAAGCGAGTCCTGTTTTATTTGTATTACCAATCTTCATTTTCGGCCTTGTATTTGGGCTTAGCATGGATTATGAAGTATTTCTTATTTCACGTATTCATGAGCTTTATGAAGAAACAGGAGATAATGATCAAGCAACGTTAGAAGGGCTCGTTTCAACGAGTAGAATTATAACGTCAGCTGCTTTAATTATGATCGTTGTAACGGGTGCGTTCGCATTTACTGATATTTTACCAGTAAAGCAAATGGGTCTTGGCGTGGCATTAGCGATATTCCTTGATGCAACCGTTATTCGTCTTATGCTTGTACCAAGCTTAATGAAGTTGTTTGGAGACTGGAATTGGTGGCTGCCATTTCGGAAAAAACGAGAAAAATCATCATAAAAAATACTCATCTTATAGATGAGTATTTTTTTATGAATAGCAAGGCCTACATTTTGCAAATAGTATGTGATAAGAACATTACATATAAGTAGGTGAAGGCAATGTTTCGTTATTTCAAATTTAAGCTAAATGATACAGTACAATTTTCAGAAAACGATGGGCATATGTATCGCATTGTCGGTTATCGATTAGAAAAAGGATTTTATCTAAAAGATGAATGGACTCATATCATTTATGAACTGCTTAGAGAGTTTGATGGATATACGATGGACGCAGAAGAGGAGGAACTTGTAAAGGTTATTCAAGTAGAGGATGAGTATTACAAAATACAAGAGCTATCGGGCTATCGGTATCCAGTAAAAATGAAGCAAAAGCAGCAAGTTATGAAAGGAGAGAAAATAGACGACTTATTAGATACATACAACGACTATAAACGATTGGCGGATTTCTTCAAAGATTTATCGTATGAGCAAAAAGCTGAAGAAGTATTGCAGGAAATGAAAAGGCTTAGAGCGTGAGGGGCAGTCGATTATAAGGCTGTCCTCTATTTTTGACGATGCATCAAAGCGTGTTTTCCGTTACAATGAGAGAATCAATAGAAATAAGGTGATATAGTATGGAAACAAAGAAGAAGGGCGAATGGTGCGAAATTACTGTACCGGCTAAATGGAATGGTATAAGTATCGAATCGTTATTAAAAGTAGAATGGGAACTACCGAAAAAGTTATTACATCAGCTTCGTATGGAAAAAGGTGTTACTGTTAACGGTGAACAGAGAAGATGGAATGAGCTTTTAAAAGAGGGCGATAAATTCCAAGTTCACATGTTTATGGAGGAAGAGTACGGTGTAGAGCCAGAATATGGTGAGTTACATGTAGTATATGAAGATGATCACGTACTTATCGTAAATAAACCAGAGAAAATGGACACACACCCTGCCGAAAAAGGTGGAACGGGAACACTTGCAAACCTTGTTGCTTTTCATTTTCAAATGCAAGGTTTAGAGACGAAGGTTCGCCATATTCATCGTTTAGATAAAGATACGACAGGTGGTGTCGTGTTTGCTAAACATAGAATTGCTGGCGCGATTATGGATCGTTTATTAATGGAACGAAAAATAAAAAGAACGTATGCTGCGCTTGTTGAAGGGAAAGTGAAAAAGAAGAAGGGTACAATTGACGCTGCTATTGGAAGGGATCGACATCATGCTACGAGACGTCGTGTTTCCCCAAAGGGTGATGAAGCTATTACATACTATAAAGTAGAAAAGTATTTTAAAAAGCACAATACAACCTTTGTAACCTTACAATTAGAAACAGGTAGAACGCATCAAATTCGTGTGCATATGAGCCATAATGGTAATCCGCTAGTTGGGGATGTGTTATATGGTGGACAAACAACATATATGTCAGGGCAAGCGTTACATGCAATGAAAATTAATTTCTTGCATCCAATTACGAAAGAAGAGATCGAAATTGATGTACCGTTTCCTACAAAATTAAACAATATAATGAAAGAATTTCAAAGGGAAAATGTGTAAAGTGTAAGTTTTAATTTGAGAAAAGTAAATTTTTGCAGGAATTTCTCTAAAAGAAGCGAAGCCGTAAAGAGAAAAGAGAGGTGAGAATTACTTGGTCAAATATAAATATATACTAGGAATATTTTTCGCTTGTCTTTTATTTACCCTATGCATTTATCCATATTTACCAGAACGTTTGGCAGTACATTGGAACGAAAATGGTGGGCCGAACGAATTTATGAGTAAACAAGTTGTTGTTGCATTTATTCCGGTTCTTATTATTTTTTTACATGGATTTGTGTATATTATTTCACATAATATATATAAGTTTAATGGAGGAGAGCATTTCATTATAGGCGGATTTATAAAGACGATTACTTTATTTATGTTGTTTATTCATATGCTTATTCTCGTTATTAATTTTGGAAGTTTTATATCCTTTCAGACAGGATTAACGATCGGGATTAGTATGTTTCTTTTTATGCTTAGCAAAGATTTTAAAAAGATAAAGGGTAAAGAAAAAGATCCAATTAAATTACAAAAAATTCGTTTAGTGAGTAGACGAATTTTTCAAGTGATGGCATGTGGTATACTGTTTTCCTTGTTTTTGAACTTGAAGTGGGGATTTTATGTATTGCTTAGCGTAATAAGTTGCGGATCTATTTTGTTTATGTCCTACATTTTATATTCATACATAATAGAAAGTTACGAAACTTAAAAAGAGTCTTCTCATTATGAGAAGACTCTTTTTATCTATTTACTTCGTAATAAATTGTTGTGTCCAGTAGTTACCGCTTTCTACATAACCAACACCGATGTGAGTGAAGCCGTTATTTAAGATGTTTGCACGGTGTCCAGCACTGTTCATCCAAGCTTGTACTACCTCTTCAGGTGTACGTTGGCCTTGAGCGATGTTTTCACCTGCAGATGTATAAGAAATACCAAATTTCTTCATCATGTCAAACGGAGACCCGTATGTAGGGCTGTTATGATCAAAGTAGTTATTTTTTTGCATATCTTCAGATTTAACACGCGCTACTTTGCTTAATTCAGTATCGATTTTTAGTGCTGGTAAGCCTTGTTTTGTACGCTCAGCGTTTGTTAATTCAACAACACGTTGTTCGAACTCGCTTAAAGATTTTGCTTCTTCAGCAGGCTTTTGCTCAGCTGGTTTTTGTTCTGTAGGTTTTTGCGTATTATTGTTTTCAGCAGGCTTTTGAGCTTCTGGCTTTTGTTCAGCAGGCTTTTGCTCAGCTGGTTTTTGTTCAACAGGCTTTTGAGTTTCTGGCTTAGCTGTTGGTTGCTCAGTTACAACATTTTCAGTAGGTTGTTGACCAGGAACGAAGCAATTTGGTTGGAAGTTTCCTTGTTGCCATTGTGCTAATGATTCAACTCCCATAGATTGTAAGAATGCTTGTAACTCTTGTTGGTTCATTTGCTTCATCATCACTTTTGAATGCTGAATATTTTGAACCTTTATGTTAGATGGTTGTACTGTTGCAGCTTGTGCATCTAAAGAAGATACTCCTAAAGTAAGAGCTGTTGCAGCAGCTACAGATAATAAAACACGCTTTTTCATGATGTGTGTCCCCCTATATAAAGTTTTAATTTGTTTTCACACGATTTGTTTTTGACAGCCTGTCTGACTGACAAATCCATCGTAGCATACAATTTACGAGAAAAAAGATGGAAAAAAATTCATAGACTTAAAATTTACCTAATTTATCCTAAGGAGAGAAAAGGAGAGAAATAAGAGAAACGTAGAGTGTAAAAGGAATTTTCAGCATTTTTATACTTCGTTTTAATAGGAGGTTTTTGGATAAATGTACCTATATTGAAAATGAAGAATCCTATTGTATCAATGGTTTGAACGTTTTTTTAAGGAATATACTGGATTGTTTTTTACAAAACTGTAATGTTTCTGTTGTTCTTTTTTATAATAAAGTAACATATTTTTAATGTTGTAGCAGACAAAAAAGCGGCTATCTCTTTACATAGACGAAGGAGATAGCCGTTTTCCTATTATTACGTATGTTACGAGTTATTACGAGTTAGTTTCAATTGCTTCTAATAATAAATCTACAATGTGAATGCCTCTCATTTTATGAGAAAGACCTTCACGTTCAATACCTAGTTTCATTTGTAATAGGCACCCTGGATTTGCAGTGACAATTGTTGCTGCATCTGTTTCATGTACACGGTCCATTTTATAATCTAGAAATTCCATTGATAATTCTGAGTGTACAATGTTGTATATACCAGCCGAACCACAGCAGCGATCCGCATCTTTCATTTCACGGTATGTTGCGCCTTGAATGGCTTCTAGTAGCATACGAGGTTCAGAAGATGTTCGCATAACGTTACGTAAATGGCAAGAATCTTGATACGTAATAATTTGCGGCGTGAGTCGTAAGTCAGTTCGTTTATGGAAATCTAGTTCTACTAGAATAGCGGTAATATCTTTAATTTTAGAAACAAACTGCTTTGCACGTTCAGCCCATTCTGGATCATCTTTTAGAAGATAATCATAGTCTACGAGGTAAGCCCCGCAACCACCTGCATTCGTAATAATATAGTCGATGTTTAAGTCTTCGAATGCTTTTATATTTCGTTTCGCTAATTCTTTTGCTCCACTCTTTTCACCAGCATGTCCATGTAATGCACCGCAGCAACTTTGTGTTTGCGGGATAACGATATCACAACCGGCTAATTGAAGAAGTTTCATCGTTGCGTTATTTGTTTCTAAAAACATCGTATCCATTAAACAGCCTGTGAAGAATGCAACTTGTTTTTTCTTTGTACTTTCAGCAGATAAAAATGTAGGACGATCTTTCATTGCTTTCATTTTAGGGACTTTTGGTAAAACGAGATCCATCGTTGCAAGTGTTTCAGGGAATAACTTCATAATACCTGTTTTATGAGTTAACATTTGTAAGCCGGAACGTTGGTAAAATCCGATAAGTCCAGTTAAAGTTCTCATTCGATTTTGATGTGGGAATAATCCTTCAAAAACGATTTTACGAACGGCTTTCACTGGCATAGAGAATTTTTTATTTTGATTAATAATATCACGGGCTTCTTCTAATAAATGTCCATAATTCACACCAGATGGACAAACAGGTTCACAAGCACGACAGCCAAGGCAAACGTTTAAAGTATTTTCAACATCTTCATCTGGCTCGATTAAACCATCAACGACAGCTTTCATTAATGCGATACGTCCGCGCGGCGAATGTGATTCTTTATACCCAGATTGAATGTAAGTAGGGCAAGTAGGTAAGCAGAACCCGCAGCGCATACAGTTTAGTAGCTCATCTTCACTTAATCGTTCTTTAAATTCCTTTTGAATGTTTTCTTTATTTAATGTTGTCATCGCTCAACCACCACTCTTTTACGAGTGTCTTTCGCGAACATCTTTCCAGGATTCATAATGTTATTTGGATCGAAGGCTTGTTTAATCCCTTGCATAGCGGCAATACCTTCTTTACCTAATTTCATTTCTAAATAGGGAGCTTTCATCGCACCAACACCATGTTCACCAGTAATCGTACCACCAAGCTCAATTGCTTTCGCAAATATTTCAGCAAAAGCTTGTTCAGCACGGTGCATTTCTTCTTCATTACGGGCATCTGTCATACAAGTTGGATGTAGGTTTCCATCACCAGCGTGTCCAAACGTACAAATAGGAATATTAAATTTTTTTGCGATGGCATTAATAGCTTCAACCATCGGAGCAATTTGTGAACGAGGTACTGTTGCATCTTCTAATATTGTCGTCGGTTTTAATCTTGCAAGTGCTGATAGTGCGCTACGGCGTGCTGTACGAAGTGCATCTGCTTCCGCTTCATCTTTTGCAACGCGAACATCAACTGCATTCATAGAGTGGCAAACGTTAGCCATTTTTTCAATATCTCGATCGACCACTTCGGGTGGACCATCTTGTTCAATTAATAAAATTGCTTTTACGTCAGTTGGTAAACCGATTTGTGCAAACTCTTCTACAACTTCAATTGTCGGTTGGTCTAAAAACTCAAGTGTCGCTGGAATAATTTTATTTGCAATAATAGAAGAAACAGCACGTGCAGCTTCATTAATATCTTCGTAGAGTGCCAGCATTGTTTTCTTCGTTTCAGGCATAGGAACAAGTTTTAATATCGCTTCTGTTACTACTCCAAGTGTTCCTTCAGAACCGATAAATAGACGAGTTAAATCGTAACCAGCAACATCTTTTGCTAATTTACCACCAGTACGAATGATATCACCATTTGGTAAGACAAGTTCAAGACCCATTACATAATCACGTGTTACACCATATTTTAACCCACGTAATCCGCCTGAGTTTTCATTAATATTACCGCCGATTGTAGAAATTTTCATCGAGCTTGGATCTGGCGGATAAAATAATCCCTTTTCTTCTACTGCTTTAATAATATCAAGTGTAATGACACCAGCTTGTACGGTAATTGTTAAATTTTCTTCATCAATCTCTAAAATATTGTTCATATGGCGGAAAATAAGGACGATACCGCCTTCTAGTGGACAAGTTCCTGCACAAAGGTTTGTTCCAGAACCACGAACATACACAGGGATTTTGTGAGAGTTACATACTTTTAACACTTCAGCTACTTCATTTGTATTACGAGGAGCAATGACTGCATCAGGCATTGCTTGGAAGTTTGGAGTGGCATCATAACTATAAGTTAAGCGCCCCATATTGGATGTATCTACATTATCTTCGCCAACAATGGATACGAATGAATGAATAATTTGCTTTTCTAACATTGGAAATCCCCCTCAAACTGTTAACGTGTTTAGTCATAATAAAAACGTTGTAACAGTGCTTTCATTATAATGATAAAAAAGTTGGAGGATTCTTTCTATGTATAATCATCTGAAGATTAATCTGTTTTATCGTTCTTTTTTGTATGATTATCTAATAAAAGGAGTGCGAAGTATAAAACATTTAAATCTTTGAATTGTTTCGGATCAAGTCCGGTATGTTCTTCAATTTTTTTTAGTCGGTAATGCAATGTATTAATGTGTATATGTAATTGCTCAGCTGTCTGTTTATAAGATTGGTTATAATCGATAAATAAACGTAAAGTGTGCATGAGCTCAGGAGATTGTACTAAGTTTTCAATGGTACGCTCTAGAAACTGTTCTCGCGTTTCGATAGAAATATCTTGTAAGCACATTTCTAAACGTAAATCTTCATTAAATACAATTTTTTTCGTTTCAAGTGACACAGAAAGCGCTCGTAGTGCTTGTTCATATGATATGTGCATCTTGCTTGGCGTAACGGTTTGCCCAATCCCGATATATAAAGGGATAGAAAATAAAGTTTCACAGTCATGTTTTAACCGTTTTAAAAATAGATAAGTTTGTTCTTTAGAGCTCATCGCTGAAAATAAAATAAATCGATCATTTCCCCAGCGAACAAATAGATGGTCTTTTGCTAATAGATTGCGAATATGTTGCCAAACTTTACGCTGGAGCATCGTATCATTTTGATCAATCGAAAACAAAATAAGTTGTTTCTTCTTATATAAATCAACGCCAAGTGTTTTTGCACGATCGAGAAAACTTGAAGACCAGTCTGTATTTTGAAGCCAATCAAAGACAAATGCTTCATAAGAACGGTGTTCAAGTTCTAATTGCTCTAAAAAGTAGTTTTCATGAATTAATAATTCGGTCATCTTCCGTAATATTTCTCCGTATTGTGAAATATTGTCGGGTTCTCCTGTAATTCCAATAACACCAATTACTTCGTCATGAAATAGTAAAGGAAGATTCATCCCGGCTTTTACACCTTGCAACCGTCGTTCATCTTCTTTTGTAATGATGACGGTTTTCTTTTGTTTCGCGCAGCGGAGTGCTCCCTCATGAAATTGACCGATTCTTTTTGCATCTGTACTGGCGATAATAACACCTTGTATATTAATGATAATAATATTTTCTGTAATTAGTCTGCGTACTTCCCGTACAATTTTATTCGCTAAATCAGGAAAAAGCATAATTTGCACACCTCAAATTCTATTTGTTGTACATTATATATGTAAGTTGAATAAGAAAGGAAGATTTCACACTTTCCACACATTTATTTGTTATTTTACAATTATAACGAAATCATTCGAAAATGGAGGGAATCTTTTGAGAAAGTATGTTTTTCTTCTCTGTTTTTTATTTCTATTAGTAGGGTGTCAAGGAAGTTCATATACACCAATTACTGAAGATAAAAGTATTATTATAACAACGAATATAAAAGAAGGCAGTATTAGTTTTATTGATAAAAAAACTAATAAATTAATTACGACATGGGAATTAAATGAACCGATGGCAGGAATTGCACTACTTCCAAACGGCGAGGACATACTTGTATATGGTAAGCAGTTAGAATACATGTATGTATATTCACTAGCAGAAGGAAGGCAAGTGGAAAAATATAAAACTGGAAAAGGCATTGTAAATGTGGTTGTATCAGAAGATAAAAAACAATTGTTTGCCGCCGATCAAAATGCACAAAAGGTAAGGTTCTTTACGATAGAAGGGAAAGAGACAGAAAGTGTTTCAACAGGAAAAGGACCGATAACCCTGGTAGAGTATCATAACCAGTTATCTGTACTAAACTTTTATGATACGAAGCTAACGACAATTGATACAAAGAAAAAAGAGGTTATACAATCCTTTATGATTCCACCAGCATCAACAGGAGCAACGATTAGTCCGGATGGAAAAGAGATATGGATTGGCGGACATGGTGATGGAAATCAAGTGAATGAGAAAGTATTAGTGTATTCTTTACAGAGCGGCGAAATGGTACGTTCTTTACACGCCCCGTTTATGCCTGTGAACATAACGAAAGATAATAAGTACGTATATGCATTAAGCCATGGTTCGAATACGCTTAGAAAATTTGATATTAGTACGTATAAAGAGGTAGCTTCCGTTGAAGTAGGCTCAAATCCATTTGCATTTTTGAAAAGCGGGGCAGAAGGATATGTAGCAAGTTATGATAGTGATGAAGTGTGCGTCATGGATATGAAGAGTATGAAAATAAAACAAACAATTAAAGTCGGAAAAGGACCATTTCAACTCATAGAGAGGGAAGGGAAGGACAATGGGTAAATATAGAGTGCTAGTTGTAGATGATGAAAGTGACATGAGGCAACTTGTCGGAATGTACTTAGATAACTTCGGATACGAGTGGGGAGAAGCTGAAAATGGAAAAGAGGCTCTAAAAAAATTAGAGTCAGATCATTATGATTTCGTTGTATTAGATATTATGATGCCAGAGATGGATGGACTTTCAGTTTGCAAAGAGATTCGAAAAACGTCAGATGTGCCAATTATATTTTTAACGGCAAAAGGTGAAGAGTGGAATAGGGTGAACGGTTTACGCATGGGAGCAGATGATTATATTGTAAAGCCGTTTAGTCCAGGTGAATTAATTGCTCGTATGGAAGCTGTACTAAGACGTTATACAAAGCAAGAACAGCAAGAGGAGATTCAATTTGGTCCCATTCTTATTAATGAAAAAAGTAGGAGGATTGAGGCAGATGGCGATCCGATTTCTCTTACAGTAAAGGAGTTTGATTTACTATATTTCCTTTGCCAACATACAGGACAAGTATTTAGCCGGGAACAATTGCTTGAAAAGGTGTGGGGGTATGATTATGCGGGAAGTACAAGAACAGTAGACACACATGTGAAAACGATGCGTTTGAAACTTGGAGAAAGTGGAAACTACATTCAAACTGTTTGGGGTGTAGGCTATAAATTTGAGGTGTAACGTATGTTTACGATGGTACAAAAGCTTTGGCTTACAGTAGTATGTGCAGTATGTGTAACAGTTTCCTTTCTTTATTTTGTATCTTTATACTCGTATGAAAAGTTATACGTTGATAATTTAAAAGACTCATTAGTAATGGAAGGAAAGCGTCTTGCAACGCAATATGATAAGAATGAAGGAATGTCAACTTTTGAAGAGAAAGTAAGAGCATTTGATCAAATATCTAGTTCAGACGTTCTTTTCGTTTCCAATCCTCGTGATCTAAGCGCATGTTTGCCTTTTGATGTGCATCATCATTCTCTTATAAGTGAAGGGGATAGACAAACACTACTAGATGGTAAAACGGTGACAAAGGTAGGATATGAAGAACATTTTGATCGGAATATTATGGGGGTTGTTATCCCTGTTTTAGATAATAAAAAGTTAGTTGGAATTGTATATTCTTATATTCCTTTAAAAAGTATAAAAGACTTAATATATGATATGGGTCTTATTTTAGCCCCGCTAGCAATTGCTATGATTTTAATTACGATATGGATTGGGAGAAAAATTATTATAGCGATTACGAAGCCGCTTTCGCAAATGGAGCGGGTTGCCAATCATTTCGCTACTGGAGATTTCTCGGAGCGGATTACCATTTCTTCAGAAGATGAAATTGGACGATTAGGAAAAGCATTTAATAAAATGGCGCATTCTTTAGAAACAGAAGATGTAAAGCGTAAGGAATTTTTGGCTAACGTTTCGCATGAACTTAGAACACCGCTTAGTTATATAAAAGGGTATAGTGAGGCTATCTTAGATGGTGTAGCAAAGGGACCGCAGCAAGAAAAAGTGACGCAGCTTATTCATAAAGAAGCGGATCGTATGCAGCGTCTCGTTCATGATTTATTAGATTTAGCGCAACTAGAAGGTGAACATTTTCCTCTAAAGAAGCAACCTATTGTGTTCTCGCAGCTTATTGAAGATGTGTTAGATACGTATGAACTAAAGTTTATAGAAAAAAAACTTCGTATTTCAACGAATTTAAATCCTGAAATTATCGTAATGATTGATGAAGATCGTATGCAACAAGTTCTTCATAACGTGTTAGATAATGCGATACGGTATACAAATCAAAACGGGAATATCATAATAACGCTAGAGCAAATAGACGATTACTGTGAGTTGAAAATAAAGGATACAGGAATAGGTATTGATGCAGAGCATTTAGAGAATCTTGGTGAGCGTTTTTACCGAGTTGATAAAGCGAGAAGTCGCCAACATGGTGGAACAGGTTTAGGGCTTGCGATTGTAAGGCAAATTGTTCATATACATGATGGTGAGTGGAAAATAGAAAGTGAAAAAGGTAAGGGAACAACAGTATTTATTAAGTTAAAAATACAAGATGAAGGAAGCATGTTCTAATGTAAAGGACATGCTTTTTCAATTGAATATAAATGAATATAGGAATAGATATAAATTAATAGCAAATAAATATTAAAAATTTGACTATTTTATGAACAAAACATTTGTACTTCTTACCAATTCGTTCTAAAATAGGTATGGATGCTAAGTTCTTATAAATCGTTTCAATTGTTGTTTGGAAGATACTGAGGTGATTTAACTGGAGTACAAATCTATTAAACCGAAAAAAATTTACGAAGAAGTATCTGAAGCTATTTTAACAATGATTAAAAATGGTACGTTAAAACCTGGTGACAAGCTACTTCCTGTGCATCAATTAGCTGAGCAGTTTCAAGTTGGCAGATCTGCTGTTCGTGAAGCGTTAAGTGCGCTAAGAGCGATGGGCTTAATTGAAATGAAGCAAGGAGAAGGCACATATGTGAAGAACTTTGATTCTTCTTCATTAACAAAATCATTAAACAATAGATTATTAATGAAGAAAGAAGATATTTTGAATTTATTAGAAGTGCGAAAGGTGCTTGAAGTGGGGGCAGTTCGAGCAGCAGCGGCAAAACGTACGGAAGATAATTTGCAAAATATGAAACATTGGTTAGATGAAATGGCAAAGAGCATTGGAGATGAAAAGGCTGGCGAAAAAGCAGATTTTCAGTTCCATATGGGAATTGCAGAGTCTTCGCATAATAGCATTTTGCTTGAACTCATGAATCATGTTTCAGAGATGATTGCTGAAACGATTGGTGAATCAAGACGCATTATTTTATATGGTGAACAAACGACATCAGAACGACTTATAGAAGAGCATCAAGTTATATATGATGCGGTTTTAAAACAAGATGTAGAATTAGCGCAGCAAGCAATGCTAGAGCATTTAACAAATGTAGAACATATTGTCACAGGTAGAAACGATATAAATTCGTAATTTAATCTTCAAAAAATCTAATTTTCTGATAAAATAGAGAAAGATTAAGTAAGCGTTTTCTTTAGAAAAGGGAGAGGATAGGCCATGGTTGAGCCTATTTCTTCTCTCTTAAGTCATCTGATGACCATATGTTTGTTGGCGAAGTTGTAAAGAGGGGGAGTAATAATTATGAAAGTTACTTTATTTGTTACTTGTTTAGTCGATATGTTTGAAACAAATGTCGGTAAAGCAACAGTTGAAGTATTGGAGCGTTTAGGTTGTGAAATTGAATTTCCGGAAGCACAAGTTTGTTGTGGTCAGCCTGCTTATAATAGCGGCCATGTAGAAGCAGCAAAAGAAGCGATGAAACATATGATTGAAACTTTCGAAGATGCAGAATATATCGTTACGCCATCTGGCTCTTGTGCGACAATGTTTCATGAGTATCCGCATGTTTTTAAAGATGACCCGAAATGGGCTAAACGTGCACAAAAGGTTGCTGATAAAACATATGAATTTACACAATTTATTGTAGATGTTTTAAAAGTGACAGATGTTGGTGCAAGTTTACCAGGAATAGCTACTATTCATAAGTCTTGTCATATGACACGCCTGCTTGGAGTAAAAGAGGCACCAGGAATTTTATTGTCTAATGTAAAAGGATTAACTGTGAGAGAACTGCCAAACGTGCAAAATTGTTGTGGGTTTGGGGGAACGTTTTCAGTTAAGATGACTCCGATTTCTGAGCAAATGGTAGATGAAAAAGTAGATAGTGTAATGGAAACAGGTGCTGATTATTTAATCGGTGCAGATTGTGGGTGTTTGTTAAACATTGGCGGACGTATTGAGCGTTTAGGAAAAGAAGTAAAAGTAATGCATATTGCTGAGGTACTGAATAGTCGCTCATGAAGGGGGAACATAAGCTATGTCTATGAAAATCAGTGAGAAAAAATTTAATGATCGCGTAGGCGATGGAATTCAAGATTCGTTTATGCGTGGAGCAGTATCTTCTGCACAAACGCGTTTATATACGAATCGATTAAAAGCAGCGGACGAATTGGGAAACTGGGAAGAGTGGCGTGAACTAGGTGAACAAATTCGTCAACATACGTTAGAAAATCTTGATTATTACTTAATGCAGTTAAGTGAAAATGTATCAAAAAGAGGCGGCCATGTGTACTTTGCGAAAACGAAAGAGGAAGCAGCAAAGTATATTCAAGACGTCGCGAAAAAGAAACAAGCGAAAAAAGTAGTGAAATCAAAGTCGATGGTAACAGAAGAAATTAGTATGAACCATGCGCTTGAAGAAATTGGTTGTGAAGTGTTAGAAAGTGACTTAGGAGAGTATATCTTGCAAGTAGATAACGATCCACCTTCACATATTATTGCGCCTGCACTTCATAAAAATAGAACGCAAATTCGCGATGTATTTAAAGAAAAACTTGGCTATGAAAATTCTGATGATCCATATGAGATGACAAAGTTTGTTCGTAAACAACTTCGTGAGAAATTTATGGATGCGGAAATTGGTGTGACGGGTTGTAACTTCGCTGTTGCAAATACGGGATCTCTTTGTTTAGTAACGAACGAAGGTAATGCGGATCTTGTTATGTCAATTCCGAAAACACAAATAGCAGTAATGGGTATGGAACGTATGGTTCCGACAATGGAAGAGTTAGATGTTTTAGTTGGTTTACTATGCCGTAGTGCGGTAGGTCAAAAGTTAACAAGTTATGTAACAGTAGCAGGACCAATTCAAGAAGAGGAAGTTGATGGACCTGAAGAGTTCCATTTAGTTGTTGTTGATAATGGTCGTTCTCAAATTCTTGGATCTGAATTCCGTTCAGTATTGCAATGTATTCGTTGCGCAGCTTGTGTAAATGTATGTCCTGTATATCGTCACGTTGGTGGACATTCATATGGATCGATTTACTCAGGACCAATCGGTGCGGTATTAACACCACTTTTAGGTGGATATGATGATTACAAAGAGCTTCCTTATGCATCTAGTTTATGCGGAGCATGTACAGAGGCTTGTCCAGTAAAAATTCCATTACATGATTTATTATTAAAGCATCGCCAAGTAATCGTTGAACAAGAAGGACGTGCGCCACTTGCAGAAAAATTAGCGATGAAAATGTTTAGTATGGGTGCTTCTTCAGCTGCATTATACAAAATGGGCTCAAAAATGGCACCAGCAGCAATGAGTCCATTCACATCTGGTAACCGTGTATCAAAAGGTGTTGGACCACTTAAAAACTGGACGGATATTCGTGAATTCCCAGCGCCAAGTAAAGAAAGATTCCGTGATTGGTATAAAGATCATAAGAAAGGCGGGAATAAATAATGGCAGGATTAATTCAAAACCGTGATTCCTTTCTAGATAACATTGCAAAAGAACTTGGGCGTGCGCGTAAAAGAGAAGGTGTCGAGCGTCCAGTATGGAAAAGTAATGTGAATATAGAAACGTTAAAAGATTATTCACAAGAAGAATTACTAGAAGTATTTAAAAAGCAATGTACAAACATTCATACAACTGTAGTAGAAACGACAAATGACCGTTTGTATGAAGACCTTCAAAAAGTAATCATGGAAAACGGCGGGGGACCTATTTTATTATCAGCAGATGAACGCTTTGATGCATATGGTTTAACATCTTTATTTAAAGAAGAACTTCCAAAGCGAGATATTGAAGTAAACGTATGGGATCCAGAGAGAAAAGACGAAAATATGCGTATAGCTGAAAAAGCGAATATCGGTATTGCATTTAGTGATTATACATTAGCTGAATCTGGTACAATTGTTGTACAAAGTCATAAAGGGCAAGGACGTTCTTTACACTTTTTACCGACTGTATACTTTGCTATTATTCCACGTGAAACACTTGTGCCTCGTATTACGCAAGCAGTTCAGGATATGAACTCACGTGTAGAAAATGGCGAGACAGCGGCATCTTGTATTAACTTTATTACAGGACCTAGTAACTCTGCTGACATTGAAATGAATCTTGTTGTCGGAGTACACGGACCATTAAAAGCGGTATATTTCATCGTATAAAAGAGGGGAAAGCAGGCCAGAAAATGGCCTGCTTTTTTAGTAGAATAAAGGATAATATGAAGTAGAAGTTCTCTCCTTTTTTTGTTATGTTCTTTTGGAAAGGAGAGGAAGGGATGTTCACTTATATATATGCATTGTTAGTGGGTATGGTGTTTGGTTCTTTTTTTATGCTAATCGCAATAAGGGTTCCTTTAGGCGAGTCTATTATTACACCGCGTTCGCATTGTCATTATTGTAAGTATGTACTAAAGCCAAAAGAACTAATTCCAATCATTTCATTTTGTATACAAAGAGGGCGCTGTACGAATTGTAAGAGGGGAATTCCGATTCTGTACGTAGTATTTGAATTTGTAACCGGTACAATATTTTTTCTTACTGTATATATGATTGGAGTAGAACGAGAGCTTCTCATCATTTTATCGCTTTTTTCGTTACTTCTTATTATTTCCGTTACAGAT
This sequence comes from Bacillus sp. EKM202B, assembly GCF_011066025.1. Lineage (NCBI taxonomy): Bacteria > Bacillati > Bacillota > Bacilli > Caryophanales > Bacillaceae > Bacillus > Bacillus sp. EKM202B. Next base: position 203,240 of record NZ_JAAMNK010000002.1, on the reverse strand, counting down.
TATATATATATGTTAATTCCTGATCGTATTTTAATTTCGTTTGCTTTTCTGCTTATTTTAGAATGTATTTTTGTACCGTTAGTTACGTGGATAGATAGTATAGTTGGTAGTGGGGTTATACTCTTTTTGTTATATTGTATGCAAAAGATATATCCAGAAGGGCTTGGTGGAGGGGATATAAAATTACTCTCACTACTTGGATTTATAGTGGGATTGAAAGGGGTTTTTATTATTTTATTTTTAGCGTCTTATTGTAGTCTTTGTTTTTTCGGGATGGGTATTTTATTAAAGCGTATAGAAGCAAGTAAACCAATTCCATTTGGCCCTTTTATTAGTCTTGGAGCAATATGTTATGTATTAATTGTGTATTCAAAATAGAGGGGGATAGAGAATGAATATATATATGGATGATCAAAGAGGTTGTCCGTTTGGATATGTGCCCGCAACTACAGTAGAAACTGCCTTGCAATTTGTTAGGGAGAATGAGATAAATATTATTTCTCTCGACTTTAATATGGGATGGCGGCAGAGTAATGGATTTGATTTCGTAAATATTTTTTGTAAAGAGGGATTATATGTTAAGGAAATCCACTTTCACACAAATGATGTCATTGGTATGGATAAGATGAAACAAAGAATAGAGGGTGGAAAAGAACAAGGAGAGATTGAAGCAAGTATTATTGTGAAATATGTGGGGAGCTAAAAACTCCAAAGTCTAACTTTGGAGTTTTTAATGTTTCATATGTGCTTGTAAAGGAATAATCTCTTCTTGTTGAGCTGCTGCGATTACAGTCTCTTCCTGTTTAACATCAGGTGTTTTCTTTGTTAAGTAGTGATATACCATACCGACAAATACGGACCCGCCAATAATGTTACCGATTGTAACTGGAATTAAGTTATGAATAGCGCCTGCAAAAGAAATTGTCTCAGGATGTGGTGATACTAAAGATAAAGCAAACAGTGATAAGTTTGCAATGCTATGCTCATAACCAGATAAAAAGAAAGTGAAAACGAGCATCATCATCATTAATATTTTGGCTGTGTCACCTTTCACTTGAGAAGGTAAGAAGCAGGCAAGACAGACAAGCCAGTTACATAAAATTGCTTTAAAGAATAATTGCATTGTAGGTGTATTCATCTTTCCTTCAACTACTTTATTCATTAAATGACCGTGATCAATCGCTTCGAAAATGCCAGTTGCGTAAAATAGTAAGGCAAAGAATAAAGCACCCGCTAAGTTACCTGCATAACATGCAATCCAGTTGCGAAGTGTATCAGAAATCGTTGTTTCTTTTCTTAAAGTTGCTACTGTGAAGTACATTGTATTTCCAGTAAATAATTCAGCACCACCATATATAATAAGTACGAGGGCAATCCCGAAAAACATGGAAGCAGCTAAATAAGTTGCTGGTGAATCTGCAATGTGAAAAAAGTTACCTAATTTAAAACATAGTACAATAATAAAACCGATATAAATGCCCGCAAGTGCAGCACGAATGAAATATTGCATCGGATTTATATCTAGCATTTTCTTTTTGCTCTTAGCCAGTTTGACAACATAATCTAATCCTTGTTCTAGCATGAGTCATACGCTCCTTTAGTAAATCTTCTATAAATACTCCTTATATGAATAAAGTACATGGATTCGTTCACAGTTTCAATAAGTTTGTGCAATGTTTCACAAAAAGGACATACATAAAATAAGAAAGCGATTACAAAAGGTAGTATAATGGAATTTTTTCTAAAAATAGAGAGGGAATTGAAATAAAAAAGAAAAAGCGCTGTAATTACAGCGCTTTTTCGTCTAAATTCTTTTCTACTTTTACTTCTACTTCTTTCGAGAAGAACCAACCGCCAACTGCGATTCCAACTAATACAATCCAGAATGTAAGTTTCCACGGAGTAGATTCTGGGAATGAATGCGGAATTACATTTAATGCAGGGTGTGCTAATGTATAGATTGCTAACTTCACACCAACCCAACCTACAATTAAGAATGCTGCAGTTTCAAGTCCTGGTTTACGTTTTAATATTTGTACGAAAGCAGTTGCTGCAAATCGCATAATGATTAATCCAATAAGTCCACCTACAAAGATAACAACGAATTGCCCAGTATCAAGACTACCAATTGTACCTAGTCCTGTTTTCGGTAAAGTCATTGCTAATGCAACAGCAGCTAAAATTGAATCAACTGCAAAGGCGATATCAGCAACCTCGACTTTAAATACAGTCCACCAAAAATTCTCTTGTTTTTTCTTTGCTTCTTTTTCTTCTGTGTCTTCATCCGTATTCTTTTTAACATACGTTTTAAATAAGTGATTACCAGCGATAAACATAAGGTAAATAGCACCGATTGCTTGCACTTGCCATACATCGACTAAGAACGAAATCATAAATAACGATCCGAATCGGAAAACAAATGCCCCCGCTAATCCGTAAAATAGTGCTTTTTTACGTTTTTCTTCTGGTAAATGTTTTACCATAATTGCAAGAACAAGCGCGTTATCAGCCGCTAAAATCCCCTCAAGTGCAATCAGGATGAGTAATACCCAACCATACTCCAATAATAATGATACATCCATGTACATTCTCCTCTCATTTCTATAAGTACTAAATAAGTGAAGAATTTCCCCACTATTTAGTTTCCCCATACTCCTGCCTATTAACTTTGGAAGAATTTGGCAATGAATACAAAAAAGACCTCTGCCGTTAATAGGCAAAGGTCTTGCTAGACATATGTAATAAAAATGCCAACAAAGCCGGAAGAACTAAGTTCTACGTAATGACGACTTTGTTTCCAAGAAATATTCTTGGACGCTACTCCCCTTTGGAGATATGCTATTGTATTCTCATTATATGGATAATTTATACGGTTGTCAACCTGTTAAAATATCTTCGTTCGGATATTTTATTTTCCGGTTCTTTTTACGTGCAAATGAAAAAGCCAATGTTAACGGTCCCATTTTTCCAAAAAACATCATAAAGATAATAATAGCTTTTCCAATTATCGTTAAGTGTGGTGTTAAATTCATACTGAGACCGACTGTTCCAAATGCTGAAAATACTTCGAAAGCACTCATCAATAGAGGAACTCGCTCAGTAATACTTAAAATTAAAATAGCAGCAAAGATAAATGAAATGGAAATAATAGTAATGGTCAATGATTTGACAATGAGCGTATCTTTAATGGATTTTTTAAACACAACAATATCATCTTGTTCTTGTAAAAATTTAAATACGCCAAAAAACATAATTAAAAATGTTGTTAACTTAATTCCACCACCAGTTGAAGCACTACCAGCACCAATAAACATAAGAAGCATCATTAATAAAAGGGAAGGTTTTGTTAATGCAGAAATATCAACGGTATTAAATCCGGCAGTGCGCGTTGAAATTGCTTGGAAATAAGCAGCCATTCCTTCTTCAAATGGGGTAAAACCTCTCATAGAAAAAGAATTATGAAACTCGAATATGAAAATAAAAACGGTAGCAATAATATTGACGATTAGAGTAGAAGAGAGCATGAGTTTTGAATGTAATGTAAGGTTTTTAAAGTTCTTTTTTCGTTTTATATCTATGATCACTGTAAAACCGATTCCACCTAAAATAATGAGAGAAGAAATAACGAGATTGACGAGAATACTATGAGAATGGGACATTAAATTATCGCTCCACACAGAAAAACCGGCGTTGTTAAAGGCAGAGATCGAATGAAAAAAACTATAATAGAACCCTTTAGCAATTCCGTATTTTGGTACCCATTCAAAAGAGAGGAGCAAAGTAGCAATACATTCTACTGTAAAAGAGAATAGAAATAATGCTTTGGCAAGACGAATGACACCGCCAATATTCGTTTGATTTAGTGCTTGTTGTAACAAAATTCGGTTCTGAAGACCGATTTTTCTGCCAAGCATAATTGCAATTAAAACAGCAAAGCTCATAATGCCAAGACCGCCAACTTGTATAAGTGTTAAAATTACACATTGGCCAAATAAGGTAAATACTTTTCCAGTGTCCACAACACCAAGCCCTGTAACTGTACAAGCAGAAACCGTTGTAAATAAGGCATCGAGCCATGAAATAGATGTTGTTGTAGCAATTGGTAGTTTTAATAAGCATGTGCCGACAATTGATAATACAATAAAAGATAAAGTAAGAACACGAGGAGGGCTCATGCTAATATTAATCCGTTTCATCTCACATATCGTTCCTTTCAGTTTGTTCTTACTAGTATGTGAAAAAGCGCTATTATGTATGTTGCAAATAGAAAGAGGCAGAGAATATCTGCCTCTAAGCCATATGTTATAGTATTATCCGCGTAATTGTTGTTGAGCTAAAGCAACAAGACGTTTTGTTACTTCACCGCCAACGGAACCGTTAGAACGAGATGCTGTATCTGAGCCTAAGCTAACACCGAATTCTTGTGCAATTTCATATTTAAATTGTTCAAGTGCTTGTTCTGCACCTGGAACTAGTAATTTGTTTGTTTTTACCATGTTGACACACATCCTTTTGAGTAGTCCAGTTCAGCCAAGTTAAGTACTATCTAAACTGGTAACGTTATTTTATGTGGAAACGATGTACTCATACCCGGAAGTAATCGGTGTGATTAGAAGTTCTTGGATAGAAAAAAGAGTAGCAAATTTGCTACTCTTTTTTCAGTATTGTCGCTGTACCTTCCACGACAATATCATCGGATTGATTGTAGATGTTTGTTTGTAATGTAATGATTTTCTTATCATCCCGTTTTTTAATGACCTCTGCCACTACACGAAGTGTATCGCCGATTTTGACAGGAGCACGGAATGAAACGTTTTGGGATAAATAAATCGTATTTTTTCCTGGGAGTTTCGTTCCAAGAACGGTAGAAATAAAACTTGAAACGAGCATACCGTGAGCAATACGTTCTTTAAACATTGTCGTTTTTGCAAAAGAGTCTAAAATATGAATAGGATTTACATCTCCAGTCAATTTTGCAAAATTGATAACGTCCTCATCCGTAATTGTTTTTGTTAGAGATGCTTGATCACCGACTTGAATCTCATCATAACGAAGCTCCGGAACAGTTTGTGCTTCTTGAAATGGATTCATTTTGTCCTCCTTCTTTTCCATATCGAAAAATGTAAGCCATCTTGATGTAGTAGGAGGAAGAAAGAGTTTTGTTTGTGCTGCAGTTAGTTGCCACATTTTTCTTACTTGATGGAAGTAAATAGATTTTTTGAGTTTTCCTCGAACTGCTTTGCGAGTTCTAGTTGTTTGGACTTGAACTCTCCCAAAAAAACTTCTAACTGTTTTTGAACCTCTTCGCGTTGCGATTGTTGTTGTTCAATAAAGTGTTTTGTTGTTTCTTCAAATTGACCGCTAGTTTGAGTAAGAATAGACAAAGATGTTTTTGTAGGAGAAACAGTAAGTTGATGCATTTGAGTAGAAAGCTCATTCCATTTCCCTTGCCACTCGTTAATTTGATCATTTAAGGAGTTTCCAGTTAATTGCTTCACGTAATCTGTATATTGGTTATTGAACTGAGCTGTGAATTGTTGTAGTTCTTTTTCTAGTTCATTTACTCCTGATGTTAATTTATGCAAAGCGTCTTGTTGTTGTTTTAACGTTTCTAAAGTAAGTTGCTCTAATTGTTTCCCAGCTGAAGAGAAGAGGGAAAGAGATTGAGACCAGTTTTTCCAAAATGCATCGACTAATTCGTATGGTTTAGTTTCCATTGTTTGACCTCCAAATGTTTTTTTGCATATTGTGAACGCAGATTACTCTGCTGTACCACCAGGTGAAGATGAAGAATCCTTTTCATCCTTTTCTGGAGAAGTAGAAAATGGAAAGAATGCATTGGTGTATAACGTGAAAAACGTCCGCAACATATTTTGATAATGTTCAAAAGAAGTCGCACATGTTGATAAATATTGCTCTCCATATTCAGTTAAAGAATAAATTCTTTTTGCTGGCCCTCCATCGCTTGTATCCCAAGTAGAAGAAATAAGGTTTTCTTTTTCTAACTTGCGTAGTGTTCTATAAACATTACCTTGGTCAACAGAAGAAAAGCCGATGTCCATTAGCATTTGAATGAGTTTGTAACCATGAAGACTCCAGTCTTTTAGACAGAGAAGTAAGAAAGGAACTAAGAAGTTTTTTGGCATGGAGTTTGGTTGTTTCGCTTGGTTTTTTTCCAAACTTTCTGGGTGTTCTGGTTCATTATGTAGCATGATTGTACATCACCTCATGAATCAGTTAGATGGAATTTTTTGCTTATAAGTGCAATTTACACCTATCTGTTTTTAATGTCAATACATTTGTTGGAAAATAAAGAAAAATAAAATATAGACTTGAAGTTTTATTCGGAATATTAGAAAATAGTGAATAGGTTGAATTGTTTCAAAAACAAAAAAGGGAGTGTAGGCGAAGTGATTGATCAAAAATTCGATCCATTGCAAGCATGGAAAAATGCTTATGAACAAACCGAAACATTTTGGGGAAAAGCGCTCAATGAAACAATTAAAACAGAAGAATATTCTGCTTGGATGGGCAGCGTTCTAGACTTGAATTTGTTTTATCAAAAAGCATTAAATGATACGACAAAAAGTTATTTAGAACAAGTGAACGTGCCAACGAAAGAGGATATCGCTAGAGTAGCTACGCTTGTTATTAACTTAGAAAATAAAGTTGATAATATTGAGGAAGTTCTAGAAGAGAAAGTGGATTCGTTAGGACAAGCTCCTACATTAAAGCGTGATGTTACGAAAGTAAAACAAGATATTCGCACGTTAGAAACGAAAGTTGATCAAATTTTAGAATTGCTAGAAAAGCAAAATGCAGTACTAGCTAAACTACAAGTACCTGTAAAAGAAGAAGTAAAGCCGGCGAATAAGCCAGAAAATAAAAAATGATAATAGCGTTTGTTTACAACGTGTAAAAGAGAGAGGGAGAATCTCGTTTTCACGTATAAACAACGAAACATAATTAATATATGGACTCTATTAGTATGGGTACCAAAATGATTCATAATAATCGTTCACAAATTCATTTAAGGGGGAAAAGAAATGGTTCAATTAAATGGCAAAGTAGCAATCGTAACAGGTGGGGCAAAAGGAATTGGAAAAGCAATTACAGTAGCATTAGCACAAGAGGGAGCAAAAGTAGTTATTAACTATAACAGCAGTAAAGAAGCAGCTGAAAACTTAGTACATGAACTAGGAAAAGAGGGGCATGACGTTTATGCAGTTCAAGCGGATGTTTCTAAAGTAGAAGATGCAAACCGACTTGTAGAAGAAGCTGTGAATCATTTTGGTAAAGTTGATATTCTTGTTAATAATGCTGGTATTACAAGAGATCGTACATTCAAAAAATTAAATCGTGAAGATTGGGAGCGCGTAATTGACGTGAACTTAAGTAGTGTATTTAATACGACAAGTGCGGTACTTCCATACATATCGGAAGCAGAAGAAGGAAGAATCATTAGTATTTCTTCTATTATTGGTCAAGCTGGTGGATTTGGACAAACAAACTACTCAGCAGCAAAAGCAGGTATGCTAGGATTTACAAAATCATTAGCGTTAGAACTTGCAAAAACAAATGTAACTGTAAACGCAATTTGCCCAGGATTTATCGATACTGAAATGGTAGCAGAGGTACCAGAAGAAGTGCGTCAAAAAATCGTTGCGAAAATCCCGAAAAAACGTTTTGGACAAGCTGATGAAATTGCAAAAGGTGTAGTATACCTATGCCGTGACGGTGCGTATATCACTGGTCAGCAATTAAACATTAACGGTGGATTATACATGTAATGAAGTAAGAAAAAAGTGCATATCCATATCAGGAATGCACTTCTTTTTTTAGAAAGAAATCGACCGAAAAGGAGATAGAAAAATGACTACATTCGTAACAGAATGGGAAAAGCAATTGGAGTTGTACCCAGAAGAATATCGCAAAGCATATCGCCGTGTGAAAAGAGCGAGCGAAATTTTATTACGCGAACCAGAACCACAAGTTGGTTTAACACCGAAAGAGGTTATTTGGACGAAAAATAAAACGAAGCTTTATCGTTACATTCCAAAACAAGAAAAAACACAGAGAGTCCCAATCTTATTAATATATGCTCTTATTAATAAGCCATATATTATGGATTTAACTCCTGGAAATAGTTTAGTGGAATATTTAGTAGATCGTGGTTTTGATGTGTATATGCTTGATTGGGGTACATTTGGTTTAGAAGATAGTCATTTGAAATTTGATGATTTCGTGTTCGATTATATTGCAAAAGCAGTGAAAAAAGTAATGCGAACTGCAAAATCGGATGAGATTTCTTTACTTGGTTATTGCATGGGTGGAACGCTAACGTCTATTTATGCGGCACTTCATCCGCATATGCCAATTCGTAACTTAATTTTTATGACAAGTCCTTTCGATTTCTCTGAAACAGGATTATATGGTCCTTTATTAGATGAGAAATATTTCAATTTAGATAAGGCGGTTGATACATTCGGAAATATTCCGCCGGAAATGATTGATTTCGGAAATAAGATGTTAAAACCAATTACGAATTTTGTTGGTCCATACGTTGCTTTAGTTGATCGTTCAGAAAATGAGCGCTTCGTCGAAAGCTGGAAATTAGTTCAAAAGTGGGTTGGCGATGGCATTCCGTTCCCGGGTGAATCATACAGACAGTGGATTCGTGATTTTTATCAAAATAATAAATTGGTTAAAGGTGAACTCGTTATTCGTGGACAAAAGGTAGACCTTGCAAATATTAAGGCGAATGTCTTAAATATTTCCGGGAAACGTGATCATATCGCTCTGCCATGTCAAGTAGAAGCTTTACTAGATCATATTTCTAGCACAGATAAACAATATGTATGTTTACCAACAGGGCATATGTCTATCGTTTACGGTGGAACAGCTGTAAAACAAACATATCCGACGATTGGAAATTGGCTTGAAGAGCGTTCCAATTAAAAATAAAAAATCCAACTAGCGTTGTGTTAGTTGGATTTTTTTATGGAAAATAACAAAACATAGAAAGGAGAAATTTACATTTTAGGAGTATAATTATGAAGCTTATGACTGGTAAGTTGTTTTGGAATAGAGGAGTTTCTGTACCTTGTTATCCAACGTTAGAAAATGATATGATATGTGATGTGCTCGTAGTCGGAAGTGGCGAAGCGGGTGCTCATATAGCGTATTCATTAGCGAAGATAGGAATGCGTGTTACGCTCATTGAAAAAAGAGCAATTGCATGTGGTAGCACAGCTGCCAATACAGGTTTATTACAATTTCTTCATGATAAATCGTTAACCTCTCTTATTCATACATTTGGGAAAGTAAAAGGGGTACGGGCATATAGGCTTTGTTATGAAGCCCTTAGAACAATGGAGAAGGTTGTACCGACTCTCGATATTGATCCCCATTTTATTCCGCGAAATAGTTTGTATTATGCGAGTAGAGATGAGGATATTTCATTTTTACAAGAAGAATATAATACGTTACGCTATTATGAATTTCCAGTTGAATATTTTACAGAGTCTGATATTAAGAAACGTTATTCATTTGCAAAACAAGCAGCATTATATACAAGCGGTGACGCAGACGTGAATCCATATTTGTTAGCACATAGTCTTTTGCATAAAGCAAAGCAAATGGGTGCTACTATATATGAACATACAGAGGCAATACATATTAAACAAATTCAAAATGATTTAATTTGTTACACAAAAACAGGAAATAAAATAGCAGCAAAGAATATTATTATGGCGACAGGTTATGAAGCGCTTTTTGGAAAGAAAGAAAAAAATACAACAGTAGAAACGTCTTATGCAGTTGTTACAAATAAGATAGATCAGTTCGAAGGTTGGCATGAGAAATCATTAATTTGGGAAACGGCACGGCCTTACCTATATTTTCGAACGTATCAAAACCGCATTATTGTAGGCGGATTAGATGAGGCGTTGAAAATTCAAAATATCGGCGATACGAAATTATTGCATAAGCGTGATATCCTTATTAATATTGTAAAAGAAATGTTCCCGCAGTTTAATAATATACAGGCAGAGTATTATTGGGCAGCAGCATTTGGTGGTAGTCATGATGGTCTCCCTATTTTAAAAGAAGATAAAAAGATACATAATTTATATTACGCACTGCCATATGGGGGAAATGGAACTGTATACGGAATGGTATTTGCAAAACTATTTCAGCAGTTATTTACAAATAAAGAAAGTGATGATTTTTCTTTATTTAATCGATAGAAAAAAGGTAGCGAAGTGATGGAATGAGAGATATAAAAAAGTTTTTACAAAAATTACGCCCCGTACAACTTATTGTTTTGTTTTATTTATTAGCAGTAGTCGTATCGGTAATATTACTTAGTTTACCATTTGTTACGAAGGATGGTGTGAAATGGACATTTATCGATGCCCTATTTACATCTGTTAGTGCGGTAAGTGTTACAGGACTTTCAGTTGTTACGATTTCAGATACGTTTACAACAGCAGGAATTATTGTATTAGCTCTAATTTTACAATTAGGCGGATTAGGCATCATGGCACTTGGCACATTCGTTTGGATTATAACGGGTAAAAAGATTGGTTTGCAGCGAAGAAGATTAATTATGGCAGACCATAATCAAGGAAATTTATCGGGTCTTGTAGAATTAATGCGTTCTATTTTAATTGTAATTATTTCGATAGAAATCATTGGAGCAATCCTGTTAGGTACAAGATTTTTACTGTACTTTCCGACTTGGCAAGAAGCTTATTTTCACGGTTTCTTTGCCGCTGTTAGTGCAACGACGAACGGTGGATTCGATTTAACAGGACAATCGCTAATCCCGTACAAAAAAGATTATATCGTTCAAATGATTCATATGTTACTCATTATTTTAGGGGCGATTGGCTTCCCTGTGTTAATGGAAGTGAAGCAATTTCTTAGTAAGAAGAGAGAACAACTTTTTCGTTTTTCGTTATTTACAAAATTGACGACAACAACATTTTTTGCACTTGTTGTTGTTGGAACCATCATGATTTTTTTACTAGAACGAAATCATTTTTTAGTAGGAAAGTCATGGCATGAAACGGTTTTCTATACGTTATTCCAATCTGTGACGACGCGAAGCGGTGGACTCGCTACAATGGATATACGTGAATTGTCACAACCAACGCTTTTATTTATGAGTATATTAATGTTTATTGGAGCATCTCCAAGTTCGGTTGGGGGCGGGATACGTACGACAACATTTGCGGTTAGTATATTATCGTTATATACATTTGCAAGGGGCGGTAGAACGGTTCGAGTCTTTAAACGACAGCTACATGAAGAGGATGTATTAAAAGCATCTGTCGTTATGACGATGGGGATATTATTATGTGCCACGGCACTATTTATTTTATCCATTACGGAAAATGTACCGCTTATGAGCTTGATCGTTGAAGTTTGTTCTGCTTTCGGGACGACAGGTTTATCGACAGGTATTACGCCAGATTTAACAACTGTGGGTAAACTTGTACTTATTGTACTTATGTTTATCGGACGCGTCGGTATTTTAACATTTATATTAGCTAGTGGTGGAAGAGAACAACCACCTCGCTATAAATATCCGAAAGAAAGAATTATTATTGGATAGTATGAAACCATTCTACCTGCGTTAGGTAGAATGGTTTTTTTAATCGTTAATTCCGAATTGGGGATGCATAAAAGCGTCGTTTTTATTATCAACTTCTTTTTTAAGTAATTCTTGATTTTCTTCTGCAATCCACCCGATATCATTTGTAGGATGGATCCATTCATCCCCAGCCATAATGGCAGGGTCTACCTCATCACTCCAATTGTTTAAGGGGCTGTTCTCGGAATTGTATTTACTGTCTCCAATTACAACATCATATTGATTTACAAAAGGTTGTTGCATCTTTTTTCCTGTTCCTTTAAAAGAAGGGAAGTTCATTTGATGAGGGAGCGTCTCGTCTAAAATTGGCGATTGGATTGTTTCTTTCTCTTTCAAAGTAATCGCTCCTTTTTGTAAAGGTTTGTTCGTATGTAGTATTTCCATCTATAAGCTCTTATGTACTTGTTAACACTTGCCAGTAATAGTTATTTCAGATTGCTCCAAACTAGAGTAGAAAGTAATTTCTTGAGAGCAGGTGAACGTATTGGTAAAAAGAAAAGTGAAACAAAATGCAGCAATTAACAATAATAAAACTCCGAAAGAAAGCTTACCAGATGCAGAATTTGCATTAGAGTATGAAGGAGAAAACAGTGCAAAGTATGCAAATCGAAATTCAAAAAAAGGTAAACAAAAATGAGGCGTTTTTTACAAACGCCTCGTTTTTTTGTGGGATTATAAAGGTTTTTTTAATTATTTGTAAATTTAATATTTTCTATTAGCAGAAAAATGTGAAAAAACATAGAAGTAGCAACGTATTACACAAAAACAAACAACAAACAAAAGATTAATGTTGGTTTAATACTGCTTTTACACTAATTGTTTATATTTGAGTTGTACATAAGATTTGTAAAAGGAGAGAGAGACAGTGAAAAAAACAATCTTTAAAGCTGTAGCAACTGGAATGGTATTTTCGTTATTAATGGGGTGTGGTGCAAAGAAAGAAGAAAGTGCTGGAGCAAAAGTGAAAGATGATAAATTATCTGGATCGTTAACTGTTTATACAGCGATTGAAGAAGAGCTTGTACCGATTTATCTTGATTCTTTCAAAAAGAAATACCCGGATGTGAAGTTGAACATTGTTCGTGATTCAACAGGAGTTATTACAGCGAAATTGCTAGCTGAAGGAAAAAATACACAAGCAGATGTTGTGTGGGGAACTGCGGCGTCTAGTCTATTAGCTTTAGAGAAAAAAGATATGTTAAAAGAATACTCTCCAAAAGGAGCGGATCGTGTCCTTCCGCAATTTAAAGATGATAAGAAACCTGAAAAATGGGTAGGTAATACTGCGTTTATGACGGGGATTGCTGTAAATAAAGAAGAATTAAAGAAGAAAAATTTACCGATGCCAGAATCATATGAAGATTTAACGAAACCAGAATATAAAGGAACACTTGTTATGCCACATCCAGCTTCTTCTGGAACAGGATTTTTAACAGTTTCTGCATGGTTGCAAATTATGGGTGAAGATAAGGGCTGGGATTACATGAAAAAACTTCATGATAATATGGCATCTTATACGCATTCCGGTTCAAAACCAGCGAAATTAGCAGGTGCAGGTGAATATCCAGTTGGTGTGTCAATGGTTTATAGCGCTTTAAAAGAGAAACAAAAAGGTGCACCAGTTGAAGTTGTACTGCCGAAAGAAGGACTAGGCTGGGAAGTAGAAGCGAATGCACTTATTAAGAAAGATAATGCGAAAAATGATAAATTAGCACAAGCGTTTTTAGACTGGGCAATTACAGATGATGTAATGAAGTTATACTTCGAGAAAAATGGATTTGCGACAATTAAAAATAACTATAAACTTCCAGATGGATTCCCGAAAGATGTGACAGAAAAGTTATACAAAAAGAATGACTTTAAATGGGCAGCAGAAAATCGCGACAAAATTTTAGAGCGTTGGGAAAAAGAGTTTGGTCAAAAAGCAGAACCGAAAAAGTAAGTGAGTGGGAGAGAGAAAAATGAGCGAATATTTATCAATTCAACACATTCAAAAACAGTTTGATACATTTACAGCGTTAAAAGATATTTCTTTTACAGTGAAAAAAATGAGTTTGTTTGTTTATTAGGCCCGAGTGGTTGTGGGAAAACGACGTTGCTTCGCATTTTAGCAGGGTTAGAAGAAGCGACAACAGGTAGTATAGCTGTGAATGGAAAAGATATTACAGCATTGCCGCCTGGTAAGCGGAACTTCGGAATGGTTTTTCAATCGTATGCATTATTTCCGAATTTAACGGCGCTTGAAAACATTGAATACGGCTTAAAGACAAAAAAATATGAAAAAGCAGAAGTAAAAGAGAAAGCGCTATTGGCGTTAGAACTTGTTGACTTACTGAATGTAAAAGATAAATATCCTGCTCAAATATCTGGTGGACAACAGCAGCGAGTAGCACTTGCACGTGCGCTCGCTCTGTCTCCCGATATTTTGTTACTAGATGAGCCGTTATCTGCTTTAGATGCAAAAGTGCGTGAAAAGTTGCGTAGAGAAATGCGTGATTTGCAAGAAAAAGTCGGAGTAACAACTATTATGGTAACGCATGATCAAGAAGAGGCATTAACGATGGCTGATAAAATTGTTGTAATGAATCATGCGGAAATTATGCAGATTGGAACACCAGAGGAGATTTACCAAAGACCAGCCAATCCGTTTGTGGCAGATTTTATTGGTTCTATTAATTTCTTTTCGAAAAATAATGAAGAACACGCAATTCGTCCTGAACATGTAACAGTTGTGCACAATAATGGTATGAAAACTGTTGTAGAAAGCATGGAATTCCGGGGGGCTGTATACCGGACGGAAGTGCGGGTCATAGAAGAGAAAACACACCTTTATAACGAGAAAATCGTAGTGGATATATTGGCATCAGAAGTAGAAGCAACTTCTATTAGGAAAGGAAAGCAAATTCAAATCTCTTTCTCAGAAAATCATATGTTGTCATATGGAAAGAAGGTCATTGTATAGATGGAGATGTTAGAAAATTATCAGGTAGAAAATACGAAAAAAAAGATTAAGAGACGTATCGGTAAAGAAGAGTGGATACAGAGACTAGTAATTATCGGTATGCTTCTTTCATTTCTTATCATACTTGTATTGCCTTTATTACAATTGTTTACACAAGCCTTTTACGATAAAGATGGAGCTTTCGTTGGTGTTGCGAATTTCAGTAAATATTTCACAACATCAACTTTAGTTCAATCATTACAAAATACGATATGGATTTCGGGCGCGACAACAATTATTTCCGTTACACTCGCTTTCATTTACGCATATGCGATCGCTCGTACGAATGTTTTTGGAAAGCGCATATTTCAGTACGTAGCATTATTACCATTATTCGCGCCAACGATGATGCACGGTATAGCACTTACATATTTATTTGGTAATCAAGGGCTAGTAACGAAAGGAATGTTTGGTTTATTTGAAGGTATACAAATCCCTTTATATGGACCGGTAGGAATTGTAATGGCTGAAGTTATGTATACATTTCCGCAAGCATTCCTTATTTTATTAATTGCTTTTCAAGGATCTGACTACCGTTTATATGAAGCTTCTAATATGTTAGGAGCGAGTAAAACAAAGCAGTTTCTTACTGTTACTTTACCTAGTGTAAAGTACGGATTAATTAGTGCAATGTTCGTTGTATTTACACTTAGTTTCACTGATTTTGGGGCGCCAAAAATTGTAGGAGGACAATATAATGTGCTTGCTACTGACGTATATAAACAAGTAATTGGACAGCAAAATATGCCAATGGGGGCAACTGTCGGAATGATTTTATTAATCCCAGCTATCTTTGCTTTTGCAGTTGATCGTATTACGCAAAGAAAACAGGCGAATTTTTTATCTTCAAAAGCAGTACCTTACAGAATAATAAATAATAAGAAAAGAGATGTTATTTCGTTCGTATATTGTAGCGTAATAACGCTTATGATTATTCTTTTATTCGTTGCAGTTGGTATTGCTGCAAGTGTAAAAGTATGGCCGTATAATATGAGTTTTACATTTGAGCATTTTAATTTTTCAAGTTTAACGGGAGATGGACTTGAAGCGTTTAAAAATAGTGTAATTGTTTCAGCGGTTACAGCGGTTATTGGGGCAATTTTAACATTTGTGTTCGCGTATGCAATTGAGAAAATAGACCAGCTACAATTTTTCCGAAAAACAGGTTACTTTTTCTCTATCGTACCTTTAGCAATACCAGGTTTAGTACTTGGGTTAGGCTACGTTTTCTTCTTTAGTCAACCAACAATACAAATATTTGGACTTTCCGTAACGAACCCGTTTCATTCTCTATACGGAACAATTGCTGTGTTAGTACTAGTTAATATCATTCATTTTTATTCTGTAACATTTGTTACGGCAACGACAGCTTTAAAGAAATTAGATCGAGAGTTTGAACTAGTTTCACAGTCGATGGGGATCCCGTTTTATAAAACATTCTTTCGAGTTACGGTACCGATGTGTCTACCAGCCATTTTAGAAATGGTAATGTACTATTTCGTAAATTCCATGGTGACTGTCTCGGCAGTTGTATTCCTATACGCAGCTGATTTTAAACTAGCTGCTGTGTCAATTGTAAATATGGATGATGCAGGAAATGTGGCACCAGCAGCTGCGATGAGTGTACTTGTTGTTGTTACTAATATTGTAGTAAGAGTTGTATATGAATGGGGAACGAAAGCACTTCGTAACCGAACGTCAAAATGGCAACAAAGATAAAGTGAAACTTTAATCAGTGGGGGCATCCCCCGCTGATTAATAGTTGAACCAATCGGACTTTTAAGGCAGCATGATTCCCGCCTAACTTCTTTACGAGGGGGAGTCTTACTGCCTGGCGAACAGCGAGATAAATAAGAAGGGTGATGGATAGAATGAAAATAGAAGCAGTTATTTTTGATTGGGCAGGTACGACAGTTGATTACGGATGTTTTGCACCACTGGAAGTATTCATGAAAATTTTTCATAAACGTGGTGTTGAAGTTACAGCAGAAGAAGCACGTAAGCCAATGGGATTATTAAAAATAGATCATGTAAGAGCACTAACAGAAATGCCTCGTATTGCGAATGAGTGGAAGCGTGTTTTCGGACAATTACCAACAGAAGCAGACATTCATGAGATGTATAAAGAATTTGAAGAAATTCTCTTTGCTATTCTGCCAAACTATGCCACGCCAATTGATGGGATAAGAGAAGTGATGGCTTCATTACGTAAAAGAGGCATTAAAATTGGCTCAACAACTGGCTATACGAGAGAAATGATGGATATTGTTGCAAAAGAAGCAAAATTACAAGGGTATAAACCTGATTTTCTTGTGACGCCAGATGATGTTCCAGCAGGTCGTCCGTACCCGTGGATGTGCTATAAAAATGCGATGGAACTTGGTGTGTATCCGATGAATCATATGATAAAAGTGGGAGACACGGTGTCAGATATGAACGAGGGCAGAAATGCTGGGATGTGGACTGTTGGCGTAATTCTCGGTAGTAGCGAGCTCGGCTTAAGCGAGTGGGAAGTTGAAACTATGGATCCGGTAGAACTTCATGAAAAGATGGAAGTAGTTCGTAATCGTTTCGTTGAAAACGGAGCTCATTTTACGATTGAAACGATGCAAGAACTCGAGAACGTAATTGAACATATCGAGAAACAAGAACTTATTATTTCATAAAAGGGGCAAAGGATCATGAATGGAAATCACTACTTATTATTAACGCCAGGACCATTGACGACAACAAAAACGGTAAAAGAAGTTATGCTATACGATTGGTGTACATGGGATGTTGAATATAACACAATGGTGCAAGATGTAAGAGCTAAACTTGTATCGTTAGCAACGAAAGAAGAAGAGAAATATACAACGGTTTTAATGCAAGGAAGCGGTACGTTTTCAGTTGAAGCAGTGATTGGTTCTGTCGTTCCTAAAAATGGAAAGCTTCTTGTTTGTACAAATGGTGCATACGGTAAGAGGATTGTGCAAATGGCAGAGATGTTACATATAAATGTGGTCGTGAGTCAAACAGAAGAGTGGGAACCTACTAATATTGCAGAAGTAGAAAAGTTATTGCAAGAAGATAAAGAGATTACTCATATTGCAGTAGTTCATTGTGAAACAACTACAGGTATTATTAATCCAATTGTAGATGTATGTAAATTAGGAAAGCGATACGAGAAGGTTACAATTGTTGATGCAATGAGTAGTTTCGGCGGGATTGAAATAGACATTGCTGATTTGCAAATTGATTTTTTAATTAGTAGTGCGAATAAATGTATTCAAGGTGTTCCTGGATTTGGTTTTGTTATCGCAAATCGTGAGGAATTACTAAAGTGTAAAGGGCAAGCACGCTCTTTATCTCTTGATTTATATGATCAATGGGAAACGATGGAAGAGCAAAATGGGAAATGGCGTTTTACTTCACCTACGCATGTTGTACACGCTTTTTATCAAGCCTTGCTTGAACTAGAAAAAGAGGGCGGAGTAAGAGCACGTTGCAATCGATATTATAACAATCAAAAATTATTGGTCAACAGAATGAAAGAAATTGGATTTAAGTCATTAGTAGATGAAAAATATCAATCTCCTATTATTACATCGTTTATTTACCCAGAGGGATTTGAATTTCAGGAGTTATATAACGAGTTAAAGAAGTATGGATTTGTAATTTATCCAGGGAAAATTTCGAAAGTAGATACGTTCCGTATTGGAAATATCGGTGATGTACATGAGGAAGATATAAATCGTTTAGTTGATAGTATCGCCAAAGGAGTTGTTATAGGTTGAAAGTATTTTGCTTAGGTGGAGCAGGTAAAATTTGTCGTGAAGCGATTTTGGATTTAGTTCAATTTTCATCTTTTGAGACGATTACAGTAGCCGATTTTAACGAAGAAGAAGGCCGTAAAGTAGTAGAATGGCTCAACGATCCTCGTGTTGATTTTGTGAAAGTCGATGTGACAAATCATGAGGATACAGTTGCAAAAATGAAAGGCTATGACATTGTAATGGATGGTACGACGATAAAGTTAAATGGATTGTCTACTCGTTGTATTGCGGAAGCTGGGTGTCACGGTGTGAATTTGAATGGATTTGGTGAAGAAAATGAATCACATGCTATATTTGTTCAAAATGAAAAAACATGTTTACCCGGATTTGGTATGACACCAGGTGTAACGCAAATGATGGCCATGCATGCAGCAAATCAGCTAGATACTGTAGAGTATGTTCGTGTAAGTCACGGTTCGTATCGTCCAATTGCTTTTTCTGCATCAATTACAGAAACAACGACATATGAATATGATCCAAATTTACCATCGCGTACAGTATATGAAGATGGTAAGTTTAAGCAAGTACCTCCTTTTGCGCGACCAAGAGAAATTGAATTGCCAGCGCCTTATGGTAAAACAATGCAGTATATCATTCCGCATTCTGAAACGATTACGTTAGCAAAGGCACTAGAAAATAAAGGTGTCAAACTGATAGAGACGAGAGGAACTTGGCCAAAGAAAAATATGCAGCTCGTACGTGCTTTATATGATTACGGCATATTGCGTAATGATCAAATTGAAATAAACGGGAAAGAAATTGGCATTATGGATTGTATTTCGCAGTATTTATTACAATCGAAAGAAGGTCAAGAGACGGAAGTATACGGTTATGCACTTCATGTAGAAGTAGTAGGTATGAAAAATAATGAGAAACAGAGACATGTATTATATCATACACATCCGTTATCTGATGGATCTATTGTAGGATGGGAAAATTTAAGAGCTTATACGAGAAACGTCGGTATTCCATTTGGAATTGCTACCGAGTTAATTGCAAATGGGAATGTAAATAAAATGGGTGTTGTTACGCCTGAAGAAGCTTTCGAAAATCCACAACTTGTTTTTGATGAACTAGAAAAGCGCGGCATTTATATTCATGAAGAGGTTTCTACTTACAAAGAAAATTATAATTTTGTATAAGCAAGGAACTTTATGAGGTAGATACAAATGGGGTGAAGCTATGTCTGTAGTAGGAGAAGAAAGAAAGCGGACTATTCTTGAAAAAGTAGAGTTTAAAGGAAAAGTAAAGGTTTCAGAATTAGCGAGAGAATTCGCTGTATCAACAGAAACAATTCGTCGATATTTAGAAGAGTTAGATCGTGAAAAAAAGTTGAAGAAAGTGTATGGTGGAGCTGTTCAACTTCCAGGTGCCGGGATAGAGGCGCCGATGTTAGAAAGAGAAATGCTACATATAGAAGAGAAGAAAAGAATTGGTTATAAAGCAGCAACATTTGTAGAAGATGGTGATGTTATTGCAATTGATGACGGAAGTACACCACTTCAGATGGTTCCATATCTTGTTCATCGAAAAAATTTAACGATTGTTACGAGTTCTTTTCCAGTAGCGACACAATTAATCTCTTCTATTAATAAAAAGATGTTTCACGGTGAAGTTTTATTTATTGGTGGAAAAGTATCCCCAAAGCATTCGCGTGTATCAGGATCTATTTCTCAGCAAGTGATTCATCAATTTCATTTTCATAAAGCGTTTGTTTCGATTGATGGGTTATTACCTAGTTTTGGCGTTTCCAGTTTTGAATTAGAAAAAGCAAAACTGTCGGAAGCGATGATGAAATTAGCTGAGAAAACATATATTTTATGCGACCATACAAAAGTAGGCGTAAAAGGGAATTATAGAATAGCAGGATTTTCTCGTATTCAACATGTTATTTGTGATAAGAAAATGCCATATAGTTTTGAAGAAGAAGTTAAGAAGCATAATATTCAATGGACAGTGTGTTAAATAAAGTGAAAGCAGTAATGAAATAAAAGGTTTGCATTCATGCAAAAAGTGGACACATTTTCTCATTTCCTTCATATAATTTACCAATATAAAAAAAGTTGGCTGAAGGAAAGAAGGGAGAATATGTCAGAACGCATATATAATAAACTTGTATTGTATGCAAATATTTTACAAAAAATTGGTTTTATTAATGAGAAAGAAAAAAGTGAAATTCTTCATACGATAGGTAAAAAATCCCTTTGAATAAAGGGATTTTTATTGTGTATCGCTAGAAACATATTTTACATGTAATATTGCAGTTATCAATATAAGGGAATTTTATTTTGAAAAAATTATATTAAGGCGCTAGTAGTAGCAACATTAGGCGACAAAGAAACAGAGAAAGCAGATGATAACTCTAATTCATGCCATACGGAAACAAAGAATCAAGTGGATAGCCAAAATATGATAACAGATAAATAATTAAGAGAATTTGTTAATAAAAAAGTATGTAATAGAAAAGATTTAAATACACCAATTACGAAAGAAGAGTTATTGCAAGTAAAGGACTTGTTTTTAAATACGAATGAGATTATTGATTATCGTGCATTGAAATATATGCCGCATTTTAAATTTTTAACAGTTGCGAATGCGAAGATAAAAGATCCGTCATTCTTTACGAACTTAAAGCAAATGAGAAAAATACGTTATTCTTTCATTAGAAGAATAACGTATTTTTTATTGTAAAATGAAGTAGGACATGGACGGCGGGATTGGTATGTGAGTAGCCTATTTTTACGAGGAGCGTTGAAATCATATTGACAAAAAAGCATTCTCATGTGATAATTCAATTAAATTTTTAGAATAATCAAAAAATATTCCTTTTACATAGAAAGGATTCGAACATTATATAAATATTACGACGGGGGTGACGAAATGTTATTTTTTCTGAAGAAATGGAATGAATTAAAAGATGTGAAATCTGAATTGGCACTTCGTGATTGGTTTTATGGTACAAAAATTAGTTTATCGTTATGTACGTCAAAAGAGCCATTAACATTTTTAGTGAATGTCGAGGGAAGAGATAAAGGATTGTTTTCAGAAGAGGATTTTATTGTTGTCAATTGCATGTGTGAGCCAGTGTTTGAAAACGAGGAAAAACCAGCGGCAGAGTCATTTATGCATGCGGATATTTATAAAAAAAGCAGTGCGGAATGTATTTTACAAGTACAGACTGTAGATAGCCATTTAATATCAGAGTTATACGGAGAAGAAAGAGAAGTAACATTCGATAAACGTAGCGTGGAACGTGTTTTTGGAAAAGAAGGTATAACAGAAATGAGAATTCCAATTGTAGAAGATGAAAAGAAATTTGCTGATTTGTTAGAAAGTAATGTTCCGAATTTTATTGAAGGTGGAGGAGTAGTTCTCGTTCATAATTACGGCATGATTGTGTGGGGGAAAACGCCAGAAGAAGCGAAAAAATGGCTAGAGGGTATAGAATATTTAATGAACTATCATGTAAAGTTGTTAATGATAAAAGGTGCGAAGAGCTCTGTTATATAAAAATGTTTGCGATGTTGTTACAATCCCATAAATAAATGAAAGCGTTTTAAAAATAATTTTACTCATAAAATATAGGTCTCCTTATTATATATAGATTACATGTTGACATGTAAGGAGGAACATATTTTGCGAGTTAAATATCATTTTCTGCCAAAACAGCAGGTGACTTATTGCAAGATAAATGATACTGGTGAAAAAGCATTACAAATTATGAATGAAACGGGATTTCGAGCAATCCCTGTATTAGCAGAAGATGAGAAGCTATTCATGGGGATTATTTATAAAGTAGATTTATTAGAAAAGAAGTGTAATAGCGGATTAGAGCATGTAAGTACAGGAGATATGTTAGAAAATTCCTCTGCATTTATTTTTGAAAAGGATTCTTTCTTCAGAGCGTTTTATGTGATTCGTCGTCTCCCATTTTTAGCGGTGCTAAATGATTATAATGAATTTGTTGGTATCTTAACACATTCCAATGTATTTGATGTTATTGAAGACTCATTCGGTATGCGGACGGGTGGTTATATATTAACAATTGCAACACAAGATTGTAAGGGAACGATTAAAGAGCTTGGGACATTGTTAAAAGCATATAATATCGGTGGGTTGTTTACGCTAGATAACGGTGATCAATATATTCGCCGTATTATCGTAAATATATCAGATGAGTTAGATGAAAAAAGATTAAAGAAATTAATCGAAAAAATAGAAAAAAAAGGATTCAGAATGAGTCATGTAGATTATATTTAAGTGAAAAGGAAAGGTACCAATCTACTATATGTAGAGTGGTACCTTTTTTTCGTGTAAGTGATGAATTGTCTCCCACTATTTTTGTGAGCACCGCCGCCCGTAAACGCCCGATTGGTGAGGGCTAATAATTAGTGGTGAATGCCCCACTAATTAAAGTTTCACTTTATTTTGAAACAGCAGGTGGAGATAATGCTAAATCAGACAAAAAAATAAAGTCTGCATGCTCGCGAATTTTGGGAATAGAGGTTTCTATAACACGTGATGTAATTTCACCTGGAGGCCCAACGTGTCCGATAGCTACCATAATTGGTTTTTCTTGAATTTTTTTGATAAGTAATTGAGCTTGTTTTGAAATATGTCCTGCTGTATAAACATCATCAAAAAATAGTTGGTTTTCAATAATAGGCACCCCTAATTCTTTTCCGATTTGTGGGACGACACTATTAGGGTTTGTTTTGCTATCTAAATAAAATAAACCGTGTTTTTTACAAGCTGTAAGTATAAGACGTACAATTCTTTCGTCAGCTGTTACTTTTGATCCCATATGATTGTTCATTCCAATTGCATGCGGTACTTCTTTAATCGCTTGTTCGAGTCGGTTGTTTATTTCTTCATCGCTTAAATTAGTTGTAAGTGCTTTTGGTCCAAGCCATTCTTTTTTACCTTTAATAGGTTCCATTGGCATATGTATAATAACTTCATGGCCTTTTTTATGGGCTGCTATTGCATCTTCTTTTGTAGAAGGAAGGAAAGGCATAACAGCAACAGTCAGTGGAATGGGAAGTGATAACATTTTATCACTTCCCTTCATATTATTTCCGAAGTCGTCAATGACAATAGCTACTTTATTTGTATGGGCATTGGCTTGAATCGGAAACAAGAAGGATGGTAAGAACATAGTAAAAATGAGCAATGCAATCGTATATTTGCGCATATAAATATTTCCTTTCTATTTTATCCCGCTATTTGCGGGCAGTAAGATTCCCACCTCAAAATTCGGCTGGAGCAAAGAAGTTAGGGGGAGATCCACTGCTCGTAAACGCACGATTGGTGAGTGCTAATAATCAGTGGGGGATGAACACCCCTCACTGATTAAAGTTTCACTTTATCAATCATCATTATGTTTTGCGTTTTTATATAAATTAAACAAAAAATGTCGAAGAAAAGTATATGTTAAATAGAGAAACCGCTATTTAATTGGTATTTGTAAAAAAAGAAGATGAAAAAAATGTCTATTATTGCGAATGTATTTACAAAGATAGAATAATTTGTAATAATTCTCAAAGTGAGGGTAAAGATTTGTAAATTACAGGGAGAAAATGTTTAATTTTCTGATTCTTCAAATTTGAATATGATTAAGCAGGTAAAAGGTCAATAGTGAAGTTGAGAGCATGGAAGAATAATAAGGGGGATATGGATGTTTACTGTAAAAAGGAAGTACACATTAGAAAAGCTTTCACGTGATATTCATATGAAGCGTGAAGAAATGATTCAACTAGGATTAACAAGCGGGTTAACTAGTAGGGAAACAATTCAAGTTAGTCAAGAATTGGACAAGCTTATTTTACAATACCAGCGCTATAAAGAAAAACAAACACCAAAATGGTTTTCCATTATAAAGGTACCTATTTTCCAAATCGGATATGAAGGAAAATCGAATAATTTTTGGCGAATGCTTGTGGCGGGTTTTATGAAATAAGTATAATTACCCTTTTGTGATAAGGATAATTATACTTTATGTAACGGTATTTCGATATGAACTGTCGTTCCTTCGTTTTCTTTACTGTCAATAAAAATATGCCCATCGTACATCTCTACAATTCGTTTACATATGACAAGTCCAAGACCTGTTCCAGTATCTTTATTAGTAAAGAACGGATGAAAGAGGTGTTTTTGAATATGTTTTGGAATACCTTTTCCAGTATCAATAATTTGCAATTGTGCGTGTGTTTCATTGTCTGTTACGACAATGGTTAGTGTGTCACTAGAAGTCATGGCTTCAATTGCATTTTTTGTAATGTTTAAAACCACTTGTTTCATATGGTCTTTTGAGCAACGGATATGAACAGGATGGTCTGGCAAATGTAGATGGAATACAATGTTATGTAGATTCGCCTCAGATTGAATAATCAATGCTACCTCATTTAGAATAGTTCTCACATCATATGTTTGTTCAATGATAGCAGTTGGCTTTCCAAGAATAAGGAATTCACTTACAATTTCATTAATTCTCTCTATTTCTTGTTCGATGATGGAAAAGTAAAACTGATCCTGTTCATCTTTATATTTTTCTTTTAATAGCGCAACGAGTCCTTTAATTCCCGTAAGAGGATTGCGGATTTCGTGGGCTGTACTCGCTGCAAAAGTTCCAACCAATTCAATTTTTTGCAGTTCATTTTGTTGTCTTTCCAGTTTTGTTTGCCGTTTTAATAACATATATTGAGCGAGTAAAAATAAGATAGACATTAAAAATAAAGTAGCTATACATTCTATTGCAACCCATTGGTATAAAGTTTGCTTGTGGATAGGTAATGGAGAAACAGAGACCTTCCAATTTAACCTTTGGAGTGGGGTAGTGAGCATATTAGAATGCGCATCGCTTGTTTCATTATTGTCATCAGTTAGAAAAACTACATCATGTTTATCAGTTACTTCGAAATGGTATTGTGGTTTAATAGCATTTAAAGAAGATGAAATGTAGTCAAAGCGTAAACTTGCTAACAATAAGCCTGAGAGTTCCTTCTGTTTGTTAAATATTGGGGAAGCGATTATAATAGCTTGATGTCCAAGGACGCGATCTGTAATGACGGATGATACAGTTGTTTTCTTAGTTTGTAATGCGTCTTGAATATACTTGCGGTCTGAGACGTCTACAGGTCTTGATTCGCTTTCTGATGCGATGGTAATGATTCCTTCTGGTGTAACGTAATATAGACCAGAAAAGCGCGCATCGTTTCCATCTGTATCATGCACAATTTGTTTAATCCCATTTATGTTACCAGTCTCGGTACCTACGACTTTTGCAAGCATTTCTAAGGCAGAAATTGCTTCACCAAGGTGATGATCTAAATAGTCTCTATATAAAAAGAGAACCGTATGAGCAGATGTTTTGTTTTCCTGCTTCATTTTATACGTATGATAGGAATAAAATGTAGCACCAATCACTATCGTTGGTAGGATAACAAGCAATATATATAAAACTATGCTTTGGAATTTGACTTTCAAATGTGGTACTCCTTCTTTTTTTATTATCATTATATATAAACTATGTTAAAATTGTCATGTTTTTATTCAAGAATGATTCGTAATATATTAGGGGAGAAGAAATGGATGAGTGAATGCTCATTCGGAACTCACATGAAGTATTAAGCTGTATTTTCTTTTTATTGCTGAGAATTTAAGTGAAGGGTTGAAAGTTGTATGACATCAAATAATGAACGAGAAGATATTTCTCAATCTTTAAAAGTATTTATTGCATTATCTCGTGTACACCGTTCTGTTATGGATACTACAAATAAATCTATACAAAGTAACGGGTTAAATCCAACTGAATTTGCTGTATTAGAACTGCTATATCATAAAGGTGGTCAACCACTTCAGCAAATTGGTGAGCGCATTTTAATAGCTAGTGGCAGCATTACATATGTTGTAGATAAGCTGGAAAAAAAGGGATTAGTAAAGAGAATCCCATGTCCGAATGACAGACGTGTTATTTATGCGCAATTAACGGAGTCTGGGGAGAGTTTTATTGCTTCTATTTTTCCGGGGCATGAGCAAGTTATACATCAGTCTTTTGAAATGTTAACGAAGGATGAAAAGGATGAATTACTTGATTTGTTGAAAAAAATTGGAAAGTATGAAAAGTGATACTATGTTCCAAAGGAGCTTTGGATAAAAAATCCAAGGCTTTTTTGCATATAAGTAAGTAAGATGGCAGCTGCCGAATTTTGTTGAAAACTAAGAGGGGATTTGGGAAGAAGTATTGAATTATAGTAAAGGTATACATAATGGAGAGGAGGCTCGTTCATGTCATTTAAAGACTATGAATATAAACGGCCAAATATTGAAGAATTAAAAGAGAAATTTACTGTTGCTTTAGAGAAATTTGATAACACAAAAACTGTAGAAGAACAAAAACAAGTTATCAATTCAATTAATGAAATTCGCAATGATTTTGGTACAATGGGGAATCTTTGTTACATTCGTCATTCTGTTGATACGACAGATGCTTTTTATAAGGAGGAGCAAGATTTCTTTGATGAATACTCTCCAGTTGTACAAGGATATGGAACAAAATATTATAAGGCGTTAATTAGTTCTCCATTTCGTGAAGAATTAGAAGCCTATTACGGAAAGCAATTATTCGCTCTAGCAGAATGTGATTTAAAAACATATTCAGATGAAATCGTGAAAGATTTACAATTAGAGAATAAATTGTCTTCACAATATACACAGTTGTTAGCATCTGCAAAAATTGACTTTGCGGGAGAAGAAAGAACATTATCGCAACTGATTCCATTTATGCAAGGAAAAGAAAGAAGTGAACGTAAATCAGCAAGTGAAGCATACTACGGATTTTTAGCTGGAAATGAGGAAGAACTAGATCGTATTTATGATGAGCTTGTTAAAGTAAGAACGAAAATTGCGAAATCTTTAGGTTTCAAAAACTTTGTTGAACTAGGATATGCAAGAATGTATCGTACAGATTACAATGCGGAGATGGTTGCGAATTATCGTCAGCAAGTACTTGATTATATCGTTCCAGTTACAACGGAATTAAGAAAGAGACAAAAAGCACGTATCGGTGTAGAAAAGCTAGCATATTACGATGAAAACTTTGAATTTGCTACAGGTAATCCAACTCCAAAAGGAGATGCAGATTGGATTATTAATCATGGGAAAACGATGTATAAAGAGTTATCAGCTGAAACAGATGAATTTTTCAATTTCATGTTAGATAATGATTTATTAGACTTAGTTGCGAAAAAAGGAAAAGCTGGTGGCGGATATTGTACATATATCGAAAATTATAAAGCGCCATTTATTTTCTCGAACTTCAATGGAACATCTGGTGACATTGATGTATTAACACATGAAGCTGGTCATGCTTTCCAAGTATATGAAAGTCGTAAATTTGAAATTCCAGAATATAATTGGCCAACATATGAAGCGTGTGAGATTCATTCTATGAGTATGGAATTCTTTACATGGCCATGGATGAAACTATTCTTTGAAGAAGATGCAGATAAATATTATTTCTCACACTTAAGTTCAGCACTTCTATTTTTACCATATGGTGTATCTGTCGACGAATACCAACATTATGTATATGAAAATCCAGAAGCATCACCAGCAGAGCGTAAGACAGCATGGCGTAACATAGAGAAGAAATATTTACCGCATCGTGATTATGAAGATAATGATTATTTAGAGCGCGGTGGCTTCTGGCAACGTCAGGGACATATTTATAGCTCGCCGTTCTACTATATTGACTACACGTTAGCTCAAATTTGTGCACTGCAATTTTGGAAGCGTGCAAGAGATAATAGACAGGAGGCATGGGAAGATTATGTGAACCTTTGCCAACAAGGTGGAAGTAAATCATTCTTAGAATTAGTAGAAGTGGCAAATTTAACATCACCATTTGCTGAAGGTTGTGTGAAAAGTGTCATTACAGAAATTGAAGCATGGTTACATGCGATTGACGACACAAAATTGTAAAAAACATGCGCTTTTTTTCACATGTTTAACATCGACATAATGGGAAAATGATGAGATAATAAAAGAAAATTCAGAATACTAAAGAGGTGTTTCTAATAAGGAGCACCTCTTTTCACCAACAAAAAGGGGGGAAAGAAGTATGCTTCAATCTAATATGGATGTGAGTTTAGAAAGTTTGGTGAACTCATTGCAGTCTACCCGAAGCACGCTATTATCAGAAATTGAAATGTTAAATGATACAGAAGTGAATGTAAAGCCACGCCGTGATAAATGGAGTATTATTCAAATTTTACATCACTTACATTTAGTTGAACAATCTGTCACATCTGCCCTTGTATATGCTCTACACAAAAATGAAAGAAATGCGACTCCATTTAAAGACCTCCAACTTACGCTTGATCGCACACATAAAAGAGAAGCTCCTCAGCAAATGCAACCAACAGAAACTTTAATGAAAAAACAGCAAGGAATTCAATTGCTAGAACATTCACGACAAGAACTATTACATGCGCTTCATAGTATCATAGATGAAAAAGAATTAGTTGAAAATGGATTAAAGCATCCTGTTTTTAATGATTTGAATTTGTATCAGTGGGTTCAATTTCTTGATTTACATGAACAAAGACATCTTACACAGTTAAAAGAGGCGAAATACGCAATTTTGCAGCGATAAAGTGGAAGAAGTGGGAAACCACTTCTTTTTTGATACATGCATAGTTTTCTTTCTTACTTTGGAATACTACATGGAGAAAGAAAAGAAGGAGTTGAAAAGTATGTCCAAGAAAAAGAGAGAAGAAGAGCGTGCTTGGAAAGCACGTAAAGAGAATCAAAAACCACATGGAAAAGTGAAAGCTTTTGCTGAATTAGTTGAAGGAACAGAAAAAACGTGATGATTATTTCATCACGTTTTTTGTATGAGTGGAAAGGTTAATAAGAAGGTTGTACCGATTCCTTTTTCACTTATAATATCAATTTTTCCATTCATAGCTTGAACAACACTGAATACAACCATCATTCCAAGACCAGTCCCTTTTTCTTTCGTTGAATAGAAAGGAGAACCGAGGCGCTTCACCTGTTCTTGATCCATGCCAACTCCTGTATCTTTTATATATAGCTGGATATGCTTATGATCAGGAACTAATGTGAAATAAAGATCGCCACCTTTTGGCATAGCTTCAATGCAGTTTTTTAAAATATTTAATAAGCATTGGTTTAGTTTTTGCTTCTCTCCAGCGATAAAGAAAGAAGTACTTTGCTTTATGTAATGAGTACGGACATTTGTTAAATTGGCAAGTGGTGTAATTAAAGATAGTGCATGCAGTAATTCTTCCTCGAGTTGTAGTGTTTGTTCTTTTTCAATACTCGGTTTTGCAAAGGTTAAATAGTCTGTGAGAACATGATTTGCTTGCTCGATACCATTAATGGCTATATCGATATATAATTTCCGTTCTTGCTCGGTACATGTATCAGACTGCAATAGTTGTAAAAATCCTTTCGTTGAAGTTAAAGGATTGCGAATTTCGTGCGAGATGGAAGCTGCCATTTCACCAATTAAATGAAATTTCTCAGCGTTCATAAGCTCATTTTGGAGACGAACCTGAGTTTGTAATATGTGTAGTAAATATAAAATAAGGATCGTACCAAGCATCGTACATAACTCATACACAATAATATGGGGTATATAATCTACCTTATTTGTAACTTCTGAAAGGAAGAAGGGTATCCAGCTAAATCCATATGTGAGACTGTAAATAATAGCAAGTGCTATTTTTATACGATTAGAAGTTCGATTGAAAAATTTGTACGTTAATAGTAGAACAATAAATAGAACAATAGAAGCGATAAGGGATGGGAAAACACCTATTCCTCCTAATAAGAAGCGATATATGTTTAATACAGCTAAAATAGAACCACCAGCAATAGGTCCTCCTGTCAATGTACCGACAATTAATACGATATGACGCATATCAAATTGAAAACCATTATTTGTTTTTGCTGCAAAAGTGATACATAGTATTGTAGCGAGGCAACACAGTACAATAAATATAGCTGAATTTAATTTAGGAGACCGTTTCCCTTTTTGATTCCAAAATAAGTGATAAATAAGCATTGTAACGAGAATGGATAAAATATTTAAAAAGAGGTAAATAATAAAGTGTTTCAGTGGGATGCCTCCTCTCTCCGAATAGTAAATTAATCATACTATAAAATGAAAGAAATGGAATATAAAATAGCGGAAAAATCAGAATTTTTTTCTGGTAGTATACAATATGTTACAATATGTTTTGTCAATGAAAGAAGAAATTCCATGCACCGCATGGGAGAGGTTCGCGAACTCCCTCTATAAAAAACTATGGAAACAACAATATCCTTAGGTATTGTTTTGTTTTTTTATTGTGACAGTTCAAGAACGTTCTTTCTTCTTATTCGTAGTAGAGAAGGAGAATGAGTGAAATGAAAAAAGAAAAAGCAGTTGTTGTTTTTAGTGGTGGACAAGATAGTACAACATGTTTATTTTGGGCAATAGAGCAGTTTGCAGAAGTAGAAGCTGTAACATTTAATTACAATCAACGTCATAAATTAGAAATTGATTGTGCAGTGGAAATTGCGAAAGAGCTAGGAATTAAACATACGGTACTAGATATGAGTCTATTAAATCAACTTGCTCCAAATGCGTTAACGAGAACGGATATGGAGATTACACATGAAGAAGGTGAATTGCCATCGACATTTGTAGATGGACGAAATTTACTATTCTTATCATTTGCTGCTGTATTAGCAAAACAAGTTGAGGCACGTCATATTGTAACGGGTGTATGTGAAACTGATTTTAGTGGTTATCCAGATTGCCGTGACGTGTTTGTGAAATCGTTAAACGTTACATTAAATTTATCTATGGATTATCCATTTGTCATTCATACACCACTTATGTGGATTGATAAAGCAGACACGTGGAAATTATCTGATGAACTTGGCGCATTCGAGTTTGTTAGAGAAAAAACATTAACATGTTATAACGGAATCATTGGTGATGGTTGCGGTGAATGTCCAGCATGTCAACTTCGTAAAGCAGGATTAGATACGTACTTACAAGAACGCGAAGGAGCGAACAACTAATGGATAATTTCTTTGGATTTCGCATCGTAGAAAATTTGCAAAAAATGGACAAGGATATTCAACGTAAACAACTCAAATATCATAATAAAAGAGTAATGGTCAGCAAGGAATTTACATTTGATGCAGCACACCATTTACACTGTTATGAAGGAAAATGTAAAAACTTACATGGTCACACATATAAAGTTGTATTTGGGATTAGTGGATATGTAAATGAAATAGGCCTTGCAATTGACTTTGGAGATATAAAAGAAATTTGGAAAAACGAAATTGAAATATATTTAGATCATCGTTATTTAAACGAAACATTACCAGCGATGAATACGACTGCTGAGAATATGGTCGTTTGGATTTATGAAAAGATGGCAGAAGCATTAACGAAAGATAATCGTGTGAACGAATATAAAGGAGCTCGTGTTGAATTTGTTCGTCTATTTGAGACGCCAACTAGTTATGCGGAAGTAAGACGGGAGTGGATGCTCGATGAGTAAAATCCCTGTCTTAGAAATATTCGGTCCGACTATTCAAGGAGAAGGCATGGTTGTCGGGCAAAAGACTATGTTTATTCGAACTGCTGGCTGTGACTATAGCTGTTCTTGGTGTGATTCTGCTTTTACATGGGATGGATCGGCAAAAGATCAAATTAGACAAATGCCAGCGGAAGACATTTGGAATGAGCTTGTTGAAATTGGAGGAGAAAATTTCTCTCATGTTACGATTTCGGGTGGGAATCCTGTTTTATTGAAAAATATTGAGTCGCTTCTTTCTATATTAAAAGAGAATGGGATGCGAACGGCGATAGAAACACAAGGGAGTAAATGGCAAGATTGGTTACTTCAAATTGATGAGATAACCATTTCGCCAAAACCACCAAGTTCGGGAATGAAAACAGATTATCAAAAGTTAGATGCTGTAATTCAGAAACTAGCAGGAAAAGATATTAGTTTAAAAGTAGTAGTATTCGATGATCGCGACTTTGAATATGCAGTTAAGATGCACGAACGTTATCCATCTGTACCATTTTTCTTACAAGTAGGGAACGATGATACGAAAACAGTGGATGATGCAATGCTTATTAAAAAATTATTAGATAAGTATGAGTGGCTTATTGAAAAAGCTGTTAATTGTAAAAAAATGAATGATGCGAAAGTATTGCCGCAGCTTCATGCGTTAGTATGGGGAAATAAACGAGGCGTATAAAGAGAAGGGATGTTTAAAATGGCAGGAAGATTAGATGAAGATTTAAAAGATGTAACATTATTAGGAAATCAAAATACAAAATATTTATTTGAATATAGCCCAGAAATTTTAGAGGTATTTGATAATAACCATCCAAACCGTGATTACTTTGTAAAATTCAATTGTCCTGAATTTACAAGCTTATGTCCGAAAACAGGACAACCAGACTTTGCAACAATTTATATTAGCTACATTCCTGAACAAAGAATGGTAGAGAGTAAATCTTTAAAGTTATATTTATTTAGCTTCCGCAATCACGGTGACTTCCACGAAGATTGTATGAATGTAATTATGAATGATTTAATTAAATTAATGGATCCGCGTTACATTGAAGTATGGGGCAAATTCACACCACGTGGTGGTATTTCAATTGATCCATATTGCAACTACGGTCGACCAGGAACGAAGTATGAACAAATGGCAGATTACCGTATGATGAACCACGATCTATATCCGGAAACGATTGATAATCGTTAATAGAAAGAAAAGTCCTGTATACTATACAGGACTTTTCTTTCTATTATATTATGCATTTTGATTAATGACAGTATAGTTTTTATGACTTACAACTGTAAGAGGTTCCATATCTAGTTCTCTAAAATTCTCCATAATTGTTATATCAACAATAACAGAGTTTTGATTTACCTTTTGAACACGGCCTTGCATTCCACCTTTAAATTCGATGATATCTCCAGTTTCTGCGATCTGCATAAGCAACTCTCCTTGTTACAGTTTTTCCAAAAAAGAATAATTTGGGATTTTTTATTTTCCTTTATTTTGAACTATGTTTCCTGTTTTGTAAATGTTTTCAAAGGAAAAAGTCGAAAAATATTCATATTTTGTAAGATAATATCCATATTTCATATGATGCTGGAGAAAAAGTGTTTATATCTTTATAATGAAAATGGATGTTGGTCTGTTTAATAAGGGGGAAATAGGAGCGGTAAAATAATGTTTGAAATTATGGGGAGCTTTATAGCTTTGTTCTTATATTTATTTTCTTATACACAGTTGAAGAAAATTCGTCAACATGAAACGAATACATATTTTGATGGAATAGATGCTTCAGTTACTCATAGTAGTGGCGGAGATATGTAACAATATGTAACTTTTATTTTCAGCATGTTATGATGAATGTAAGAAATAGTACATAATATAGTTCGTAAGTGATGAATGGAGAGTGAAAAGAATGTGGATATCTTTTATTCGTCATGGTCGCTTGAATAGTACTATAGAACCGATGACAATTACTTCATTTCATGAATGGCTGAAGAGATATGATGTAGATAGTATGAGTAGGGAATGTAACATACCGATTGAAACAATTGAGGCAGTAGAATCGGCAAATTTAATTGTATCGAGTGATCAAAGACGTGCTGTACAGTCAGCAGCGGAATTAATGAATTCTTTGTCCTTTGTGCAAAATTCTCTTTTTAGAGAAGTAGAAGTACCGTCGAGTTTTTTTGCACCAGAATGGTTTAAATGTAAGCCGGGGACTTGGTTTTTTATTGGACGTGCTTTATGGATGGTTGGGTATCATAAAGATGTTGAGTCGTATAAGGAAGCAAGGGGAAGGGCAAAAGAAGCTGCTAACATGTTACATCACTATGCAATGGTGCACGGGAAAATCGCGATAGTAGGACATAGCTATTTTAATACGATGATTGGTGCGGAACTGAGGGCGATGGGATGGTCTGGACCTCCTATTTTTCATCGGAAGCCGTGGGGATATACAAAGTATACGTTCCATGAGGCGATGAATGGAAGTGTATTAAATACAAAATTAACTTAAAAGCACACGATTTTATATAAAATCGTGTGCTTTTTTTTAAGATATAGAAACCAATGTACGTAATGGTTTTATTAGATGAGCATAAGGTTCGCCAACGAGCATTACGGTTTTATCTTTGTTGTAACCTAGTTTTTCATACAGTGAAAAAGCACGCTTGTTTTCTAAATTAACAAGTAAGGCGATTTTTTCATAACCTGTTTCAGCTGCATGAAGTTCAGCTGCATCGATTAACTTAGAGCCAATGCCACGTCCGCCGTACATATTTGAAACTGACAACGTGTCAATATAATACTCATCAAGTTCAGCTTCTTTTTCTAACGTAATGGATTCATCTTCATGTAGTTCTCTTAAGTGGCGTATGATTGGTGCATCAAGTTGTTGAGCGTCACTACCGTGATAAGCGACAATAACCCCAACTACCTTTCCATCTTGTTCCGCCACTAAACAGTTTTCATAGCTCAATCGATTATTTTCTTTTACGAACCATTTTTCAAGTCCTAGTAATACATTTGCTTCAACTGTGCTACCAGTGATTTTTTCAGCAATTTCATGCAGAGCATTATACAATAAAGGAGATATTGCCTTTGCATCTGTCTTTGTTGCTTTCCGAATCATAGTATCCCTCCTAGTTCTATTTGTATATTGTAACATAGTGGTATGGAACTTTGTATGATTGAATGCCAAAATGTTTGATATAGAGAAGTAGCTATGTTAGTATATGATATTTAGTGGACATATAATAAAGCAATACTGCTTGTAAAATAATGAAAATGAAATGAAGGCATAGCAACAGGAAAAATTTACAGTTGTTGACCTATAAAAGATACGATAAAATAAAATATTGCATAGAGGTGAAATACATGGATGAACAATTAGCAAATACAATTTTGGATCAGCTGAAAAATGGTGAGATAAAGGAGTATGTTGCAACGAAAGATGTATTTTATACGTTTAGGAAAGTTGTAGTAAGTCGAGAAGATTTTAAACATATTATTGGGAATGCACAACGCGGCGGACAGGTAATTTATACATATTCAAAAACGCCACGTTCATAAATAGAAGATAAAGGGGAGGAGAATTATGGGCGATTTTAAACAAGCCATTTTACCGCATTGGGATTATATGTGGAAAGATAGAGCCGGAAATAGATGTATGGGAATGGTTATGTATCCAGAGAAACGAAAATGTTCAACAAAAATGCTTCAGAAAATAAAAAGGGCGTATGAGCAAGCGGCAGAAATTAAAGTAACTGTACAAGTTCAACAGACATATGAGTACGTAGAAGGAATGATCGTATACTTTGATGAAGAAGCTCCTGTATGTACAATGCTTGATAAAGATGAGAATCCGCATCACATATTTGTAAAAGATATTTTGCGTATTGAGCACTCTGAATAAACTTTTCATACATAAATTGAAACGCCATAATAATAATAATCTTTTTCTATAATAGTTATCTTTTAGTATGTAACGAGCAACGAAAGTATATGTATAATATTTAATAAAGTAAAATTGATAAATGTAATCGTTTGTTAGAACAGATTATCGTTTCATGTCTGTTCTTTTTTGCGTGATGCTGGAGAAATATATTCCTCCAGCATTTGCCGTTTTATGACAAAATATATTGTTAACTTTTTTTAAAATGAGGTTAAATTCGTTGACAACTTTTTTGAAAAGCACTTTATTGACATGAGTTTTAGAATGTTGTTTCATAGTCATTGTATTGAAAAAAATCGGCGGTCTTGTCGAAAAGTAAAAGTTAAAAAAAGAAAGAATTTATACATATATCTTGTGTCTTATTTTGAAACGTAATACAATATATAGAGAAATCAAGAAATGACATACAAAGAGTATAGATTGGAGAGGGAGGGTCGGAAATGTTAGTTGCATATGATTCTATGACAGGAAACGTGAAGCGTTTCATTCACAAATTAAATATGCCGGCCGTTCAAATTGGTGAAGATCTAGTAATAGATGAAGACTTTATTCTTATTACGTATACAACAGGTTTTGGCAATGTACCAGAACGTGTTTTAGAATTTTTAGAGCGCAATAATGACAAATTAAAAGGCGTATCTGCAAGCGGCAATCGTAACTGGGGAGACATGTTCGGTGCAAGTGCTGACAAAATTTCTGCTAAATATGAAGTGCCTATTGTATCAAAATTTGAGTTATCAGGAACAAATAACGATGTAGAATATTTTAAGGAAAGGGTGCGGGAGATTGCGACACATTGAACTGAATAATGAAATCACGCAAATGCAGGACGGTTTTTATCAGCTTCATAAAGATAAAGAGGCATTAGAAGTCTTTATGGAAGAAGCTAGAGAGAATACCGTTCCTTTTAATAGCGTGGCAGAGCGAATGGAGTATATGAAAGAACATGATTACTATTACAATGTTCTGGACGAGTATAGCTTGGAGGAAGTAGAAGGAGTATATAACATCGCTTATGGTGAAAACTTCGAATTCCAATCTTATATGGCAGCATCTAAGTTCTACAAAGATTATGCGTTAAAAACGAATGATCAAAAACAATACTTAGAAAGCTATGAAGATCGTGTAGCAATTGTGTCATTATACTTAGGACGCGGTGATGTTGCGAAGGCAAAACAATTCGCAAGCATGATTGTAAAACAAAACTACCAACCAGCGACACCAACCTTTTTAAATGCGGGAAGAAGCAGAAGAGGAGAAATGGTGTCTTGTTTCTTGTTAGAGATGGACGATAGCTTAAATTCAATCGGCTTTAACATTAATACTGCAATGCAATTATCAAAAATTGGCGGGGGAGTAGCTTTAAACTTATCTAAGCTACGTGCGCGTGGTGAGCAAATTAAAGGGATTGATAACGCTGCAAGTGGTGTAGTACCTGTTATGAAATTGCTTGAAGATTCGTTTTCATATGCGAATCAACTTGGCCAACGAAAAGGTGCTGGTGCAGTATACTTAAACATCTTCCATTGGGATATTATCGAATTCCTTGATACAAAGAAAATAAATGCCGACGAGAAGAGCCGTATTCAGTCTCTATCAATCGGAATTATCGTTCCAAGTAAGTTCTTTGAGCTTGCTGAGAAAAACGAACCTTTCCATGTTTTCGCGCCTTATACGGTGTTTAAAGAATATGGCAAGCATTTAGATGATATTGATATTGATGAAATGTACGATGAATTAATGAGCAATCCGAAAGTGAAGAAGAAGCCGCTAGATATTAGTGCACGTGATATGCTTATTAAAATCGCAATGATTCAGCTTGAGTCTGGTTACCCATACTTAATGTTTAAATCAAATGCAAATAACCAGCATCCACTGAAGGATATTGGAACTGTGAAGATGTCGAACTTGTGTTAAATATGTAGCACCTTCTAGTAGAAATGCTAGTCGAAAACTCCGTTAAACGGGGAAAGCCTCAAGTTTGAGGTAACCTACCGTGCTAAATCTTATCTTAGAATGAGCATAGAAAAGTTCAGAATGTATCTTATTATTTTGTATAGCAGAGTGATCAGACAACATAAAGTAATAAGAGACTTTCTGAAAGATTAAGATAAGTAAAAGCCTAACGACTATCCCTTATGGGAGTAGAGCGCAAGCGATTGGCGTTCGAAAAGCGGAGCACCTAATCAGGTAATGCTGTAGGTGATGATATAGTCTGTCCTGTATGGTGACATACAGCAGTTGCATGAGCAACGGACTGAGGAGTAGCGAACTCGGTTGAACATTCGAGACAGAAATCTTCCAGCTACAAGAAACTTCTGAAATAAATGATTATGGTACAGATGACATTATCCGCCGCGATATTAACTGTAACTTAGGATCACTAAATATCGTAAATGTAATGGAAAATAAAGAAATTCGTGAAGCAGTTCATGCAGGAATGGAAGCTTTAACAGCTGTTTCTGATATGACAATCATTCCGAATGCACCAACTGTGAAAAAAGCAAATGATGAGCTTCATTCAGTTGGACTTGGAGCAATGAACTTACATGGATATTTAGCAAAAAATAAAATTGGTTATGAAAGTGCAGAAGCGAAAGAGTTCGCTCGTACATTCTTTATGATGTTAAATTACTACTCTATTGAGAAAAGTATGGAAATCGCTAAAGAAAAAGGCGAAACATTTAAAGACTTCGATAAGTCTGATTATGCGAACGGCACATACTTTGAGAAGTATGAAACGACAGATTACAGCCCAGTAACTGAAAAAGTTCAGCAACTATTTGAAGGAATTCATATTCCAACAAAAGAAGATTGGACAAGTTTAAAAGAGCAAGTGCAGAAGAATGGATTATATAATTCATACCGTCTTGCTATCGCTCCAACACAATCTATCAGTTACGTTCAAAATGCAACTTCAAGCGTAATGCCGATCGTAAGTCAAATCGAATCAAGAACGTATGCGAATGCGACAACATATTATCCAATGCCGTATTTATCAAAAGATACGTTCTGGTACTATAAATCTTCTTACGATATGAATCAGTTTAAATTAATTGATTTAATTGCAGAAATTCAAGAGCATATTGACCAAGGAATTAGTACAATTCTTTACGTCAATAGTGATATTTCAACACGTGAGTTAGCACGTTACTACATCTATGCACATAAAAAAGGCTTAAAGAGTCTGTATTATACGAGAACACGTAAATTAAGCGTGGAAGAGTGCGTAGCTTGTACCGTTTAATATAAAAAAGTGAGACATTATGAGCAGGGTTTTCTGAACCCTGCTCATGCTTAGTTATCAATTTTTCATGTTTATTTAGAGAAGGGGCGATTGAATGCGTGCGGTAAACTGGAACAAAAAGGAAGATGATTTTAGTTTAATGTTTTGGAAGCAAAACATCGCTCAGTTTTGGACAGAAGAAGAAATCGCGGTGTCTTCTGACAAAAATACTTGGGCACAATTATCAAAAGAAGAGCAAATTGCTTATAAGCGTGTATTAGGTGGTTTAACACTTTTAGATACGAAACAAGGTGGCGAAGGGATGCCACTTGTACTTGTTCATCTTGAAAATTTACAAGCAAAAAGTGTATTAGCTTTCATGGGAGCTATGGAAGAAGTACATGCGAAGAGTTACAGTCATATTTTTACAACGTTAGCTACGGAAGAAGAAATTGATGATATTTTTGAATGGGTAGACAATCATCCATTACTTGAGAAAAAGGCTGGTATTATTACTCGTTACTATCGTCGTTTATTAAAGCCTCAAGTAACGAAAAAAGAGTTATACATGGCAATGGTAGCAAGTGTGTTCTTAGAAAGTTACTTATTCTATAGTGGATTCTTCTATCCACTTTACTTAGCAGGTCAAGGTAAATTGACGGCAAGTGGTGAAATTATTAACCTAATCATTCGTGATGAGTCCATTCACGGCGTATTCGTCGGTATTTTAGCACAACAACTTTTCGCAGAGCTTTCTGCAGAAGATCAACAAGAAGTGCAAAAAGAAACGCAAGAGTTATTAATGGAACTATATGAAATTGAAATGGCATACACAGAAGAAATTTACACTTCTATCGGTCTTGTAGATGATGTAAATCGTTTCGTTCGCTACAATGCGAATAAAGGACTTATGAATTTAGGACTTGAGCCGAAGTTTGAAGAAGAAGAAATTAACCCAATCGTTTTAAATGGTCTACGTACAGATACGAAAAACCATGATTTCTTCTCTGTAAAAGGAAATGGTTACGTAAAAGCAACGAACGTTGAAAAGTTATCTGACGATGACTTCGCATTCAATTTTTAATATCGTGTCATAGAAAAAGCTGTCTTTATAGAAAAGACAGCTTTTTTCTATGGATAGTTTACATAATGTTATTATTTCATGGAAATATTCCTATCTCATAAAAGCCAAATTTGTAAGGGAGTGAAAATAAAAAACACGAATTAAAGCTTTATTTTTTATATTTAGCAGTATGAGAGATTGAATAACTTATGTCAAAATGAATAAAAAATGAGAAGAAGTGAGGCCTCATTCCACCTATATGTTTTCTTTCGAATTGAATTTTTTAATTACATACATTTTGGCTC
Source organism: Bacillus sp. EKM202B (assembly GCF_011066025.1). Taxonomy (NCBI): domain Bacteria; kingdom Bacillati; phylum Bacillota; class Bacilli; order Caryophanales; family Bacillaceae; genus Bacillus; species Bacillus sp. EKM202B. The sequence continues at coordinate 162,605 of NZ_JAAMNK010000002.1, read as the reverse complement.
GAAAATTGCATGATATTTAAAAACAAAAGGGAACTGTAATAGTTGGTGTGATGTATACAGCTATTTGAAAGCGTTTCCTTTTTGCTGTCAATTTTCAAATGAAAATGAGATAGAGAAAGTAGGGGGAATGATAGGTGGGAAAAGTAGTTGGTTTAAAACGTTCATTAGGACTTTGGTCAATTGTTATGCTAGGGGTCGGGTATATGACACCGATGGTTGGATTTGATACGTTTGGAATCGTTTCGGAAAAAACGGGTGGACATGTTCCAGGAGCTTATTTGATTGCATTAGCAGGGATGTTGTTTACCGCTGCAAGCTACGGCAAAATGGTAAAGGTTTTTCCTACCGCAGGATCAGCTTATACGTATACACAGAAAACAATTAGTGCAAGACTTGGGTTTCTTGTTGGATGGTCCGCATTATTGGATTATTTGTTTCTGCCGATGGTGAACGCACTATTAACGAGAATTTATTTGTCAGCGTTTTTTCCAAGTATTCCCAATTGGATATGGGTCATTGGTTTTATTCTACTGATTACACTTATAAATGTTATTAGCGTAAATGTTACTGCTAACTTCAATACGTTTTTAGTAATATTTCAAGTGCTAGTAATGGCCGTGTTTGTTTTTCTAGTTATAAAAGGTTTATTAGCGGGAGAGGGAACAGGAGAAGTTTTTTCCATTCAGCCGTTTTTTCAATCAGATATACAAATATCACCGTTAGTTGCAGGTGCAACAATTCTTTGTTTTTCATTTTTAGGTTTTGATGCAGTAACTACATTTTCGGAAGAGACACCAAACGCGAGGAAGACAATACCTCGGGCTATTTTTCTTACTGCTTTAATCGGTGGAGTTTTATTCATTACAACTACGTATTTTACACAATCTTTCTTTCCAGATACATCTGTATTTAAAGATAAAGAATCAGCGTCTCCAGAAATTGCGCTATATGTTGGTGGAAAACTATTTCAAGCTTTCTTTTTAGTAGGAACGCTTATGGGGACACTCGCGTCTGGTTTAGCTTCTCATACAAGTGTGTCTAGATTATTGTACGTAATGGGTCGAGATAATGTCATTCCGAAAAAAATATTCGGATACATTCATCCTCGTTGGCGAACGCCAGTATATAACATTATTATTGTAGGAGTTATTTCACTCTCTGCGATATTCATTGATTTAGAAACGGCAGCATCACTTATTAATTTTGGAGCGCTTATTGCATTTACATTTGTTAATTTATCTGTAATTTCCTACTATGTAATTAAGAAAAAAAGATATAAAACGATAAAAGACTGTTTAAATTTTTTAGTGATGCCTATTTTAGGTGCTGGTACTGTAGCAGTACTATGGTTTAATCTCAATGTTCATTCACTTATTCTCGGTATTTGCTGGGCTGCTATTGGAATGGGATATCTTTTATATATTACAAATATGTTCCGCTTAGCTCCTCCGCAAATGCATTTTGAAGAAGTGCAGGAAATGTAAAAAGCAAAAGACATCGGATAAATCCCGATGTCTTTTGCTTTTTATATTTAATAATCATGCAGTATTGCATAAGTCATTCAAAGCATCATAAGTAGGAGGGTGACACAATATGATTACCGTAGCATTTTCACTTGGCACGATTATTGCTTTGTATAATTAGTAAAAATAAAAAGCGAGGTGTTATCGTGCCGATTCAGTCAGAAAAACATACAGGTGAGGTTGAAAATCCTTTAGAGGAATTTCAAGCTATATTAAAAGAGGCGCTTCATTTTTTACATTATCCAGACGAAGTATTTGAATTTCTGAAAAAACCAATGCGTTTTTTAGAAGTAAGTATTCCTGTTCGTATGGATGATGGAACAACAAAGGTATTTCAAGGGTATCGTGCTCAGCATAATGACGCAGCTGGGCCAACGAAAGGTGGTATTAGATTCCATCCAGATGTTACGGCAGAAGAAGTAAAAGCACTTGCTGGCTGGATGAGCTTGAAATGTGGAGTGACAGGACTGCCATATGGAGGCGCAAAGGGCGGGATTATTTGTAATCCACAGGAGATGAGTTTTAGAGAATTAGAGTCATTGAGTCGTGGGTATGTAAGGGCAGTAAGTCAAATTGTGGGACCGACGAAAGATATTCCGGCTCCTGATATGTACACAAATGCGCAAATTATGGCTTGGATGCTAGATGAATATGACCATATTAGGGAGTTTGACTCTCCAGGCTTTATAACCGGGAAGCCATTAATGCTAGGAGGATCACAAGGACGGGAAACAGCAACTTCTAAAGGTGTATTGTATACGCTTCAGTTAGTAAGTGAGTTAAAACAAATTCCACTACAAAATATGAGAGTTATTATTCAAGGATTTGGGAATGTTGGAGGGTATTTGGCGAAATATTTATATGATATTGGTGTGAAAGTAGTTGGGGTATCAGATGCTATAGGAGGAATTTATAATCCAGACGGCTTAGATGTTCCTTATTTATTAGAAAACAGAGATTCTTTCGGTGTAGTATCGAATCTCTTTAGTAAAATAATTTCTAATCAGGAGTTGTTAGAAAAAGAATGTGATGTACTCATTCCAGCGGCAATTGGGGGAGTCATTACGAAACATAATGCAGGAAAGCTTGGATGTAAGATTATCATTGAGGCTGCAAATGGTCCAACAACAAAAGAGGCGATAACGATGTTAGAAGAAAAGGGAGTTTTGGTTGTTCCAGATATTTTAGCAAACTCGGGTGGTGTTATTGTTTCTTATTTTGAATGGTGTCAAAATAATCAAGGATATTATTGGACAGAGCAATATGTTGATCAATGTTTAAAGGAGAAAATTACATCTAGTTTTTCTAACGTACTTGACACTTCAAAACACTTTGGAGTAAATATGAAAATTGCTGCTTATATTGAAGGAGTTCGTAAGATTGTAGAAGCATCGCGCCTAAGAGGTTGGTTGCATTTTTAACCTAAAGGAGGGCTCAAATGAAACTGGATATTTTATTAGAAGAAGTGGAGAGACAACCAATCGGTTATTATTGTGTTTTGTCGAAAAGTCATCGTTACGATATAGCTGTTACGTATTCACAACAGTTTCTTGGAAAAGCAATGGTTACCTCTATTCAAAATGGGAGAATGATTTTATTAAGTCAAGAAGATATTGTAGAGGAACAATATTGGGCACCGAGGTTAGGAATTGAGATTGAAGACATAGAAGAGTTTCAAAGCTTTTTTTATATGATTCTTCAGTCACAAAGGTTAGAAGAGCAATATTAATAGAATAAAAGAAGGGGATGATTGATTATGTACTATGATATTATTACGAGTCCATGCTATGGAACAATTGAAAAAGTTTCTATTGTTAAGGATTCTCGAGTTTATGAATGGGAGCCATTATTTTCGATTAAAGATATGAATGGTAAACTGGAAGTAATTAAGATGGGATGTAGCGGAGAAGTTCACTCTTTAGAAGTAGAGGCAGGAGATAAAGTAATTCCAGGTATGGTATTAGCTTATATTCAAGAAGACCTTTTCGTTAGTGGTAGTGATTAATGATAGAACAATGAGGAAGATGGAGGTGCTCATCTTCCTTTTTTTATTAAGTAAAGGAAAGAATGTTTTGTTTTCAGATTAATTAAAAAAATCTGCATTTAATGATACAATACAAATTAAGTAGCCCAAAGGAGGAATAGCAGAATGTTTTCCATTGCTCGTAATAAAATTAGACCTATTGTTTCTCTACCTATCGATCAATCCGAAAAGGAATGGAATATAGACGTTGAAAATATAAAAGAACCTTTTCTATTTTTAAAAAGGGGAGAGAAATTATTTGCATACGTTCATGTCAAGGATCTGCTATCAAACAGTAAGGACTTACATTCCAAGGCATTGCTTGCAAATGCAGTTTCGCTAGATACAATATGTTATCTTAGTAAAAATATTTCTTTAACAGCTCTGTTTCAAATTATTGGAGCGCCGATTGCGATAGTGAAAAATGAAATGGATGAGTTAATAGGATATATAAGAAGAGAAGATGTTTTTGCAGAACTATTTAAACAAGAAAATCAGAGTGTTGATATATTAAAAATTATTTTAACGTCTATTCCAATGGGGATTTTTGTAGTGGATCGTGAAAAGAAAATTGTAAATTGCAATGAATCTGGTTTGAAGATGATTAAATCTACACCTGAAAGAGTAATGAATGTACCAGCAGAACAAATTTTTAACGAAGGACATATTAATAACGTATTTGCAACGGGAAAGACAATTTTGAATCAATTACAAATCACAAATGAGATGGGTGTATTAGTTGACTATAGTCCCATTCCAAACTTTGATGGAAATATTGAAGGAATGGTTATTATCGTACAAGATTTGCCGATGGTTGAGGACATGGCAATGGAAATTGAATATATAAAGGATTTAAACAAAGATTTGCATGCAATTTTGTCTAGTATTTATGATGAAATATTAGTTGTTAATCATAAAGGGGAATTAATTCGTTACAGTGAAACCGTTATTAATGATTTTTGGGGGAGTAATTTGAAGGATCTTTTAGGTAAAAACCTTTTAGACTTAGAACAGAAAGGGTTATTTAGTCCATCTGTTACGCGATTAGTATTGGAGCAACAAAAAAAGGTATCAGTTGTACAAGAAACAAAAAGTGGAAGAAAAATATTGGCAGTTGGAAATCCTGTATTTGATGAAAACGGAGAGCTTCATCGTATTATTATTGCTTCAAGAGATATTACAGAAGCTACGAGATTAAAGACGGAATTACATGAAATAAAGAGAATATCAGAGCAATATAAGAAGGAATTAGATGATTTTAAAAATAAAGATCGTTTTCTTAAGAAACTTATTTACTGTAGTCCGAAAATGGAGCAAATTATAAACCAAGCTAAAAAAATAGCAGATTTCTCTTCCAATGTTCTTATTTCCGGAGAATCGGGCGTCGGGAAGGAAGTAATTGCTCAAGCAATTCATCAACTTGGAAAGCGATCTGCAAAGCCATTTTTAAAATTAAATTGTGGTGCAATTCCAGAAACTTTGTTAGAAAGTGAACTATTTGGTTATACGAAAGGTGCTTTTACAGGAGCAGATAAAAATGGAAAAGAAGGATATTTCAAGCGAGCTGATCAAGGTATTTTATTTTTAGATGAAATTGGAGAAATGCCTCTACATTTGCAGGTGAAATTGCTTAGGGTCCTGCAGGAACAAGAAGTAATTCCTATTGGAAGTACAATACCTACGAAAATAAATGTACAAATTATTGCCGCTACAAATAAAAGTCTGGAAAAGATGGTAGAGGCAGGAACGTTCCGTGAAGATTTATTTTATCGCTTAAATGTAATTCCATTGCAAGTGCCTCCTCTACGAGAACGAATGGAAGATGTCCCAGTACTCGCTTTTCATTTTTTACAACAGTTAAATGAAAAATATAATAAAAACTATCATTTAACTCCGGATGCACTTAACTTACTAGAGTTTTATTCATGGCCAGGAAATGTACGTGAATTACAAAATATGATTGAACGTTTAGTAGTATCAGCAGATGATCCAGTAATTGAAGCTGAGTTTGTTAGTAAGTTTTTAACCCCCGGTTATGACTTTAAAAAATCAAAACCAGTTATTACGAGAGTATTACCGTTACAAGAAGCACTACATTCTGTAGAAGAACAATTGATTTTACTTGCAATGAAGCAGTATAAAACAACGACTAAGGCAGCAAAAGCTCTTGGCATTAGCCAATCTTCAGTGAGTCGAAAATATCAAAGGATTGTCAGTGAAAAAGGAATGCCAACTGATATAATCTCGTATTCCTAAAAAAGGAGAAGGTCACATAGACTTCTCCTTTTTTGTTAGTTTAGCGAGTTTTCCGCTATTCGTGGTTGGCAAGTACTATCATCTCACATTTCAGCAAAATGAAAGACGGTAATGGTACTGATCTACGTTTTGTTTTATGCAAAGTGGAATAGTGTATGCAACAACGCATACTTCTTTTTTATTACACGTAAGAATATAGTTAGTTTTTATAGGATTCCTTTGTGCTTTAAATGTTGGCATGAAACTTGCTTATAAATATATAAACGATTAATAAAGGAGGATTCAATATAGTGCTAGATTTAAAAATGTATGTAAACGGTGAATGGAGAGAGTCTAGTAATCAAGAAAAAAGAACAATAATTAACCCCGCGAATGGCAAGGGTATAGCATATGCACCTGAGGGAACAATTGAGGATACAAAATACGCGATCGAAGTGGCAAGAGCGACTTTCGATAGTGGAATTTGGTCAGAAACATCCACTGCTGAAAGGGCGTCATATTTATTTAAAATAGCAGATGAAATTGATAAAAATATGGAAGAGTTAGTGTATCTTGAAACAATGGATAATGGAAAAACATACCGTGAGGCAGAAGGAGATATTGGAGATGCAGCGGCTTGTTTTCGCTATTATGCTGGATTGATTACAAAGCCAGATGGGCAAACATATCATGTAGCCGATCCAATGCAAGCAATGGTTGTAAGAGAGCCAGTTGGTGTTTGTGGATTAATTGTTCCATGGAATTATCCGCTATTGATGAGTGTATGGAAAATTGCACCTGCTTTAGCAGCTGGAAATACAATTGTGTTTAAACCTTCTGAAGTGACACCAATTACTGCGACAAAGCTATTCGAAATCCTTGAAAAAGTAGGGCTACCAAAAGGTGTTGCTAATATGGTAATGGGGGCCGGTCCAATAGTAGGGAATGAAATTGCAGCGAGTAGTAAGGTGGATATGATTTCCTTTACAGGTGGAACAAAAACAGGCAAGCACATTATGAGAACGGCAGCAGATAATATGAAAAAGATTTCGCTAGAACTTGGAGGCAAATCACCGAATATTATTTTTGCAGATGCAGATTTTGAAACAGCTATTGATTATGCACTATTTGGTATTTATGCAGGTAGCGGACAAGTATGTTCAGCAGGATCGAGAATCCTTGTTGAAGAAAGCGTTTACGATAAATTTATTAATAGTTTTGTGGAGCGAGCGCAGCAAATTAACGTCGGGCCTGGTGATAATCCTGAATCAGAAATGGGACCACTTGTAAGTCAAGAACATATGGAAAAAGTATTACGCTACATTGAAATTGGGAAAGACGAAGGCGCAGACATTGCTTGTGGAGGTAAGCGAATACTGACAGATGGAAAAGGTGAGGGTTTCTTTATTGAACCAACGGTCTTTGTCAATGTAAAACCCGATATGCGCATTGTACAGGAAGAAATTTTCGGTCCTGTTGTAGTAATTCAAAAGTTTAAAAATGAACAAGAAGCAATTGAGTTAGCAAATGGTACAGATTATGGCTTAGCTGGAGGGGTATTTACAGTTGATGGTGCGAAAGCAATGCGTGTAATTCGCAAGCTTCGCGCAGGAATTACGTGGATTAACAGCTATCATCCAACATACAATGAGGCACCTTGGGGTGGATATAAGCAAAGTGGTATAGGTCGTAGTCTAGGAACGTTTGGTTTAGAGGAATTTCAAGAAATTAAGCAGATTAATATAAATCTAGAAGTAGAACCTATTGGTTGGTTTGCAAATAAAAAGAATATAGGAGTGAAATAAATGGGAACGAACGTGGAAAATAAATTGAATGAACAAGATGTAAAAGGTTCAAATGTAAATGAGTATATTACGAAAGTACTACAGTTAATTGAAAAAGAAAAAGTTTCTGAAGAAGAAGCAAACTGGATTCAAAAAGAAACAGTAGATGGATTTAGAGAGCATGTGAATCCTGGTTTTCTAGCATATAGAAAAACAGTAACAAAGGATGGACAATTTGCGGCAGTAGAATGGTCTGATGAAGGATCTTGTTTTATGGATATTAATGGTAAAAAATATATTGACTGTTTAGGTGGATTCGGAATTTACAATGTTGGTCACCGTAATCCGAAAGTAGTAAAAGCTGTGACAGATCAACTAAAGCGTCAAGCATTACACAGTCAAGATTTACTAGATCCACTTCGAGCGATTCTTGCAAAGATTTTAGCGGATATTACACCTGGTGATTTGAAATATGCCTTCTTCACAAATAGTGGAACAGAAAGTGTAGAGGCAGCATTAAAACTAGCAAAAATGTATAGTGAACGAACAACTTTCATTTCTACAACTCGTGCTTTCCATGGTAAGAGCCTTGGTGCTTTATCTGGGACGGCAAAAGGAATGTTCCGCAAGCCATTTTTACCATTAATTCCGGGTTTCCGTCATGTCCCATTTGGCGATATTGATATGATGAGAAAAACATTTGAGACATGCGCATTAGTGGGAGAAGATGTTGCAGCAGTTATTTTAGAACCAATTCAAGGAGAGGGCGGTATTATTTTACCTCCAGAAAATTATTTGAAACAAGTACGAGAGCTTTGTGATGAGTTTGGATCACTCCTTATTTTCGATGAAGTACAAACTGGAATGGGACGTACAGGGAAAATGTTTGCAGCGGAATTATATGATGTTGTGCCGGATATTATTTGTCTGGCGAAGGCATTTGGTGGAGGCGTTATGCCAGCAGGAGCTATCGTTGCGAAAGAAAAAGTATTCCAAAGTTGGTTTGAAAATCCATTTATGCATACAACAACATTTGGAGGGAATCCGCTGGCATGTGCGGCTGCAATTGCAACAATCCATGTATTATTGGAAGAGAAATTACCAGAACGTGCTGCTGAAGTTGGGGCGTATTTCTTAAATGGATTGAAACAAGCAGCAGAAGGGCACGAGGATAAAATCTTTGAAATTCGTGGTCAAGGTTTAATGATTGGTATTGAATTCCATAAAGACGAGATTGGTTACGAAGTGTCAAAGGCAATGTTTGATCAAGGTATTCTCGTTGCTGGAACGTTAATTAACTCAAAAACAATTCGTATCGAACCATCTCTTACAATTAGTTATGAAGAGGTAGATACAGTTATTAATACGTTTAAATCTGTACTAGCGCAAGTAAAAGGAAAGTAATTTTTGTATAAAATTATATACGGATTCAAACTAGTAAATCTATCATATTGTTTACTGTACTAGTTTTGATTGCAAGGAGGCAGTGTAACGAAAGTTGCACTGCCTTTTTATTACATTTTATTTGTAAGTATTTACATATATTCTGTCTTAGTGTACTATTTAACTAGTACACTAAGACAGAAGGAGGGAAGAAATGAAAATAGAATTTTCTCCAAATACACCCATTTACATTCAGGTAATGGAATACATAAAAAAAGAAATTGTAGTTGGGCATTTATCGCCTGGTGATAAAATTCCCTCTGTACGTGAATTAGCGAGTGAATTACAAGTAAATCCAAATACAATTCAACGAACATTTCAAGAATTGGAACGTGATGGTGTTGTTGTAACGCGTAGAGGAATGGGACGATATGTAACGAATGAAGGGGAGAAAATTATGGAGCTGCGCAAAGATATGGCGAAAGAATTACTTCATTCTTTTATAGATGGAATGGATAACTTAGGGTTTTCAGAAGACGAAATCCTTTCAATTCTTCGTTCTTCCTTACATGAAAAGAGGGAGGAGAGCAAATGACAGAACTATTAAAAATAGAAAACTTATGGAAGAGATACGGGTTAAAAGCAGTGATTCGTGAATTGAACATAGAGATTACGGAAGGGAAAATTATAGGGCTTGTTGGAGATAATGGGAGCGGTAAAACGACGTTATTGAAAATGATTGCAGGTTTACAGCACCCTTCTGAAGGTAGCATTACAATTAACGGTAAAAAAGTTGGGTTAGAGACGAAAGAAATTGTTTCATTTATGTCCGATAAGCCAGTCTTTGATGATTGGATGACTGTAAAAGATGCTTTATTTTTCTATCGAGATTTTTATAAAGACTTCGATATTCAAAAAGCGGTAGATACGATTGCGGAATTTAAAATACCGTTAGAAGAAAAAATTAAAGCATTGTCAAAAGGGATGATTGAGAAGCTACAAATCATTTTAACATTTTCTCGAAAAGCGAAGTTATACGTACTGGATGAACCGCTGGGCGGGATTGATCCTCTTTCTAGAGAACACGTATTGGATTTAATTTTACAGTTTTATAGAGAAGATTGTACTATATTAATTTCAACTCACTTAATAAATGAAATTGAAAATATTTTTGATGAAGTAATCTTTTTAAAAGATGGGGAAATTGTTCTATATGAAAATGCAGAAGAACTTCGTTTTCAGAGAGGAAAAGCAATTCATGAACTGTTTAAGGAGGTGTTTAGTAAGTGAAGTCAATACTATCCTATTTGTGGAATGTAAATAAGAAAAGATACATTGTTACTTTTTTACTTTTTGTGCTAATTGAAGCGGTTTTATTTTCGCAAATGATTGTAAGAAAGAGTGATGCGGCCATCAATAGACAAGAGGGCATATTTGGGATTATTATGGTTATCTTTCTTTTTTATGTAATTTATATGTTTTTGCAAACAATGAAGTCATATTCTCGCTTACTAACCAATCCAATGTTACGGATTACAGCAATATCTGGGAAACAATATGTGTTTTCTATGCTTATTTTCTCATATATTGCAATGGCTATATGGTATGGGGTATGTGGAGTTCTTTTCTACGTAAGTTATGTATTAGCTTTTCCTACGACTTCTGTATATGTAGAGGCAAAAGAAATAATGCAAGTGGGCATAATGAATAATTTAATATATGCAATAAGCGATTTGTTTGATTTTTTGTTTGTGACGTTACAAATCTTATTAGTAATTACTCTAGTTAAGTTGCTCACTAAAAAGAAAAAAGCACAAAATATACTGATCGTTATTATTTCTCTAGTAGTAAATATAACGATTACTTTAGCGATAACCTTGCTAGGAAAATTAGCTCCAGCTTTCCAAGAATTGCGAAGAGTAGAATATCGTAGTGAAAGTAAAAGTCTTTTTATTGAGATGTTTCAAGAAAATGGATTTAATATTTTTAATATAAGTTTTATGGTAATTGTTAGTGCTCTAATAATATATGTAATTGCTTATATTATCGACAAAAAACTAGAAGTCTAAAGGAGGAATCAGCATTGGGAAATGTAGTAGTAAAATTAGAAAATGTTCGAAAAAAGATTGGTAGAACAGAAATTATTCGAGGTTTATCATTTGAGGTTCGAGAAGGGGAAGTGTACGGATTCCTTGGACCGAACGGTAGTGGTAAGACGACGACAATTCGTATGATGACAGGTCTTATTTCTATGACAGAAGGCGATATTACAATTTGTGGTCATAGCATTCGCACGGAACGTGAAAAGGCGTTAGAGCAAATTGGAGCGATTGTAGAAAATCCGGAACTATATGATTATATGACTGGTATGCAAAACTTAAAGCATTTTGCGAACATGGCAATTACACCTATTAATAAAGAGCGCATCGCTGAAATTGTAAAGCTTGTTGAATTAGAGCATGCAATTCATAAAAAGGTAAAAACATACTCACTTGGTATGAAACAACGTTTAGGAATTGCGCAGGCGTTACTTCATCAGCCGAAAATATTAATTTTAGATGAACCGACAAATGGATTAGATCCAGCTGGTATTCGCCAAATTCGTGATTATTTACAACGACTAGCGAAAGAAGAGAATATCGCGGTAATCGTATCGAGTCACTTATTAAGTGAAATTGAATTAATGTGTGATCGCGTCGTAATTATTAAACAAGGTGAGTTTGTACAAGAGTACAACTTACATGAACAAGCGAAACATGATGAGACAGTAGTAGTAGCGTTTGAAGTAGATGAAGTTCAGAAAGCGAATGAAATTATTAAAGGTAAAGCACAGGAGAATGTAATTGTGGCATCTGTAACAAAAGAGAGAATTCCACAGCTTGTAAAAAAACTTGTGCATGCTGATGTGCTTGTATATGGTGTTACCGTTCAAAATAAAACGTTAGAGGATGAATTCTTAGCGATTACTGGGGGAGTGAAAGCGTAATGTTTAAATTAATTCAAAATGAATTTTTAAAGTTACATGCGAAAAAAGGTATGTATATTTTAATCGGTGTCATTGCGGCACTCGAAATTTTAGGAAATTTAGCAATGATGAAGTGGGGAAAAGGTGATGAGTTTAAGGGGTCGTATTTAGATTATGCAAACTCAGAGATTGGTTTAATCGTTTTATTCGCAACAATTTTTGGGATCACACTTGCAGCCCGTACTCTTACTGATGAGTTCCAAAAAGGTACAATTAAACAATTGTTAATTCGTCCAAGAAAACGACTTACAGTTTTATTTTCTAAATATATTACTGTGTTATTAGCGATGCTATTTATCATATTTGCTGGTATGTTCATTGCAACGATTATTGGTGGTATTGTAATGGATGGTAGTAAAACAGATTTAACGTTAGGAATTGTTTTAAGAACGATGTTATATCAGCTTGTATCACCATTTTTCTTTGCAACACTTGCCTTTTTCTTAGCAAATGTATTTAGAAAATCCGTATTGCCATTAATTATTACGTTGTTCTTATATTTCTTGCAAGGAGCAATTACTATTGCACTAATGATGTTTGCAAAAGGTGTAGCGAAGTTTGTAGTATTCTTCCATTTAGATTTAAGAGCTTACGACAGTAATAAATTGGTAAGCGGTGGAATGGAGCCACCATTTGCAGAATTTACGTTTACAACTTCATTATTACTTTTAGCTGCATATTTTGCTGTATTACTTGTAGCATCAAGTGCATTATTCCAAAAACGTGACGTATTATAATAAAAGAAATCCCCGTTTGTAAAAACGGGGATTTTTATTACATAGTTTTTTACATTTCTAGTATTCTGTATTGTTAATTTGAGATGCTGTTAGCGATAGAATACCGGATCTTCTCCAGCTATTTAAGTACAGCAAATGTAAGTTGTAACGTAGTTGAAGAACTGTGATATGGTATATCCAATAAATTCGTTATTATATATGTTAAGAGATACGTTGCTCGAAAGTATTTGAGAAAAACAGGAAGATTTTCAACTATATTCATATTATAATATAGTTATCCTGCTATTTGTAGGAGAAGGGTTCCCTATAACTGATTAAAGTTTTACTTTAACAATCTTTGGAGGTGTGCAATATTGCAATATGCATTTTCACGTATAAGACTACGTAGCTTTTTTGGATGGATGATGATAGGGTTGTTTCTTACGATGATTCCATTAGGTTTATCAAATGTTTCTGATAGCACGTTAGAGGTTATTTCACAAATAACTGTATTTTTTGTATTTCCGTTATTTTGGTTGTACGTAAAAGCGAATAAAAATAATGTTGTTTTTAAAAGTTTCTTTGATAAGCCAGGACGTTTACCGTGGGGACTCATTTTATTAGCAACGATAATGGGAATGATTTTTTCAGTCGGTATATCTCATATTCAATTTTACATATTAGCACATACGTTACCGAATTTCTTAGTTGCCATGTTAGAAGATGGAACTGTTATTAATACGAGTAACATATATATGACGATATTTACTTTCATTTCAGCATGTGTATTAGCACCTATTATGGAAGAGATTATTTTTAGGGGATTCTTTTTACAGCGAATGGCTTATAAATGGGGAATTAAAAAAGCTGTAATTATATCTTCACTTATTTTTGGTTTAGGACACTTTGATGTTATTGGTGCTTTCATGTTTGGTGTTGTTATGTGCCTTTTATACATAAAAACGAAAAATATATGGACGAATATTGCTGTGCATGCTCTTAATAATTTAATTGCGACAAGTATGCAATTTGTCGGTGGAGAAGAAGATACTGCAATCTCAATTCCTGAATTACAAGCACAAAGTAATTTATGGATTGGTATCGGTCTTACAGTTGTTGGGTTACTTTGGTTAATTCCTTATGTTTGGAAACAATGGCGTACAGTAAAAGAAGTGGGTGTGCCACCAGTGCGCTTCATAAATGAAGAAAAGGTAGTGAATGCATCACAAGAAAATGAATTGTATAGTCAAGTGATCGTAACAGATAGATTGATGGCTGCAGAACTACCAGATGAAGCGGTAAATAAGCTTCGGTTAGAAGAAAATGATTATGTAACAGTTTCTGTAGAAGAAGATAAAATCGTTATAAAAAAAGCACATGATAGATAATTAAAAAACATCTCTCCTGTATAAAAGGAGAGATGTTTTTTAATTCGTAATAATTTCTACACGAAAATTATTACCGTTCTTTACATATTTAATATCTGTAACAGTGCGGACAGTTTTTAAAAGCTCCACTTTTTCACCAATTCGAGGGATCGTCGGAACATTGTCCCAAATACCAAGCAAGTCATCTAATTGTGCTGTTTTTTCATAAAACCAGATTTTCAATGTAAAGCCCCTTTCTCGAACTTTATGTATTTTAATACATAATATATTATTTTTATTCTTTTTGTAAGGGGTTTTTAGATTTTTTGTGAATAAAGTGAAACTTTAATGAGTTGGAGTTTTATTCATCCTCACCGATTATTAACCTTCACCAATTGGGCGTTTACGGGTAGCCAGACTCCCTATTAACTTTTTGGCTGCAACTGAATTTTGAGGTGGGAGTTTTACTGCCAACAAATAGCGTGATAAAAATAAATTAATTTTCTGGGAAGATATGCTCAATGTCTGGAGTAAGAGATACTTCTGATAATACGATATGAGAAACTGTCGTTGCATATGAAGAAACATCATTGATAAATTCTTCAAGTTCAACGAGTGAAGGAACAGAAATTTTTACAATGTAGCATAAGCTTCCTGTTACTCGGTAACAAAAACTTGCAGATGGATAAGATTGGATAAACTGTTGCATACGTGTTGTATCACCATTTTTTAAAGTGATTTCTAAAATACAATCTAAAACAAGTCCTGCTTTTTTATAATCAATATCGATTGTGTATTTTTGAATAATTCCTTCACTTTCAAGTTTACGAACACGTTCTGTAGTAGACGGAGCGGATAAGTTTACTCGCTTTGCTAATTCGCGCATGGAAAGGCGACTATCATTATATAATTCATTTAAAATCTTTCGATCAACACGGTCTAGTTGCATTTGTAAATATACCTCCAGCAAAATGATAATTTTTGTAAAGAAAAAATATGAATTAAGATTCATATGAAATGTAAAGTGAACTTCATTTATTTTACAATAAAATAGAAGGAAATAGGAGGGGAAATGATGGAGAGAATTTCATTATCAAATGTAGGAGATACAAAGTTTCAAAAGTTATTAGGCCATAATCCAGATATATTACATTCGTGGAGTACGTTAGAGGATACACTGTACAATAAAGGAACACTTTCAGCAGAGTTGAAGGAGCAAGTGAGAAGAACATTAGCATACGGGAATGAATGTCCGTATTGCATGGCAAAGGGAAGACCTGATGATGTGCAAAAGGCAGAGGAGATTAGTGTAGCCGTTACTTTTGCGCATACATTTGTTCATGATCGAAAGGCGATAGATGATAATATGTTTCATGTATTAAAACAATATTGGACGGAAAAAGAAATTGTAGAACTTTGTGCTTATATTTGTTTTATTACTGCGTCGCAGCAACTTGGTTTTGTATTTCAACTACAACCAAATTAAGGAGAAAATGATGATTAATCAAATAGCACTTATCATAATTGATGTACAAAAGGCGTTTCAATTACCATACTGGGGGGAGAGAAATAATCTTTTTGCTGAAGAAAATATGAAAAGTTTATTAGAAGAATGGAGAAGAAGGAAGCGACCAGTTTTTCATATTCAACATGTAAATAAAGAAAATGTTCAGTCGATGTTTTATCAACAAGCAGAAACAGTAAACTTTAAAGAAGAAGTGAAACCACTGTGAGATGAAATAATTATCCAGAAATCCGTTAATAGCGCGTTCATTGGGACAAATTTAGAAGAACAATTAAGAGAGAAAAAATGTAATACGGTAGTGATTGTAGGATTAACAACAAATCATTGTGTGGAGACTACAACACGGATGGCAGGTAATTTAGGATTTACAACGTATTTAGTGAGCGATGCGACGGCTACATTCAATCGGAAAGGTCTGGACGGGGCAGAGTATAGTGCAGAGGACATTCACAATATGACACTTGTAAACTTACATGATGAATTTGCTAAAATCGTTACGACTGAAGATATCTTAAAATTATTTTAAGAAAATAATTACGGAATTATGTAGAAAAAAATAAGAATATTTCGTATAATCTAAGTATAATCATTTTGAAAATAGGGGTGGCATCATATGGAGCAAATTTCAGTAAAGAAAATAGAAAAAGTACTCGTTTTAGCAGGTGAGGATAAACAAAAGCAAAAGGAATTTTATGAATTGCTCTTATCAACGGAGTTTTATGTTGCTGGTTCACTTGAAGCAGAAGACGGGGCAACGGAAGGAACACTTCGTTTGCGTCATTTCCAAGGAGAGGGTAGATGGATCGTTCCGTTCTTTACACAATTGAAATTTGTAAAAGATGTGTTGCCAGAAGGTACACCCCTTATTACGATACGTGGAAAAGAATTATTTGGTGGCATTGAGAAGGATGCAACAGCTGTATTAAATGTTGGTACTGATATAAGTAAAACATTTATTCCGGAAGAAATTGCAGATATCGCATCTGGACGAATTTTTAATTATTATAAGTAAAAGGAAAAGCTTAATCGCTTTTCCTTTTTAATTTAAACATGGAGTGCTACGCCTGAAGAAATAGAGAGTGTTTTATTATTTGTATTTATTGTTGCTGTAGCTCCAAGGGGAATACCGATATTTGGATTTATATGTCCAATCGGTAAACCGAATAGGACAGGTATATCATATGGCATGAAATATTCATATAATATTGTTTGCAATGATTGAGATGGTTTAGAAGGGGTGCAATCATGACAACTTGAAAAAATAACGCCATTGCATTCATTAAACTTTCCAGATAAAAGTAGTTGATTTAACATACGATCGATGCGGTACGGTTCTTCCCCGATATCTTCAAGCAATAAAAGTGTATTGGCTGTACTTATTTCATAGGGTGAACCAATTACACTCGTTAAAACAGCTAAATTCCCTCCAACTAATGTACCGGTAGCTGTACAGGCTGAGCTAGGTACGATACATTCTGATGCAGATAAGATAGAAGAATACGGGTGGAAGAGCTGATTGAAAGAAGATAAAGAGAGAGAATCTATACCTTTGCCTACTTCTTCAATCATCGGACCATGAAACGTAACAAGCTTTGCATAACGTGAAAAAGCAGTATGTAAAGCTGTAATATCGCTGTATCCCCAAAAAATTTTTGGATTTTGTTGAATGATTTCATATTGAATGTGAGGGAGAAGACGAGCGCTTCCGTAACCACCTCGTGCACAGAAAATTGCTTTTACTTCATTATTTGTAAAGGCTTCATGTATATCATCAAGACGAACTTGGTCACTTCCAGCTAAATACCCATACTTTTCATAAATACTCTTCCCAATTATTACGGATAATCCCATCTCTTGTAATACATTTACCCCTTTTAATACACTTTCAATTGTAGGTGGACCAGACGGTGCAATAATCATTACTGTATCACCATGTTTTAACGCATTTGGATAAATCATTGTTTTCAGCCTCCTTCTCTTTCAATATATTCGCTTCATATGAAGTTCAACCCTTGTAAAAGAAGGGGAAAGCTTGTCAAATAAAGAAGATATAAGGGGGATAGGAGGGGAAATGATGTTCACAAGTCGAGTAATAGACATATTGCAAATTAAGTATCCCATCATTCAAGCAGGTATGGCGGGTGCCATTACAACGCCAGAACTTGTTGCAGCTGTAAGTAATAGCGGAGGATTAGGAACGCTTGGAGCAGGCTATATGAGCCCAGAACAAATTCGTAAAGCGATTTATAAAATAAGGGAACTAACAAATAAGCCTTTCGGTGTTAATTTACTGTTAACGAAAGAGGTGCAGATAGAAAAAGAGAAGATAAATGAGGCGAAAGTCTTACTTAATGGAGTGAATAGAGAGTTAGGTATTGAGGAAGAGGATGTAGTAAATCTTCCAAAAAGTTATAAAGAACAATTACAAGTGTTAGTAGAAGAAAAGGTACCGGTCGTTAGCTTTGCATTCCAAACGTTAGAACAAGAAGAAATAGATGAATTAAAAAGAAGAGGAATAAAAGTCATCGGAACAGCGACTCATGTAGCAGAAGCGAGAGCACTTGCCGAGCTAGGAGTAGATATTATCGCCGGGCAAGGTAGCGAAGCAGGAGGTCATAGAGGAACGTTTATCGGGAAAGAACAAGATGCAATGATTGGTACGTTTGCGTTAATTCCGCAGTTAGTAGCGGCAGTTCCGCATATCCCAATTGTTGCAGCAGGTGGTGTAATGAACGGACAAGGGCTTGTTGCGGCATTTGCGTTAGGGGCAGAAGCTGTTCAAATGGGATCAGCTTTTTTAACGAGTGAAGAAAGTATTACACATGACGTATATAAAGAGGCTGTATTAAAAAGTACAGATACGAGCACAATTGTAACTCGTGCGTTTTCCGGGAAATATGCACGGGGTATTCGTAATGAATTTATAGAGAGACACGAAGGAAAAGAAGAAGGGCTTCCGATGTATCCAGTGCAAAACGTATTAACTTCTAAAATACGCCAAGAAGCAGCGACGCAAAACAAGGGAGAATATATGTCACTTTGGGCGGGACAAGCATCAGCATTAGCAAGAATTGAGCCAGCTCAGCACGTAGTGGAGCGGGTCGTGAAAGAAGCAGAGGATGTAATGGAACAATTACAAAATGTATATAGAAAAAGACCACTTGAATAATTCAAGCGGTCTTTTCATTAGTTTGCTTTATAAAATTGTTGGATGGCCTCGTCGATGTAAACCCAGCCTTTCCAACCTAAGTGCATATGATCTTTTAAGAAGTATTTATCATATTCATGGTTTGAGAAGTCGGCAATTGGATAACCAGCTTTCTCAATTTGCTCATGAACTTTCTTATAGTACGCTTCGCGGCGTTCTTTCGGGAATCCAGCGTAATCGTACCAAGGACCTTTTACAGGAACAGAAATAAAGAGTGGTTTTGCACCAGATTGTTTTAATAAATCAAGTACAAGTTGTAAGTCTTCATACTCTGGTGATTGGTCATAAGCATCATTTTTTAAGTAGCCTTCACGCTGCTTTAATTTCTTCTTAATTTTGCTATTGAAGTAATCGTCTTCAATACCGTATTCATTAGACCCTGATTCTGCTGCACCTGTTTGATCCGCATGTTTACGAGCTTCATCCCAGTTCATTTGTTTTAATGAAGGGTCAAGTTTTTCTTTATGCGGTTTAATATCAAACATTGCTGTAAATAAATCTTTACGATCTAAAATGTTACGATACACATAAGCGAAAGGTTTAGCAGCAAGTGCTTTTACTTTATGCTTTGTATCATCATAAGCGATACCTTCAAGCGAAACTTTAAGTAAAGTTTCTTTCTTAACGATCTCAAAGTTTAATAAGCGCTTTGCAATTTGTTTTTTCATTTCAGGCTTTAAGTCATCATTGAAAAGGAAATGATAGCCTTGTTGTTTTGAAAAGTTAGGTGCAAAGTGTGTTTCATCAATACCTTGTGGCACAAACCATTGCGGAGAAAGAACGAATACCATTTTCTTGTCTTTCAATTGATCCATTGTAGATGCAAAGTTTAATACGTGTACAAGGTCTTGTGTTCCGCCGCGTCCAAGAAGGAATGGTGTGAACCCTTCAGGCTTTACTTTGAAATAATTTGATGGATGGAAAGCATCCATACGTGCGAATTCCGATGAACCGTACATCGGAAGATATTTCGGATCTGCTAACATCTTTTGCTGTAAAATCATACTTTGAATCTTTTCTTCTTTCAAAGAAGTTGCAGCTTGTTCTACTTTTTCATCACTTAAAAGTGGAAGTAGGAAGCGCGTCGGAATAAGTAAGAATACAGCAAAAAGGGCCAATGCTAAAAGCATCGGACCAAATTTTGCTTTGTTCATCGGATTTCTTCCAACTTCTTAATAACCATGTTTGGTGTAGCCCACTCGTCACGGTCAAAATCAGAAATAGAAACTTCAATATCTAAACGCTCTTGGAATTCAACTAATAAAGATACTACAGCGAAAGAATCAAGAATACCTTCTTCAAATAATTGAACATCTAAGTTTTCTTTCACAATATCGTTTTCACATACTTCTTCTAAAATATCTAATACTTGCTCTTTGAATTCTGCCATTTTTAAAATCTCCTTTATATCCGAATATATTATATGTGCAACTTCTTAATATAATAAGAAGGGTGCATTAAAAGTATCTGTTAAGGTGTCCAGAGAAAATAAGGAAACCGAAACATACAACGTGGAACGTAATCACAATCGCAAGGACGTGTGTAAATTTATTGTTTGGCCAAAACTTATGCTTCTTGTTTTTTCGTTCGAAAATATCGAATAGAATAAACAGTGCGGCATGATATAGACCATAAATAACATACTGCGCAACAGCGCTTCCTTGGATGTGCCAAATTCCCATAATGAAGAAGTTTAAAAATGCACCGATATACGAAATAGTGTAACGGTTCTTAATTAACTTTTTCTTCGTTGCAAAAAAGACGAAACGCATGTAAATAAAGTCACGGAACCAGAATGATAAACTCATGTGCCAGCGGTTCCAGAAGTCTTTAATGTTACGACTAATAAACGGCTTATTAAAGTTTTCTGGCGTTTTAATTCCCATCATATAACTTACACCAATTACAAATGAGCTATAACCAGCAAAGTCGAAGAATAAATATAAGCTATAGCTATACATGTAAATCATATTTGAAAGGATTGTATCTTGTTGAGCAAATGCTGGATCCATAAAGTATTGCTTTACTAAGTAAGCGATAATAAATTTATACAAGAAACCTTGGAAAATACGGTTTAACCCTGTATATAGTAAATTTTGATATTCTTCTGCACTAGGTGGTTTTTGAATATCTTTTTGGAATCTTCGGTAACGATCGATAGGTCCTGTTGAAATCGCAGGGAAGAATAGAACGAATTCCCAGAAGTTAAAGAAAGAAAGTTCTTTAATTAAACCATCACGAACTTCAAATACCATTTGAACTGCTCTAAATGTTACGTAAGATATACCTAGAAAAACAACAAGTTTTAACTCAGGTAAAAACGATGCAAACGGTGCGATTTTTGCCAAAATAAGAGGCAAAATCGATAAAATAACAGCTATACAAAACGTGAATGTACTATTATTTTGTTTTCTTAAAATTAAATAGCCTTTAATAAGGACATATTGCCAAATAATAAATGCAGCTAACATCATTGCTTGCTTCGGTTTATCCGAGAAGATAATAGCAATCATGACTAATGTTAAAACGGCATTATATTTACGCAACATTTTACCTTTTAATCCAGCTATGATAGTAGGTATTAATAAAATGCCCACTATAGCGAAAAAATAAAATGATCCATATGCGGTCATGCTGTAACCTCACTCAATAATTTTTTGCGATCTACCTTTCCATTTGGTGTCATTGGAATAGAAGATTGATACATGAATTTACGTGGAATCATGTAGTTTGGTAATCGCTCATTGAGTTCTTTTTTAATTGCAGATGTTAATTTGAATTCTTTTTCAAACGAATGTTCTCCAGGAACAACAACCGCTAATAAATAATCGTATTTCTCACCTTTTTTAATCGGAACAATAACTGCTCCTTCTACGTAAGAACACGCACGAAGATGATGCTCAATTTCTTCTAATTCCATTCGATAACCATGAAGCTTAATTTGGAAATCAAGACGACCATTATAGAATAGAAGACCATTTTCTACATAGCCAGCATCGCCTGTTTTATAGGCGCGCTCACCGTCAATCATAGTAAATGCTTTTTCTGTTAATTCAGGGCTTCCTAAATATCCAACGCTTACACTTGGACCGACAATTACGATTTCACCTTTTTCACCATCAGGTGCAATTGTACCATCTTCTTTCATAATAAGAAGGCGACAGTCTGATTTACAGTAGCCAACTGGAAGTGATTTGTATTGATCAAGCACTTCTTCTGTAACGTGAATACCTGTTACAGCAACAGTAGCTTCTGTTGGACCGTACGTATTCATAATCGTTGCTTTCGGGAAACGCTCAATTAGTTTTCTAGCCACTTCATTTGGTAACACTTCACCGCAGAATAAGAATGTTTTCATGTTTGGTAGCATACTCTCAGAGAAAGATGCTTCCATTAAACACATTTCAGCGAAAGATGGTGTTGAAGTCCATACTTGAGTATCCGATTGCTCTAGAGAAGCAAACAAGTCTTTTGGACGTGCAATCATATCTTTATCGATTGCCCAAAGTGTACCGCCTGTTACTAATGATGGGTAAATATCCATTACAGATAAATCGAATGAGAAAGGTGCTTGGTTTAAGAATACTTGCCCTGTTTGTAAGTTGAAATCTTCTACAGCCCATTTTGTAAAGCTAACAAGGCAGTTATAAGTAATCTGAACCCCTTTCGGATTACCTGTACTTCCTGATGTGTAAATAATGTAGAAGTTCTCATCACCTTTTACCGCATGTTCAGGATTTGGAATGTTCCCTTTATGAGTAAAGAAAATATCTTTTAAGTTGTCTTCACTTACGATGCGAACTGGTAAATCAGTTACAGTTACTTCTGCAGCTGATAAAAGTAATTTCGCACCAGAATTTTCAGCGATACGTTGTACGCGATCAGCTGGGATAGATAAATCTACAGGAATGTAAGCATGTCCAGCTTTTACACACCCTAAAAAGTTTATAATCATTTCAGGTTGCATATGGCCATACACCATAATTGGTGAACGATCATCTGGATATTCAGAAGAAATCCAATGTGCTAACGCATCAGAATCTTCCTTTAATTGTTTGTACGTAATTTTCGCATCTCGCCAAACAAAAGCGGTTTGATCAGGCGTTTCTGCAGCCCACTTTTCAATTTGTTCTAATAACTTCATAACGTTCCCACCCTAGAATTCATTGTAAATAAATGTACTTGTGTTTGTATCATGGAATCCATACAACCAAAGTAATGCAAATAAAATTGCAAGATAATAAACCGTCTTTGCAACCCATTGTGTGAGTGGTCGAGACCATATCTCTTTTAATCTTTCCATGTCTTTCCCTCTCTTAATGAAATAATAGCTCTTTGTAGGTATCATGTCCTACATTATTGTGAAAAAAACAAAATTCCACATTTTAGGTAAAAATAAGACAAAAGGCTCTTTTCTGATATTAGCACTAAATACTAAAAAAGAAAATCCCTAACTTAGCAATTATATTACATTCGGCATGAATTTGTAATGGGTTTGACATGTAAATAGAAAGTGGATTGTATGAATACATAAAAGTGGATTGTGAGAAGGCGTGAAAAATATAATATTTGTTTTTTCATGCAATCAACAAAGGCTGAGTAAACTTTAAATTTCTAGCTCTTTTTTAAAAGGAGGAAATTATCATGAATAGAGTGTGGAAGAGTCTTATTTCAGAAGAAAATATTATGAAATGGAGACGGCATTTTCATAAGTATCCGGAATTATCGTTTCATGAAAAAGAAACTTCGCAATTTATATATGATACGTTATGTACATTTTCTTCTTTTGAAGTAACAAGGCCAACGAAATACAGTGTTTTAGCAATTAAAAGGGGTGTGGAACAAGGTAAAGTAGTTGCGATTCGAGCTGATATTGATGCTTTACCAATTCAAGAGGAGACAAGTAAATCTTATACATCTGTTCATAAAGGAAGGATGCATGCGTGTGGGCATGATGCACATGCGGCTATTTTGTTAAGTACAGCAGAGGCGCTGTCAAATATGAAGGAAGAGTTTGTAGGGGAAATTCGTCTATTCTTTCAGCATGCAGAAGAGGTATATCCTGGTGGTGCTAGGGAAATGGTTGAGGTGGGTGTGATGGACGGTGTTGATTATGTAATAGGTTTACATGTTATGTCTGGATTGGAAAGCGGGAAGATAGGAATTGTATATGGGCCGATGATGGCAGCGCCAGACGTATTTACAGTTGAAATTCACGGTAAAGGAGGGCATGCAGCGCGGCCAGAAGAAACGATAGACCCTATTGCTATTGGAGCGCAGATTATTACAAATTTACAACATATCGTATCAAGAAATACAAGTGCTTTTATGCAGAGGGTAGTTTCAGTTACGCAATTTCATGGGGGAAAGGCTGACAATATTATTCCCAATACGGCAACTTTAATGGGAACTGTGCGTTCTTTTAATCAAACGTTAAGATTGGAAGCAGAAGAGAAAATTGAACAAATCGTGAAAGGAATTACAAAAGCACATGGAGGGGATTACACATATACGTATCGTTACGGATATGATCCTGTTATTAATAATGAATATATTACAAAAGTGGTAGAAGAAAGCGCACTACATTTGTTCGGGAATGAGCGTGTTGTGAAGCTTGAACCTTCTATGGGGGGAGAAGATTTTTCAGCATATTTAAGAAAAGCACCGGGTTGCTTCATTAAATTGGGGACGAGGAATCAAGAGGATAATACTTGTTATCCGCACCATCATCCAAAATTTGATGTAGATGAATCAGCTTTAATTTATGGAGTGGAATTATTTTTAGAGGCGGCCATAAGACTACTAAAATCATAGGTGCATATAAAAAAAGGCAACCGCGCTCTATCGCAGTTGCTTTTATTTCTTTCCGTCAGAGAGGGCTGAGAAAGAACTATGCTCATTTATAGTATATGAATAGCTAACGGACAAGCTTGTACATTTTAATC
Organism: Bacillus sp. EKM202B; assembly: GCF_011066025.1. Lineage (NCBI taxonomy): Bacteria > Bacillati > Bacillota > Bacilli > Caryophanales > Bacillaceae > Bacillus > Bacillus sp. EKM202B. Next base: position 137,871 of record NZ_JAAMNK010000002.1, on the reverse strand, counting down.
ATTTTTTTAAAAATAGTTATTGACTTTGATAATCAATTTCAATTAATCTAATGTTACAGTTGAAATTGATAATTATTATCAATAAAATGGATGCGACATGTTAATGAGAAAAAAATATCACCTTCTGCGAAGGGGATTAAAAAATAAAAATAAAGATGTTGATCAGCATATGGAATGGCAACGAAATGTAATTCGTTCTGAATATGTAGATGAGAAGAATAAAATGCAAACAGAAAAAGCGATACATAGTAAAGGGAGAGATTCAGTTGAGTAAGCTAGTAATGATTTATGCAAGTATGAGTGGAAATACAGAGGAAATGGCAGATCATATTGCAGGCGCCATTCGTGAAACAGAGAATGAGATTGAAGTTATTGATATTATGGATTCACCAGAAGCTTCTATATTAGAACAGTATGATGGTATTATTTTAGGCGCTTATACTTGGGGAGACGGGGATCTTCCAGACGACTTCTTAGATTTTTATGATGCAATGGATTCTATTGATTTAACTGGTAAAAAAGCAGCGGTATTCGGTTCTTGTGATTCGGCTTATCCAAAATACGGAGTAGCGGTTGATATTTTAATAGAAAAGCTGCAGGAACGCGGAGCAGCAGTTGTGTTAGAAGGACTAAAAGTAGAATTAACGCCAGAAGATGAAGATGTAGAAAAATGTTTACAGTTTGGAGCTGAATTCGTAAAACACCTTTCTTAATGGCAGAAGGGAGATGAAGAGCAATTGCATGAGAAAATCGCAATAAAAACGATGACAGATTATCATTTGTATGATTTTATGCGTTGTCCACATAAATTTTATTTCCGTCATATAAAAAGAAGAGAACCTTCTTCATTTGAATGGCAACAAATAGCACAAATGATTGTGAATCAAATTATTAATGAGTATTACACGCTACCTGCGAGCCAACAAACGAAAATTGTACTTTTAATATTAATAGAAAAGTATTGGAAAAAGGTAAGGATTAGTATGTTTGCTTCGAAGACGGAGTACTATATTGTATTAGCAAAGCTAACTGATCACTTATTACAGTTTGTTGAAAGAGATGATAGTCAGACGCCACCATTGTTTTTGTATGAGAAGTTTCAAACATATATGGAAGAGTTAGGTGTCCACATGTCATTGACATTTGAAGTTGGTGAGTGGAGTACAGAGTCATTTGTAATTAAAAAATATGTTATTGATGCGGATGAGGAAATGCTAGCTCTTTGTCAGAAGTTAATGACAGTATTCAGTTATAAAGCTTTCGGCATTCTTCCAGGGAAAATTGAAATTATTAATTTAATAGAAGGAACTAAGTATGAATACATTCCGAAACAGGAAGATATTATAACTGGAATGGATGATTTATTTAGAATGAAAGAAATGTTACAGCAACCTGAGCACTATACAGAGCGTCATTTTCGTTCAGAGTGTACGAGTTGTGCTTTTCGTAGTGAATGCCAGGGGGAAGAAGTAAAGGAAGAAGCGAAGCAGAAGGAAAATATCGTACATTAAAGGATGCAAATTTGCATCCTTTTTGTTATTGACATGAAAAGCTTTTCATCATTTACGGTATATTTGCAGCAGATTTTAATGCGGGCTAATAATCAGTGGGGGATGCCCCCGCTGATTAAAGTTTCACTTTATAAGAGGAGGAATAATCAATGAAAGATGAAACGAAAGTATTTCAATGGTTAAAAGAACAAAATGCTCCTTTTGGAATTCAACTGCAAATTTTACAGGCATTTCAATTGTACAAAGTTATTGTTGAAATGGATAAAAAGTTAATGATGTATGAGGAGAAAGAATATAGGGAGAGAATTTAATCTCGTCCCTGTAATATCGCTTTTAGCTGTTCTGTATCTGCTATGAATTTAAGCGCATTCTTTGTTTCAAAGTTATAAATAATATTATGTAGTAAAGGGCTGTATTGATAAAAACTAGTGATACGGTGAATGAGTAATGGATCGTGGTGAGAAATAATTGTACTGTATTGTTCGTATACAGATGTAGTAAATTCACGTCCGAAATCATAATAGAGCCCGGCAAAATCAAAGGCAGGATCTCCAATTTGAGCATCACCAAAATCGATAATCCCTGAAATACTCTTGCTCTGCTTATTAAATAAAATGTGATGATGTGTAAAATCGGCGTGAATAATTGTATTTTGAAAAGTGGATGTAGCTATACAGGCAAAGAAATTTTCGAATAAATGATGTAAGGCTGATTTCTGTAATGAAGTAAACATGTTAGTAAGATACTGATTTAATTTTGTTTGTAGCTCTTTCCAGTAGGTAATTGTTTTTTCAATTGGAAATCCTAACGTTGTAACTTGTTTTACAGGAATATTATGTAGTGCCACAAGGAAAGTAGCTAATTGTGTAATGATTGCTTTCAATTCTTTTTTCTCTAGTGTGGTAACTATTTCTTTTTGTAACGGTTCACCATGAATGAGAGTATAGTAACTACAAAGCGGAATAGTATCAGTATCCTTTTTATATAATAGGTGATACTTTGGAACCTCAATTTCTTGTAGCGAATGAGAGAGAAGTGTGCATAGTTTTTTTTCTAACGGAATTCGTTTAGCATATTCCTGTTTTCGTGGAAAACGAAACAGTAGGTCGTCATTAATTATAACCGCTATATTATCCCATCCTTCTTCATTTTGTTTATATGAATGTATAGAAAGATTAGGCAGAGCCTGTTTTATATACTGTTTGTAAGAGTCCATAATCGTTCCTCGTTTCTAAGTGAAAATTCTGATATTCCATTTTATAATATCAGAATTTTCATTCTATATGTTAATATGTAACTAACATTATGAATAGGGATGGGGTGTATGGTGAAGAAAAGAATAGTAATCATTTCTATATGTATCGCTTTTGGTTTGTTTTGGTCATATAAAGAGGCGGTTTTCGCTACCTTTAAATCGATAGATCAGTACGAGTTAAATAAGGAATTAAAGAATAAAAGTATAGAAACTTTAACTCATAAAGAAATGAAACAGGTAGGAGAGCACTTTGTGACAGCACAATTATCAGTGTTTGAGTTTCATAATAAAGAAGATGTGAAGCGAAAAGGCGAAGAGATATTTGTAAGTAGGGGATATGAACAATTAATACAAAATTATTATCCAAATCGTTTTCGAGATTTAGAGTATAAATTTACAAACGAGGAGATACGTGAAGTGACGGATGAGAGTTTTCTCTATCATGCTGTAGCGTATGTTGCGGGTACTGAAAATGGTAAGAGAAGTGAAATGAAAGTAAATTATGACGTGAAAGTTGTAAAGGTTAATAATATATTTAGGGTGCTCGAACAAAAGCAGTACGTACAATAAAGTGAAACTTTAATCAGTAAGGTGTTCACTCTTACTGTCCACAAATAGCGGGATAAAAAGCCCCCTCGAGGAGTAGAGGGGGTTAAAGATTTTCATTTTGTTGACCAAGTTCTTTTTGAGCAATGTATACATTTCCTTGCTCCACTTGTTTCTGTGTATAAACAGAATCGCCTACATATCCTTTTTCCGTTTTCACAGTTCTTTTTGAGTGATTTGAATCTTGTTTCTTCATATAATATGTCACCTTTCCTTAAAAATAGACGAAAATAATGAGTACGAGTAATACAGCAGCGAAAATAGTAATACCCATTAAAAACGAAGCGTTTTTATATTTAGGTGGTTTATGTATATCTTGCTGGTATCCAGGTGAGATTTCAGGGGCGAATTCTTCATCGAATGATTGATCTGTTTCTTTTTCGTCCATATGATATGTATCCACCTTTCTTTTTCATTATGTTATACGTTACAAGAAAAAATATGCATAAAGAAAACAGCCGCTCTAGCGTTAGCGGCTGTTTTGTGTTGTATATTTTCTTTGAACTTGGAAGAGACGGATTAGAAGGAAGCTAGCACCAAATGCTAGACCGATAATAAGACCAATCCAATATCCTTTTGCTGCCCAGTCAGTGTACGTTGCTAATATGTAACCGAGAGGGAGACCGATTACCCAATAAGCGACTAATGTCATAATTAACGCAACATTTACGTCTTTGTAACCACGTAGTGCTCCTTGTACAGGAGTTGCAATTGCATCTGAAATTTGAAATAAAATCGCAAATATAAGGAACTCTTTTGCTAAATGGTGAACATTTGCATCTGTCGTATAAATAGATGCAATTTCATCATCAAAGAAATAAAGAAGAATCGAATAGAAAAGAGCGAAAGCAAGGGCTAATCCAATGCCGATAAATCCATATTGTTTTGCGTTATCATATCGTTTTGCTCCAACTTCAAATCCAACTGCTATCGTCATTGCCATTGCTAAACTTAAAGGAGTCATATATAACAAGGAAGCGAAGTTCATAGCTGCTTGATGCGCTGCAATTGTTGTCGTACTAAAGTTACTCATCATTAGTGTAACTGCAGCGAAAATACTCGTTTCAAAAAAGATAGCAAATCCGATAGGGACGCCAAGTTTTAAAAATGATTTCCAACTCGAAAGAGAAGGACGATATAACTGTTTAAAAATATTAAAAGATGCGAATGGCTCTTTCGTACGAATAATAATGACGGTAATAATTAAAATGCACCAATAGGTTGCTGCAGAAGCAATTGCTGCACCGACACCACCGAGTTTAGGGAAACCAAAGTTCCCAAAAATTAATACATAATTTAATACTACGTTAATCGGTAATGATAGTAATGTAATGATCATCGTTGTTCGAGTTTTTCCTAATGCATCAATAAATCCACGCAAAACAGTATAAGTAAATAATGGGATAACTCCAATCGCGATAATACTTAAAAATTGTGCTGCAATACGTTCAACAGGTTCTTCTAATCGCATGCCATTTAAAATAGGTGGAACAACGAAGAAGCCAATAAGGATAACAACGAAGCTAGCGCAAACTGCTAAATAAACTGCTTGTATGACAACGTGAGGAACATCCTCTTTTTTCTTGGATCCAATGAGTTGGGCAACAATAGGAGTAGTAGCCATTAAAACCCCTGTTAATCCTGTACTAACTGGGAGCCATATACTCGTTCCGATAGCCACACCTGCTAAATCAATTGGACTGGCATGTCCGGACATTGTCGTATCAAAAAAGCTCATTGCAAATAATGACATTTGGGTTACGAAAATCGGGAAGAATAGTAATACAAAGTGTTTTAGCTTTTGTGAGAATGAAGTAGTTTCTTTCATAAAATCCCCTTTCCGATAAAAAAACAATCCTTCCTATCATACAATTTAATCAAAAAATAAAAAAGAAATACGCACCAGTATATATAAAAGCAATAAAAAAAGGATGCACATTGAAAAGGGATAAGGTATTATGATAAGGTGTGAAAAAATTACATATTCGTTATTAAGGAGGCACTACTCGTGGCTGATTGGTTAATTGGAATAATCATGGGTGCTGTTGAAGGTTTAACAGAATTTTTACCAGTTTCATCAACAGGACATATGATTTTAACAGGTCATTTACTTGGATTTGACGACGAGAGAGCGAAAGTTTTCGAAGTTGTTATTCAATTGGGATCGATTTTAGCAGTTGTTGTTATATTTTGGAAGCGTTTATGGTCTTTAGTTGGCATAGGTAAAGTAACAGACGGACCGTCGTTGAATTTATTACATATTATTATTGGGATGATTCCTGCTGGCATACTTGGCGTATTATTCCATAGTACAATTAAAAAAGTTTTATTTGGTCCAGGACCAGTTGTCATTAGCTTAGTAGCTGGTGGTATTTTAATGATTGTTGCTGAGAAATTTTCAAAACCAAGTACAGCAAGAACGTTAGATGAAATCACATATAAACAAGCATTTACAATTGGAATGTTCCAATGTTTAGCGCTTTGGCCAGGGTTCTCTCGTTCTGGATCAACAATAAGTGGTGGTTTATTAGCTCGCGTGTCTCATACAGCAGCAGCTGAATATACGTTCATTTTAGCAGTTCCAATGATGGTGGCTGCAAGTGGTTTAGATTTAATTAAAAGTTGGGATATATTAAGTACGGCTGATATACCGTTATTTGCAACAGGATTTATTACAGCATTTGTTGTTGCGATGTTTGCAATTGTTTCATTCTTAAAATTATTAGCACGTGTAAAACTAACACCGTTTGCTTACTATCGTTTCATTTTAGCTGCGGTATTCTATTTCTTCTTCATTATGTAAGAAGAAATCACCAGAAATACCCTATAGATTAGACGCTTGAAAAAGTCTACTCTATAGGGTATTTCTTTTATAGCAGGAGAAAATAAAGTTTTTGCTCTCATTTACTTGTATTTCACTATGTAAAATATGACATAATGATTTTGTTACATTAATATAGAGAAAATTTATAGGGTATTTGAGAGGAGCAGTTTAGTGAGTTTTGCAATAGAGATAGTAATTCCGGCACCAATTGATGTTGTGTTTGATTATGTACATAATGACGAGAAAATACTAGAATGGAGTACCTTTATGGTAGAAAATAGGTATCCTTCAAATATAGATGTTGAAAAACCTCGTGAAGGTGATAAATATATATCTGTGCAAAAAATGGGGAAGAAAATATATGAATTTGAGGCGGAAATTTTAGAGTATGATGAACCGTATATCGTATCAGTTGGATGTGAAATGAAACAAGGTTATACTGCTGCAACTTATATGTTAGAAGAGGATGAAGAAGGTACATCGCTTACTTTAATCGTAGAATTTGAACCGAAGAACTTTATATATAAGATTATGTACAAGTTGACTGGCTGGATGACGCGTGCGGTATATATGGGTGAGATGGAGCGTTTAGCAGAGTGCGTAGATGTTGCATATTCTCAGAAAAAAAGATTATGATTTTGCAAAAAAAACTGCCGATTTCGGCAGTTTTTTTATTTTACTATTTTTTCAATCATACTTTCCATTACATGTTCCCAAAGAGAAGTATCATCAGCTAATGTAGCACGGAAATTAGCATACATTTCTTTCTGTTTTTCTTCAAATGTTGGATCTTCTTTTTCAGGCAATGTAGCGCGCATTGAAGTTACTAATTCTTGTACTTTTGGAGCGCGTGGTCCAAAGACAGCTTGTTCATTTCCGTCTTTATCAATGAAAATAAAGATTGGAATTGCACGTGCTGTTCCATTTGTTAAGTATTGATCCATTAATTCTAAGTTTTCATCACGAATTAATAAGCTCATATCAATATTTGCAACTTCAGAAATTCGTTTCATAACAGGTACGCATAAAAGAGCATCTCCGCACCAGTCGGCTGTTAATACGATAACACGCCAGCCATCATTTTGGCGTTCTTCTAAAACTGGGAGTAATTCATTTGGAATTAAAAAGTTATTGTAAATATGTAATAGCTCATATTGGTTTACTTTCATTTCATTTACATATGTATCAAAGGACATACCTTTATCAGCCCATTGTTGTAAGTTCATAATTAACACCTCTTTAGTATGATTTGCTTTTATTGTACCAATTTTTATATAGAAAAGCTTGTATTCTTACTCTTTCTTATCACTAAATAATATATTTAGTGTGTAAAGGAATAGTGCGACACATAGTTCAGCTATGTTGGACATTTGTACGCTCTCTATCCAGTCGTCGGCAGTATGAATGACGAACCAATCTAGTGTAATTTCAATAATGGAGAGAAGAGCAATTGAGAGCCAATTTGGCATACTTGTCATCATTGGCTGTAGGAGCGATTTAAAGAAAATGAATATAAAATATGTAATACCATCTAATAAAAGAATAAGTAAAAAAAAGAGTAGTATAGCTGTTCGTGATGAGTATTCTATACCCGTAATTTGAAAGATTCCTACATATACAAAAAATATAAATGTAAATGTAAATGTAAAAAATGTAATGAGAATAAAAACAACAAAACTAATAACGATAGTCCTATCTTTTAGACTGAGATTAGAAAATTTGTCTTCCTCACTCACTACCTCAACTCCTTTTTCTGGAAAATCAAGTTCATTGTATCACGAAATGCATATTAAAAAGCTACGAATTATGGGAAAATAAGGTGACAAAAAGTAAGATTTCATGTAAAATTATTAATAAGGTTTTTATTTAACTAAATGAAATAAAGGGGGCTGTCAAAGTTGTCTCAAAATAGAGAACAATTAATGGAAGAACTATCGACAAATGTTTTTGCGATGTTTCGCACGTTGCGTAATGACATTGGAAAAATATTTGGTGGTTACATACCGTGGAATGAGTTCATCGTCCTTAGAATATTGAATCGTACAAATAAAGAAATGGTATCACGTGTCGCTAATGAGTTAAATGTGTCGAATAGTCATATTACAGCTGTTACAGAAAAATTAATTAATAAAGGTTTCGTAACCCGTTCACGTTCTACATCAGATCGCCGAGTTGTATATTTAGAGATTACAGAACAAGGGAAAGATTTAGTTGCGAAAATGGAAGAGGCGAAAAAACGATACTTACAAGAAAGATTTTCCGCACTTTCAGAAGATGAAATGAATGTAATGATTTCTATTTCCCAAAAACTTATTTAATTAATTACAAACGAGAAAACGTTTACCTAGTGGAAAAGAAGACCTTCCTTATATGTGGAAGGTCTTCTTTCTTGTGTAATAGCTTATAAAAATAAAATGTGTATGAAAAAAGATAGAGCGCCATACTACTAATAATGGAAGGAGGGAGAAATATGACGAATCGTAATGGTAGTAAAGGAAGCGCGAATCAAGGTTCACCAAAATCAGGAAAGTTTAATCAGGAATTTAGTACTGAATTCGAAACTGGTAACGATAATAAAGGGAAAGAATATCGTTCAAAAAAAGGAAGTAAATCAAAAAAGGAGTGAATCATTTCACTCCTTTTTTGATTTAAGATGCTGCCGATTGATCTGTATTATATTTTTCTTCTGATTTTGCGACAATCATTGCGCAAATTGCATCACCGGAAATATTTACAGCTGTTCTAGACATATCTAAGATGCGATCAATACCGATAATTAAAGCAATACCTTCTACTGGTAGGTTTACTTGATTTAAAACCATTGTAAGCATTACAAGTCCAACACCTGGTACACCAGCAGTGCCGATACTAGCTAGTACAGCAGTTAATACGACCATGGCTAATTGTGCTAATGTAAGTTCAACTCCGTACACTTGAGCGATAAATACAGTTGCCACACCTTGCATAATGGCAGTGCCATCCATATTAATCGTTGCACCTAGTGGTTGTACAAAGGAGCTTATCGCTTTTGGAACTCCAAGTTTTTCTTGTGCCGTTTTCATTGCGAATGGAAGAGATGCATTAGAGCTAGATGTACTAAATCCAATTGCCATTACTGGTCCGAAATGTTTAAAGAAACGAATAATACTTTCTTTTGCTAATATCTTTAATAAGCCGCCATATATGAAGACACCGTGAATAATGAGTACTAACATAACGACTATCATATACTTGAACATCGCAGCGACGCCTGCAAGCCCCATTTTACCAACGGATGAAGCAAGCAAACCAAATGTTCCAATTGGGGCTAATTTCATAACGAGATTAACAAGATACATCATTAATTCGTTGCCCTGTTCAAGTAATGAATGGATACCTTGAACTCGTTTTCCTAAAACAGCTAAACCGAGTCCGATTAATGCAGCAAAGGCAATAATTTGTAACATGTTACCATCAGCCATCGCTTTAGCTGGATTATCTGGCACAATATTCAGCAATGTATCGACGAAAGATGTTTCAGTTTTTGCACCTTCATACGTAAGCCCGTCTGTTTTAAAGTTACCGCCAGTTCCTGGTTTGATGATAAGTGCAAATGTCACTGCAATAGAGATAGCAACTGCTGTTGTGACGAGAAAGAATGAAATTGATTTTAAACCGATTCTTCCAAGTTGTTTCGGATCTCCAAGACCAGCAGCCCCTAGTACGATGGAAATGAATACAACAGGAACAACTAGCATTTTAATGAGTCGAATAAACAGTTGGCCAATTGGGTTAAACACATATTGATTTAAAGGTTCAAAAATAGATGGTGCAGCTAAATTTAAAGTGAGTCCAACAATTAGACCAAGAAACAATGCAAGTAAGATCGCTTTTGTTTGCTTCAATAAAATCCCCCCTTGTTTTTGTACAATTACTTTCTAAATGAATTGTACCGAAAAAATCCCTGTTTTGACAATATTTTCTGAAAAATTCGCAAGGTTTTATTTGTTTTTATATGAATAGTCTGATTTTTCTGTAGTTTATAGAAAGAATAAATTTCAGAAAATAAAATAGACCATCACATAGGATGGTCAAAGGAAGGGGACAATTTATGTCAATTTAATTAGGGATGGAAGCTATTCAGAGACACTGGGGAATGTCTTAAATTAGGGAGGAACAGCTTCGATACATATACTATAAAAGATAGATGTGACCCTCGTGTGAACATAGAGTGAAAGAGAGAGGGAGTTTAAAAAAGGATAGAAAGACAAAAAAATAAGACCATCGTATAAAAGATGGTCAAAGGAAGGGGACAATTTATGTCAATTTAATTAGGGATGGAAGCTATTCAAAGACACTGGGGAATGTCTTAAATTAGGGAGGAACAGCTTCGATACATATACTATAAAAGATAGATGTGACCTTCGTGTGAACATAGAGTGAAAGAGAGAGGGAGTTTAAAAAAGGATAGAAAGACAAAAAAATAAGACCATCGTATAAAAGATGGTCAAAGGAAGGGGACAATTTATGTCAATTTAATTAGGGATGGAAGCTATTCAAAGACACTGGGGAATGTCTTAAATTAGGGAGGAACAGCTTCGATACATATACTATAAAAGATAGATGTGACCCCCATGTGAACATAGAGTGAAAGGTATGGGGATTTGAAAAATAGTACATATAAAATTATTGTTGCAAGAGTTGTAGAGTTAAGAGAAAGATAATAGAAAGTTTTTCTGTCATAAAATGAAGTAAAGTTCGAATATAAATAAAAGTTGAAATCTATGAAAAAAAGGATTATGCTCAACTATGTTATGAGAATATAAGGTTTATCCCGCTACTTGTAGGTTCTTAAAAACCTGTATTTATGAGAGGATAGAAGCTTCACTTAATAAAGGGAGTTAGTGATATGAAAGTAACAAAAAGACAAAGTTTGTATAATCGTTTTATACAATTAAACCCACCACAAATATTAGCATTAGGTTTTTTCTGCTTAATTGTGGCCGGAGGTTTGTTATTAAAGTTACCATTCGCAACGAAAGTACATATTAGTTGGGTAGATGCTTTTTTTACAGCAACGTCGGCAGCGACTGTAACGGGTTTAGGAGTAGTAGATACTGCAAGTACGTTTACGATGTTTGGTGAAATTGTTATTATGTTTCTAATTCAAACAGGTGGTTTAGGTCTTATGACAATTGCCATTTTAATTGTTTGGGTACTAGGTAAAAAAATTGGCTTACGCCATCGATTATTAATTGGAGAAGCATTTAATCAAACAAATATAGGTGGTCTTGTAAAATTAGTAAAACGTGTCTTTATTTTTTCTATTTGTATTGAATTCATTGGAGTCATCTTTTTATCGTTTCGCTTTATTCCAGAGTTTGGTTTTGGGAAAGGTTTATACTATAGTATTTTCCATGTAATTGCTTCCTATAATAATGCGGGGTTTGCTCTTTGGCCAGATAATTTAACAAGGTATGTAGGAGACCCTATTATTAATATTGGAATTTGTTCCTTAATTGTAATAGGAGGACTCGGTTTTACCGTATTAATTGATATATGGTATAGTCGTAGTTTTCGAAAATTATCACTTCACTCAAAAATAATGATTATTGGAACAGTAGCGCTAAATGTTATAGCAATGATTGTGATTTTTGTATTGGAATATAATAATGTGAAGACGTTAGGGAATTTATCTTTAAATGAAAAGTTATGGGCGTCTTTCTTTCAAGGTATTACACCTCGTACAGCTGGTTTTAATACAGTTGACTATGGAGGGATGGAAGAATCATCTATATTATTTACGATGGTTTTAATGTTTATCGGTGCAGGAAGTGTATCAACGGGTGGAGGTATTAAATTAACGACGTTTGTTATTTTAATTACATCTGTCCTTTCTTTCTTTAGAAAGAAGGAGGAAATTGTTTTATTTCAGCGTACAATTAAAATGTCGACAGTAACGAGAGCGTTAGCAATTGTCGTTGCCAGTCAAATACTTATTTTTACAGCAGTATTTGTATTAATGCTTACAGAAGACTTTAGCTTTATTCAGCTACTATTTGAGACAATTTCAGCATTTGGCACAGTTGGATTAACGATGGGGATTACTGCGAAGCTATCAGCATTTGGAAAATGTATTATTATGTTTGTTATGTTTTGTGGATTAATTGGACCGCTAACACTTGTGTTTTCTTTAGCACGCCCAGCAAAACAAAAAATAAAATATCCATCAGAAGATGTATTTACAGGATAAGGTATCTCGCATAAAGCGAGATACCTTTTTCTTTTTAAAAAAGGGAGAACAATAAACCGATAAGTGCTACACGGAATAAAATCGCGATGAGTGCAGCAATTCCACCAACAATGGCAGCGATACCACCAGTTACAGTAGCTCCGCGATTATAAGCGTAAATTCCTAGTAACACAGAAACAAGACCAAATAGTGTTGGGAAGGTGAAGAGTGATAATATAGATAAGGCAAGAGCGATAAAACCGGCAGTTGATCCAGCGGCAGACGATCTTACATCATCTTTATCTTCTTTCTTATCGTAATCATAATCAATGCGCTGTGGTGCAACTTCAGCTGCATATTCTTCTTTATAGTCACTATAATCACTATCTATTCTATCTCTTTTTTTGTAATCATCAAATTTCTCAGTCAAAGTCATGACTCCTTTCATAACAAGGTTCAATAGTAGTATGTATCTCTTTTTCTTTTTTATCCGAGGATAGGCAGGGAGTAATATCCATGTAGAAGAAAATTGTTTTTTTGAAATAGGAAAAGTTAGTATGACTTCCTCTATTTTGGAAAGTATAAAAAGGAATAATGAGGAAAGGGTGCAGTACATAATGGAACATCCAATTGAAAATTTAATGAAAACAGCAATGACAAATTTAAAAGAGATGGTAGATGTAAATACGATTGTTGGAAGTCCGGTTTCGACAGCTGACGGAAATGTAGTATTAACAGTATCTCAAGTGGCGTTTGGTTTTGGAGCTGGTGGAAGTGACTTTAAAGGGGATTTCATTACTGAAAAACATAATGGTGGACAAGGTCAGCATAAAGAGAATAAGCCAGGGCATCCATTTGGAGGCGGAAGTGGGGCTGGGGTTTCCATTAGTCCCGTTGCTTTTTTAGTAGTTGGTTCTAACGGAGTACAAGTATTGCATCTTAACAGTAGTACACATTTAATTGAAAAAGCTTTAAACACTGTACCAAGTACTGTAGATAAATTTGTGAATGGTCGTCAAAAGTGAACTTGCAATTTTTAGGAATTGTGATATATTAGAAAAAGTGCGCTTTAGGATGATCGGAATAATTGAAATGTAAATATATAATAAGATGTGTGGAATAAGGGAGAGGAATGTATGATTAATATTAAAAACTTAGTAGTTGGCTTATTTATGTTAGTAAGCGGCTTTGTTGTATATGTAATAAAAGAAAAAGCTCCATTCTAAAACAGACAAACCGTTACTGTCTGTTTTTAATTTGTAAAAAATATTGACAAGTTACTGTATTGGTGTTAAAATTTTAATTCGTGTCTCGGTTACAGCTAGTGTAAAGTAAATATCTCTTATGAATACAATACGAAAAGTTTGCGAAAGATCGGGTAATTTTATCAACAACTTTTGTGAACAAACCCTATAAATTGTATTTGTAAGCCATATATGTATACTAGTGAATCAAGGAGCGGTCATTGGAACCGTAATGATGAGAGAGAGGTAGGGCTTTCATCCAGTATATGTTACTTTCCCGTTAGGTGAATATAAAAAAGAGGACTCCTTTTTTAAAAGGAGTCCTCTTTCTTTTGTGTGTTATACCATAATGAGAAATGACTTTTAAATACGGTTCTCAACTTGCTGACAAATTTCATCTGTTGTTAAACCATGAGCTGTAATTATCGATCCTTTTATTGATGTATCTGCAATCCCCATCACATTAGAATCTTGCCCAGTTACAACACAACAATCGCAGCCTTGTGCATCATTTTCTGAGTTAAGTGTAACGACTTCATGTCCTTGTTGCTGAAGAGCTTGTTGAACATCTGTTAATGAGTTTTCAACGCCAATTCTAGCCATAATTCTCACCTCCTACCATCTAGTTGCTAGTATGCTCAAGTCTATAGCATATATTTATGAAAAGATGGTAGGAAGCATATATTTGTTTAGTCGTTATAAACACCAGTAAGCATTTGACTAACGAATTGATCGTTTAATGTATCCTGTGCGGAAGAAGGATTAGATTGAATATCGATTGAAGCGATAAAATTATTATGTTCTTTGTTATTCGGTTCTACCTCTACATAATTATCGAATTTACAAAAACCTTTCGTATCCATTAGATCAAATAGTTGTAGCATTTCAACTACCTCTTGTCTCGTTCCTTTAATTTGTACACACGCCATATTTATTTCCTCCTTCATTTTGACAAATTGTTTTTTAAAAATAGGATTATGATTTCGAAATAAAAATTATGAATGTTATTTTTACACAGCACTAATTTTTTTATTTTCCCCCTTTTTCAGCAAAAGTCGTTATATATTCCCGAATTTATAAAATCGGACGTCCGTTTATTGAATACAATAGATTCGTACCTCTTAGAGAAAATCCTTCTTTTAAACAAATATTTTTTTTAGTGGAAATTGGCGAAAAAAATATTTTGACTTTTTGTAAACGTTAACAATGTTGTTAAATCAATATAATTAAAGATGTACGTACGATTAAAAATTAAAAATTTTCTAAAAATTCACTTGATTTATTTAGAAAGGAGAGTAAACTAGGAAACAATAAAAAATTCATAGAACATAGGAGGCGCTTTCCAGTGAACGAACAATGGATTTTCTTAAATGGAGAATTTGTTCCAAAAGACGAAGCAAAAGTTTCAGTATATGATCATGGCTATTTATATGGCGATGGAGTGTTTGAAGGCATTAGAGTTTATAGCGGTAATGTTTTCCGTTTGAGAGAGCATCTTGTCCGGTTATATGAATCAGCGAAATCCATCATGTTAGAAATTCCATATTCGTTAGATGAAGTAACGAATATTGTTGTTGAGACGATTCGACAAAATAAATTATCTAATGGATACATTCGCCTTGTTGTATCGAGAGGAGCAGGAAATCTTGGGTTAGATCCTGATTCTTGTAAGACACCGAATGTAGTAGTAATTGCAGAACAACTATCTTTATTCCCACAAGAATATTATGAAAAGGGGATTCCAGTTGTAACAGTTGCAACGCGCCGAAATCGACCAGATGTTTTATCACCTCAAGTAAAATCTTTAAATTATTTAAACAATATTTTAGTTCGCATTGAAGCGAAATTAGCTGGAGTACAAGAAGCACTTATGTTAAATGATCAAGGATACGTAGCTGAAGGTTCAGGAGATAACGTATTTATTGTAAAAGGAAATAAATTAATTACACCACCAAGTTCTGCTGGAGCGTTAGAAGGTATTACACGAAACGCAATTTTAGAAATCGGCGAAAAACTTGGGTATGACGTAAGAGAAGAGTTATTTACAAGACACGATGTATATGTAGCTGATGAAGTATTTTTAACAGGAACAGCTGCTGAAGTTATTGCTGTTACGACAGTAGATGGTAGGACGATTGGTTTAGGAAAAACGGGACTACATACGAATCGTTTACTAGAAGAATTCCGTAAATTAGTTGTAGAAGATGGAGAGAAAATTTACGAAGAAAATAAAGTTGGATAATAACTCTTTATGAAATGAGAAAGCGTTGATAGGGAGGAGTAGTTGATTGTGAAGCCTCACAGAGAGTCGGTGGTTGCTGGAAACCGATGGTTCACGTCGACGAACATCGCCCTTGAGTGCTAAGCTGAAGCATTTGGTTAGGCTTAGACGGTAGCTCCGTTATTAGCTAGACTCATTTATGGGTCACTGAGGCAAGAGTATTCTTGCGAAGAAGGGTGGTACCGCGAAATCTTTCGTCCCTTCAGCACATAGCTGGAGTGTGGACGTAGGATTTTTTTAATTTATAAATTTTTTTTAAAAGGGGGCTTATAAGAACAATGTCTTCAAAAACGGAAGAGAAACTGGCAACTGGTGCACAGCTATTGTTAGAAGCGCTAGAAAAGGAAGGCGTAGAAGTGATTTTCGGTTATCCGGGTGGTGCCGTTTTACCTCTTTATGATGCGCTTTATGACTGTGAAATTCCGCATATTTTAACAAGGCATGAGCAAGGGGCCATTCATGCAGCTGAAGGGTATGCCAGAATTACTGGAAATCCAGGGGTTGTAATTGCAACAAGCGGGCCTGGTGCTACAAATGTTATTACTGGTCTAGCTGATGCGATGATTGATTCATTGCCACTTGTTGTATTTACAGGGCAAGTAGCAACAACGTTAATTGGAAGTGATGCTTTCCAAGAAGCGGATATTATGGGGCTTACGATGCCAGTGACAAAACATAATTATCAAGTGCGAAAGGCCTCGGATTTACCTCGAATTATTAAAGAAGCATTTCATATCGCTAGAACAGGAAGACCAGGTCCAGTCGTAATTGATCTTCCGAAAGATATGGTAGTAGAACAAGGGGAACGATGTAGTGACGTGCAAATGGATTTACCAGGGTACAACCCTAATTATGAACCGAATCTACTCCAAATAAACAAATTATTACAAGCAATTGAGATTTCAAAAAAACCGTTAATTTTGGCTGGAGCAGGTGTATTGCATGCGAAAGCTTCGAAAGAATTAACAAGTTTTGCTCGTAAATATGAAATTCCTGTTGTGCATACGTTACTTGGTCTTGGTGGTTTTCCGCCAGATGATGGACTATTTCTAGGGATGGGAGGAATGCATGGTTCTTACACAGCCAATATGGCGCTATATGAATGCGACTTACTGATCAATATTGGTGCGAGATTTGATGATCGTCTTACTGGGAATTTAGCTTATTTTGCTAAAGAGGCGACTGTTGCACATATCGATATTGATCCAGCAGAAATCGGAAAAAATGTGCCGACTGAAATTCCTATTGTTGCAAGTGCTAAGCGAGCTTTGAAAGTATTACTTCAATCAGAAGGGAAGAAAGAAAATCATCATGAATGGCTCATTTTATTAAAGGGTAGAAAAGAAAAATATCCACTCTCTTACAAACGAAATCCTGAAAGTATTAAACCTCAATACGCAATTGATATGCTATATGAAATTACGAAAGGAGAAGCGATTGTAACAACAGACGTTGGGCAACATCAAATGTGGGCAGCGCAATATTATCCGTTGAAAAATCCAGATAAATGGGTAACTTCTGGAGGATTAGGAACGATGGGATTCGGATTTCCAGCAGCAATTGGTGCACAAATTGCAAAGCCAGAAGAACTAGTTATTGCAATTGTAGGTGACGCTGGGTTTCAAATGACTCTGCAAGAATTAAGTGTCTTAAAAGAACATTCTTTGCCTGTTAAAGTTTTTATTTTAAATAATGAAGCTTTAGGAATGGTAAGACAATGGCAAGATGAATTTTATAATCAAAGATATTCGCACTCTTTACTATCGTGCCAACCAGATTTCGTCGCTCTTGCGAATGCGTATGGCATAAAAGGAATTCGCATAGATGATCCACTTCTTGCAAAGAAGCAAATACAGCATGCGATTGAATTACAAGAGCCAGTCGTAATTGATTGCCGTGTACTTCAATCAGAAAAGGTAATGCCGATGGTTGCGCCAGGGAAAGGTGTTCACCAAATGGAGGGAGTGGAAAAAAGGTGAAGAGAATTGTTACAGCAACAGTTCGAAATCAAAGTGGTGTGTTAAACCGAATTACAGGTGTTATGACACGAAGACATTTTAATATTGAAAGTATTTCAGTAGGTCATACGGAATCATCGGACATATCGCGGATGACGATTGTTGTACACGTTGAAAATGAACAGCAAGTGGAGCAGTTAATTAAACAACTTCATAAACAAATTGATGTTTTGAAAGTATCAGATATTACAGAAGAAGCAATGATTGCTAGAGAATTGGCACTTATTAAAGTCGCAACGTCTGTAGCAAGAGCAGAATTATATAGTTTAATTGAGCCATTTCGAGCCGCTGTAATAGATGTTGGGAAGGATTCCATAGTTGTGCAAGTAACAGGTACGCAGGAGAAGGTAGAAGCGTTAATTGAATTACTTCGTCCATACGGTTTGAAAGAAATTGCTAGAACAGGTGTAACAGCATTTACACGTAGTATGAAAAAGCAAGATAAGCAAGTTATGTTAATTCAATAATCATTTAAATATAGGGGGAAATGAAAATGGCAAAAGTATATTATGAAAAAGATGTAACGGTAAATGTATTAAAAGAAAAGAAAGTTGCGATCATCGGATACGGCTCACAAGGTCATGCGCATGCACAAAACTTACGTGATAACGGATTTGATGTAGTAGTAGGTTTAAGAAAAGGTAAGTCTTGGGATAAAGCGAAAGAAGATGCATTTTCTGTATATACAGTAGCAGAAGCAGCAAAGCAGGCTGATGTAGTAATGATTTTACTACCGGATGAACTGCAACCGGAAGTATATGAGGCGGAAATTGCTCCAAATTTAAAGGCAGGAAATTCTCTCGTTTTTGCACACGGATTTAATGTTCACTTTGATCAAGTGAAACCACCAGCGAATGTAGATGTATTTCTAGTAGCACCAAAAGGTCCAGGACATCTTGTACGCCGTACATTTAGTGAGGGCGGTGCTGTTCCAGCATTATTTGCAGTATACCAAGATGCAACAGGAGTTGCGACTGAAAAGGCACTTTCTTATGCTGATGGAATTGGAGCGACGAGAGCGGGCGTATTAGAAACGACGTTTAAAGAAGAAACAGAAACAGATTTATTTGGAGAGCAAGCTGTACTTTGCGGCGGAGTAACTGCGCTAGTAAAAGCTGGATTTGAAACGCTAGTTGATGCAGGATACCAGCCTGAACTTGCATATTTTGAATGTTTACATGAACTGAAACTTATTGTTGACCTTATGTATGAAGGTGGACTTGAAAATATGAGATATTCAGTTTCAGATACAGCGCAGTGGGGCGACTTCGTATCAGGACCACGTGTTGTAACGGAAGATACGAAGAAAGCGATGGGTGCAGTGCTAGCCGAAATTCAAGATGGTACATTTGCAAGAGGTTGGATTGCAGAGCATAAAGCAGGAAAACCAAATTTCCATGCGACAAATGAGAAAGAGAATGAACATGAAATCGAAGTAGTTGGACGTAAATTACGTGAAATGATGCCTTTCGTACAGCCGCGAGTAAAGGCAGGGGTCAAATAATATGAAGCAGATTTTGTTCATGGATACGACGCTACGTGATGGCGAACAATCACCAGGAGTGAATTTAAATGAACAAGAGAAATTGCAAATTGCAAGGCAATTAGAGAGACTAGGTATTCATGTCATGGAAGCTGGCTTTGCAGCAGCTTCCGAAGGCGATTTTCAATCGGTAAAGCGCATCGCAAATACCATTCAAAATGCTACAGTTATGAGTTTAGCTAGAGCGAAAGAAAGTGATATTCGAAGAGCATATGAAGCTGTGAAAGGTGCTGTATCTCCTCGTTTACATGTATTTTTAGCTACGAGTGATATTCATATGAAATATAAACTTTGTATGTCAAAAGAAGATGTGTTAGATAGTATTTATCGCTCGGTTACGCTTGGGAGATCTTTATTTCCGACAGTGCAATTTTCTGCAGAAGATGCGACAAGAACATCAAGAGATTTTTTAGCTGAAGCAGTAGAAGTTGCGATTCGTGCAGGAGCGAATGTAATCAATATTCCAGACACAGTAGGTTATACGAACCCAGAAGAATACTATTCCTTATTTAAATACTTACAAGAATCCGTTCCTTCATATGAAAAAGCGATTTTCTCTTGTCATTGCCACGATGATCTTGGGATGGCGGTGGCAAATTCGTTAGCTGCGGTTGAAGGCGGAGCATTGCAAGTAGAAGGAACGATTAATGGCATTGGAGAAAGAGCAGGGAATGCAGCGTTAGAAGAAGTTGCGGTTGCTCTTCATATTAGAAAAGATTTTTATAAAGCAGAACCTTCGATGACTTTAAAAGAGATTAAGGCAACGAGTACATTAGTAAGCAGGTTAACGGGTATGGTTGTACCGAAAAATAAAGCAATCGTTGGAGCGAATGCATTTGCTCATGAATCAGGCATCCACCAAGATGGGGTTCTAAAAGAAGTAACAACTTATGAAATTATCGAACCAGCGCTTATAGGAGAATCTCAAAATCTCTTTGTACTTGGGAAACATTCTGGCCGTCATGCGTTTACGGAAAAAATGAAAGAGCTTGGTTATGAATTTACAAATGAAGAGCGAGATGCGGCATTCGAAGCATTTAAAAAATTGGCGGATCGTAAAAAGGAAATTACTGAGGAAGATTTACGCGCAATTATGCTTGGTGAAGCAGCATTTGCAGCCCAGCAATATAACATTACGCAATTACAAGTGCATTTCGTATCAAATAGTACACAATGCGCAACAGTTGTGCTGAAGGATGAGGAAGGAAATGTATATGAAGATGCAGCCACTGGTTCTGGTAGTATTGAAGCGATATACAATGCGATTCAAAGAATTTTAGGATTAGAATGTGAATTGGCAGATTATCGCATACAATCTATTACACAAGGTCAAGACGCACTTGCTCATGTTCATGTTGAATTAAAAGAAGGAACGCATCAAGTATCAGGTTTTGGTGTTGCGCAAGACGTATTGGAAGCATCGGCGAGAGCATATGTTCATGCAGCTGGAAAATTGAAATCGTTTATAGCGCTTGTAAAATAAGGGTTTGATAGGTGAGTGAAGCTTTCCTCACCTATCAAAATAAAGTTCTGAAAATTCAGTTAAAAGGAGTGTTAAAATTGGAAAAACGTATCGTTTGTTTAGCTGGTGATGGTGTCGGCCCGGAAATTATGGAAAGTGCAAAGGAAGTATTGCATATGGTAGAGAGACTATATGGGCATCATTTTCATTTGCAAGATGAGCACTTTGGTGGTGTTGCTATTGATTTAACGGGGCAACCATTACCACAGCGAACACTTGCCGCTTGTTTAGCGAGTGATGCGGTTTTACTTGGGGCAGTTGGTGGACCTCGTTGGGATG
The DNA here is from genome assembly GCF_011066025.1 of Bacillus sp. EKM202B. Lineage (NCBI taxonomy): Bacteria > Bacillati > Bacillota > Bacilli > Caryophanales > Bacillaceae > Bacillus > Bacillus sp. EKM202B. The sequence goes on along the minus strand of NZ_JAAMNK010000002.1, from coordinate 116,577 downwards.
GTGCGAAAGAAAGACCGGAGAAAGGATTATTAGCTTTAAGAAAAGGACTTGGTGTATTTGCGAATGTTCGCCCTGTAACGGTAGAAAGCTCAACTTCGCATTTATCCCCATTAAAAAATGCTGATGAAATTGACTTCGTTGTCGTTCGTGAATTAACAGGTGGTATTTATTTTTCTTATCCGAAAGAGCGAACGGAAGAAGTCGCAACGGATACACTTACGTATCATCGTCATGAAATTGAACGTATCGTTTCTTATGCTTTTCAATTAGCGAGTAAGAGATCGAAAAAAGTAACGTCTATTGATAAGGCGAATGTTTTAGAATCTAGTAAATTATGGAGAACTGTTACGGAAGAAGTCGCTCTTCGTTATCCTCATGTTGAGTTAGAGCATATTTTAGTAGATGCAGCTGCTATGGAGTTAATTCGGAACCCAAAGAGATTTGATGTTATCGTAACAGAGAATTTGTTTGGTGATATTTTAAGTGATGAGGCTTCTGTATTAGCAGGGTCATTAGGAATGCTTCCATCAGCGAGTCATGCGGAAAACGGGCCTTCTTTATATGAGCCTATTCACGGTTCAGCACCGGATATTGCAGGGAAAAATAAAGTGAATCCAATTGCGATGATGCGTTCGGTTGCGATGATGCTTGGGCAATCATTTGGATTAACGAGAGAAGGATATGCGATTGAAGAGGCAATTTCTGCAGTTCTTCAATCTGGAAAATGTACAGTTGATATTGGGGGAGATGAGACGACAACTTCATTTACGAAGGCGGTTGTTCAAGAAATGGAAGAGCAGGCACTAGTAGGGAGAGGAAGATAATGGGGAAAAGGTTGCTAGATAAACTTTGGGAAAGACATGTAGTTACAACAAATGAAAATGGATTGGATTTATTATATATCGATCTTCATCTTATTCATGAAGTAACTTCACCGCAAGCCTTTGAAGGCTTGCGGCTTGCAAATCGAATTGTTCGGAGACCGGAATTAACGTTTGCAACGATGGATCATAATATTCCAACGAAAGATATTTGGAATATTACCGATCGCATTGCGAAGCAGCAATTGGATACACTTCGTGAAAATTGTAAACAATTTGAGGTGCGATTAGCTGATATTGGTGATGAAGAGCAAGGAATCGTTCATGTTATCGGGCCGGAACTTGGACTCACACAACCAGGGAAAACGATTGTTTGTGGTGATAGCCATACAGCAACTCACGGTGCTTTCGGTGCGCTAGCGTTTGGTATTGGTACGAGTGAAGTAGAACATGTATTAGCAACTCAAACGTTGTGGCAACGAAAACCGAAAGCGATGGGGATTGAATTAACAGGAAAGTTACCGAAAGGCGTTTATGCAAAGGATATTATTTTACATCTTCTCTCAAAGTACGGTGTAGCGGTTGGGACTGGGTATGTAATGGAATTCTACGGAGAGACGATTCGTGATATGGGAATGGAGGAGAGAATGACACTTTGTAATATGGCAATTGAAGGAGGAGCGAAAGCAGGCATTATTGCACCGGATGAAAAAACATTTTCTTATGTAAAAGGGCGTAAATATGCACCAAAAGACTATGAATCTTTCACGGAAAAATGTTCGGAGCTTTATACGGATTCAGATGCGATTTATGATTTACATATTTCAATAGATGTTACGAGTCTAGCTCCATACGTAACTTGGGGAACAAATCCTAGTATGGGTGTTCCTATTGATGAAAAGTTACCAGAAAAGCATAACGAAAATGATGAAAGAGCATTTTCATATATGGGATTGAGTCCTGAACAAAGTACGTTTGAAATTCCTGTTAAGCATGTCTTTATTGGTTCTTGTACAAATTCACGTTTATCTGACTTAGAAATTGCTGCATCCGTTGTAAAAGGGAAAAAGGTAAAAGAAGGTGTGCGGGCACTCGTTGTACCAGGATCAAAAAGTGTGAGAGAGCGGGCAATGCAAAAAGGCTTACATCACATATTTGAAGAAGCGGGGTTTGAATGGAGAGAGCCTGGATGCTCAATGTGCCTTGGGATGAATCCAGATCAAGTACCTGAAGGAGAACATTGTGCGTCTACTTCAAATCGTAATTTTGAAGGAAGGCAAGGGAAAGGGGCAAGAACACATTTAGTAAGTCCAGCTATGGCAGCAGCTGCTGCATTATATGGGCATTTTGTTGATATTAGAAAGGAGAGTTACGATGGAGCCATTTCGTATTCATAAAGGTACTGCCGCAGTACTTATGAATGATAACATTGATACAGATCAAATTATTCCGAAACAATACTTAAAGAGAATTGAAAGGACAGGATTTGGAAAGTATTTATTTGATGAGTGGCGTTACGATAATGAGCGCCATGAAAATCCTAATTTTCCCCTTAATGCACAAGAACGAAAGGGAGCAAGTATATTAATTACAGGTGATAATTTTGGATGCGGTTCTTCAAGAGAGCATGCTCCGTGGGCCCTTGCTGATTATGGTTTCCGCGTTATTATCGCAGGGGGATTTGCAGATATTTTTTATATGAATTGTATGAAAAATGGTATGTTACCGATTGTAATGGATAAAGAGATGCGTGAACAACTTGCTACAATAAATGCGAGAGATCAAATGGAAGTCGATTTAGAGAATGAAGTCATTACTACAAATACGCACAGGTTTCATTTTACAATCGAGAAAATGTGGAAAGAAAAATTATTAAATGGTCTAGATGAAATTGCCATTACGATGCAATATGAACAAGAAATTGAAGAGTATGAAAGAAAAGTAGCTTTATATTAAGAAATAACGGAATATTAAAAATGTATTTACATTCAGAATTAACTGTTATATACTATGGAAAAATCAGAGGAGAAAGGGAGTAAGTATTATGAATATCGTACAATCTATTAAAATGCTTACACAACTACATCATCATACATGAAACCCTTGAACCTAACGTGAAAACGTGTAGGCACAAGGGTTATTCCCGTTGTACCTACACTCTACTAAAGAGCCTTGTAGGTATTTTGTCTACAAGGCTCTTTTTATTTTCGGTTTGGGTGAATGGAGTGGGCATACATTAGAAAGGGAAGGGCGTGTGAATTCAGATGACAAAGTGGAAGCGGGCAAATCCGAATGGAACGAGAGATTACTTATTTGAAGAATGTACGTTAATTGAAGAGGTGGAACAAAAATTAAGACATACATTTTTAGAGAGAGGCTATGAGGAAATAAGGACACCTACAATTGAATTTTATGATGTTTTTGCTTTTCAAAATCGGCCGATAGATGAAGAGAAGATGTATAAATTTTTTGATGAAAAGGGACGGATTATCGTGTTACGACCAGATATGACGATTCCTTTAGCGAGAGTAATTGGAACGCAAAGGTGGGATACGCCTCTTAAGGTGACATATAGTGGAAATGTATTTCGGGCGAATGAGTCTCTGTCTGGAAAATATAATGAAATTGTACAAAGTGGTATTGAAATTATCGGGATTGATAATATAAGAGCTGAAATTGAATGTGTGATAAGTGTAATGCAAGCACTACAAAGGTTGAAGGTACAATCTTTTACAATCGAAATTGGGCAGGTAGAGTTATATAAATGTATTGTAAAAAAGCTCTCTATTCATGATGAAGAAGAGAGAGTACTTAGAACGTATATAGAAAGCAAAAATTATGCTGCTCTCTCAAATTTTATCGGAGAAAAGAAATTAGATCGGTGCGATGAAACAGTAAAATTACTTGAGAAATTACCAAGGTTATTTGGGAATTTAGAGGTTATTGAGGAAGCAGAAAAACTCGCCTCAAGTAATGAAATGAAAATGGCCATTGCAAGAGTGAAAGAAATATATGAAGCGGTTGAAAGGCTAGGCTATGGACCTTACATATCCATTGATTTAGGCATGATTCAACATTTGGACTATTATACGGGTATTATTTTCAAAGGGTATATATATGAAATTGGAGAAGAGATTGTTAGTGGTGGAAGATACGATGAGTTAATTGGGAATTTTGGAGAGATGGTGTCAGCGGTTGGCCTCGCGGTGCAAGTAAATCAAATAGTCAAGGCACTTCAAGAGCAACAAGAATCTTATGAACGAGAGCCAATAGATATGATGATACATTATGAATTGAATAGATTAGAGGAAGCTGAAAGGTTAAGAAACTTACTTCGAAAGGACGGGAAGAATGCCCAGTTATCTTTATTCTCTAATTTAAACGACACATTTCAATTTGCAAGAAACAATAAAATAGTAACGGTCGTTGAGGCAAGGAATGAATCATTGGTGGAATATGTATGGAAAGAGAAATGGGTCGTTCAGAAAGAAGGGGAGACTTCATGCGTAACATTCAAATTGCGTTAACGAAAGGAAGATTAGAGAAACATGTTATTCCGCTGTTTGAGAAAATTGGAATTGATTGTTCAGAGCTTAAAGATAAAGGGAGAAAGCTTGTCTTTCAAAGTAAAAATACAAATATTTCATTTATTTTAGTAAAAGCGGTTGATGTTGCTACTTATGTAGAACATGGAGTAGCTGATATTGGGATCGTTGGAAAAGATATTTTAATGGAAAACGAGAAAGATATATATGAAATGTTGGATTTAGGAGTGGGTATGTGTAAATTTTGTGTCGCTTCTATTCCTACGTATAATCCGAAGAGTTACCGAAAGAAACGAATTGCTACGAAATATCCACACATCACTTCCAATTATTTTCACGAAAAGGGAGAAGATGTAGAAATCATAAAAATAGAAGGTTCTGTAGAAATTGCTCCGCTTCTTGGATTAGTAGATGCGATTGTTGATATTGTTGAAACAGGAAAAACACTACAAGAGAATGGGCTCATTGTATTTGAGGAAATGTATTCTATATCCGCTCGAATGATTGTAAATAAGGCAGCTTTAAAAACTAAAAAAGACGAAATATTCAGTATTATAAATATGATGGAGCAAGAAATTTTATCAGGGAAATAGGAGGGCTTACAATGGAGATCATTTATGAAGACTTCAAGGAGGCATTATCAAAAATAAAAGTGTTGCGAGAAAACGCTAATATAATAGAAGAAACTGTTCAAAGAAGTGTAAGGGAAATCGTTCAAAACGTAAGAGAAAGTAAAGATGAGGCTTTATCTTTCTATACAAAAAAGCTTGATGGTGCGGATGTTAAAAATTTTCGTGTAAGTGAAGAAGAAATAAAACAAGCAAGTGCGTTTGTAGAACTTTCTTTTTTAGAGGCGCTACAAGAGGCGAAGAAAAACATTATCTCATATCATGAAAAGCAAAAGAGGCAATCTATGTTTGATTGCGAAAGTGATGGGATAATTAGAGGGCAGCTCATTAGACCGTTAGAAAATGTAGGTGTATATGTGCCAGGCGGGAAGGCATCGTATCCCTCTTCAGTATTAATGAATGTATTGCCAGCCAAACTGGCAGGTGTGAAAAAAATTGTAATGGTAACACCGCCAAGGCAAGGAGGAATTGATCCGCATATATTAACTGCCGCAGGTCTTGCAGGTGTAGATGAAGTTTATATGGCTGGTGGTGCCCAGGCAATCGCTGCTTTAGCGTATGGGACGGAATCGATTCCGAAAGTGGATAAAATAGTTGGACCGGGAAATTTGTACGTCGCTTTAGCGAAGCGAGAAGTATACGGAATAGTAAATATCGATATGATTGCTGGGCCATCAGAAATTGTAGTTATCGCTGATGAAACAGGCAATGCCAAATATATCGCTGCTGATTTATTATCGCAAGCAGAACATGACGAGAGGGCAACAGCGATTTGTATTACAACGAATATAGAACTAGCTAAAGAAGTAGGAAGAGAGATAGAAAGACAGTTAGAAACATTACCAAGAAGTGAAATCGCTCGTGAATCAATCAAAAGAAATGGAGCCATTTTTATCGTTTCTTCTTTAGATGAGGCACTAAAGTTATCAAATGAAATTGCTCCAGAACATTTAGAGTTACATATAAAAGAGCCAATGAATGCTCTAGCTTATGTGAAACATGCAGGCTCTATTTTCCTTGGGCCATATGCACCAGAGCCGCTCGGCGATTATTTGGCAGGACCGAATCACGTTTTACCGACAAGTGGAACAGCAAGATTCTTCTCCCCGTTATCAGTCGATGATTTCGTAAAAAAATCAAGCTTTCTTTCTTATACAGAGGAAGCGTTAAAAAATGTACAACATCATATTGTAGAACTGGCAAATAAAGAAGGTTTATATGCACACGCAAGAGCAGTCCAAATGAGATTTGAGGAGGAAGAATAATGCGACAGTCGAGTCAAGTACGTGAAACGACAGAAACAAAAATTAAATTAAGTTTGCAGCTTGATGAAAGTGCGAATGTTTCTATTCAAACAGGAGTAGGTTTTTTTGATCATATGCTAACTTTATTTGCAAGGCATGGACGATTTGGTTTACAAATTGAAGCTGAAGGTGACGTGTTTGTCGATGCACATCACACGGTTGAAGATGTTGGAATTGTACTCGGAAATTGCTTGAAAGAAGCATTGCAAAATAAAGAGAGTATTAATAGGTACGGTTCCGCATATGTACCGATGGATGAATCTTTAGGTTTTGTCGCAATTGATATAAGTGGACGTTCCTATATTGTGTTTCAAGGCGAGTTAACAAATCCGAAATTAGGCGATTTTGACACAGAATTAACGGAAGAGTTTTTTAGAGCAGTTGCTCATGCAGCAAATATTACGTTACACGCTCGTATTTTATACGGAAGTAATACACATCACAAAATTGAAGCTTTATTTAAGGCATTTGGTCGAGCGCTTAGAGAGGCAGTCGAAAAAAATGACAACATTACTGGTGTAAATTCAACGAAGGGGATGTTGTAATTGATTGCTATTGTAGATTATGGGATGGGAAATATTCGTAGTGTGGAACAGGCATTAAAATATATTGGAGCAGAGTATATCGTAACGGATGATAGAGAGGAAATATTGAGAAGTGATGGCGTTATTTTACCAGGAGTAGGGGCATTTCCGAAAGCGATGGACGTTCTAGAAGAAAAAAAATTAGTATTTGTGCTAAAAGAGATTGGGAATTTAGGGAAACCGTTCCTTGGTATATGTTTAGGTATGCAACTTTTATTTGAAAAAAGTGAGGAATTAAAAGACTGTAGCGGATTAAGTTTATTGCCAGGTGTTATTCGGAAATTAAAAGTGCCTTATAAAATTCCACATATGGGATGGAATGAATTGAAGAAAGAAGGAGAAATACCACTTTGGAATGGAATAGAAGACGGTTCTTTCGTATATTATGTCCACTCTTATTATGCAGCTTGTCCAAAGGGGATTGTGTATGGGGCAAGCGAGTATGGGGTGCAAGTACCTGGTTTTGTAGCGAAAGGAAATGTATTTGGAGCGCAGTTTCACCCTGAAAAAAGTGGGGAAGTCGGAATACAAATTTTAAAGAATTTTAAAGGGGTGGTAGAAGCATGGAAATTTTCCCAGCTATCGATTTAAAAGAAGGGCGATGTGTCAGACTTTATCAAGGAGAGTTTAGTAAAGAAACGGTTATGAATGAAGATCCGGTTGCGCAAGCGATCATATTTGAAAAGCTTGGAGCGAAAATATTACACATTGTTGATTTAGACGGTGCAATTGCTGGAGAGTCTTTAAATTTGTTTATCATTGAAAGAATATGCAGGGCGGTACGTATTCCTGTGCAAGTTGGAGGAGGGATTCGATCGCTTGTAGCAGTGGAGAAGTTATTGTTAGTAGGTGTAGAAAAAGTCATTTTAGGAACAGCTGCTCTTTATGATAAGTCATTTTTAGAGGAAGCAGTTCGGCTATATAAAGAGAAAATAATTGTTGGAATTGATGCGAAAAATGGTTTCGTAGCAACTAGAGGTTGGCTTGATGTGTCTGAAATTTCTTATATTCATTTAGCGAAGCAAATGGAGAGTGTAGGTGTTCAAACGATTGTATTTACAGACATCTCGAGAGATGGGACACTTGCAGGACCAAATTTTGAGCAATTAGGGTTACTGCAAAAAAGTGTGGGTATTCGTCTCATTGCCTCTGGAGGAGTGGCGTCTATTCAAGATGTGAAAAGGTTAAATGATATGAATATACATGGTGTTATCATTGGTAAGGCTCTTTACGAGAATACAATTGATTTAGAAGAAGTGCTAGAGGTAACAAAGCTATGTTAGCGAAACGAATTATTCCATGTCTAGATGTGAAAGAAGGGCGAGTCGTAAAGGGTGTAAATTTTATAGGATTACAAGATGTCGGTGATCCTGTTGAAATAGCGGCTTTATATAATGATGCGGGAGCAGATGAAATTGTATTTTTAGATATTACTGCGACACATGAAGGGCGAAAAACGATGATAGATGTTGTAGAAAAAACTGCCTCAAAAATATTTATTCCTCTTACAGTAGGCGGGGGGATTTCTAATGTTCAAGATATATACAATCTGCTACGAGCCGGTGCGGATAAAATTTCAATTAATTCAGCAGCAGTACGGAATCCAAAACTAATTCAGGAAGGTGCAGAACATTTTGGCTCGCAATGTATTGTCGTAGCAATCGATGCTAGAAAAGTAGCAGAAGGTAAATGGAATGTATACGTAAATGGCGGGAGGGTTGATACAGGAATGGATGCAATCGAATGGGCGAAGCACGCCGTACAATTAGGGGCAGGAGAAATTTTGCTAACGAGTATGGATGCAGATGGAACGAAGGATGGATACGATCTTCAGTTAACAGAAGCAATTTCAAGTAGCGTTTCCGTCCCGGCAATTGCATCAGGAGGATGTGGTCATGCGGATCACATTATAGAGGTATTTAAAAAGACAACAGTCGACGCAGCGCTAGCAGCATCAATCTTTCATTATGGTGAAGAGACTGTGCAGGATGTAAAGAGAAAATTAAGAGAAGCAAACGTTGAGGTGCGACTATGAAGCCTAACTTCTCAAAAGGGTTATTACCAGCAGTGGTGATAGAGGAAGATACGAAAGAAGTTTTAATGCTCGCTTACATGAATGAAGAAGCGTATGAAAAGACGTTAGAAACAAAAAGGACGTGGTTTTATTCTCGCTCAAGACAATCGTTATGGAATAAAGGAGAAACATCGGGCAATATGCAGTATGTTCAATCCCTTTATTTAGATTGTGATCAAGATTCAATTGTAGTTGTTGTAAAGCAAGTAGGACCTGCTTGTCATACGGGAGAGAAAACATGTTTTCATTATAAAGTTATATAGGGGGATGAAGATGGAAGATGTCCTTAAATTATTATTTGAAACAATTGAAGACCGAAAGGAAAATCCAGTGCCAGAATCATATACAAATTATTTATTTTCAAAAGGAGAAGATAAAATTTTAAAGAAAATTGGGGAAGAGTGCTCTGAAGTGATCATTGCTTCTAAAAATAATGATAAAAAAGAACTAGTAAAAGAAATGGTTGATGTGTTTTATCACTGTTTTGTTCTATTAGCCGAAAAAAACATTTCACTAGAAGAGGTTATGGAAGAAGTGAAAGAAAGAAATGGAAAGCTTTCGAGAGTAGGGGAACGAAAAGAAATAGATACGTTATAAGGGGGAATATGTATGAAAGTGGATTATCATCTTCATTTAGAAGAAGGGCCTTATTCAATAGGTTGGCTTGCAAAAATAAATGAAACGCTACAATATTATGAGCCGCTTCAAGAAGAAAGACATTCTATCGAATGGCTTATGAAGACGCAAGAACGCCTGCAAAGACGTGTGAAGGAAGGACCATTTACAGCGAAATGGATTGATTTATATTTAGAAGAGGCATTGCGAAAAGGTATAAAAGAAGTTGGGATTGTGGATCATTTATACCGCTTTCATGAGTCGAAAGTATATTATGAAAAATATGTGAATATTAGTGATTCGAAGCTTGGGCGTTTACAGAAGGAATGGTTAGACCAAGTAAGAGTAGTTTCACTATACGATTTTACAAAGTCGATTGAAGAGGCGAAAGAACGATGGAGTAAAAGAGGCGTTACACTTAAACTTGGAATTGAAGCGGATTATTTTATTGGCTGTGAAGAAGAGCTAAAAGAATTGTTAGCACTAGGAGACTTTGATTATGTAATTGGGTCTGTTCATTTTTTAAACGGCTGGGGGTTTGATAATCCAGATACGAAAGAATATTTTGAAGAGCATGATTTACATATACTATATGATACGTTTTTCAAAACAGTTGAGAGTGCAGTTCGTTCCGAATTATTTGATATTATAGCCCACCTTGATAACATAAAAGTATTTAATTACAGGTTGGATGAGAATGAACAGCTTTCTTATTATAAGAAAATAGCCCGTGCATTAGTAGAAACCAATACCGCAACAGAAATAAATGCGGGATTGTACTATCGTTATCCTGTACGGGAAATGTGCCCGAGTCCACTGTATTTACAAGTGTTAGCTAAACATGATGTTCCCATTACTATTTCTTCAGATGCTCATTATCCGAAAGATTTAGGGAAATACGTAAAAGAAAATGTGCAAACATTACGAAATCATGGTATTACTCATATCGCAACATTTACGAAACGAGCAAGAGTAATGAAACTACTTGAAGAAGAAGTAACAATTATAAAATGACCCACGATTTTTTGATGAAAACCTTCCTTTTTGTTCAAAATAAGAAAGAAAAAAAGGAGGGTAAGAAATGGCGAAACAACAAAATAAACAAAATGTACAAGGTGCACAGCAACAAGCTTATACTTCTGAAACGAATGCTGCATCTCAATCAGTTATTGAGGAGCAAATTAGCGATACAGTTGCAGAAGGAACAATTGATGTAAAGCTCGGAAAAGAATCGCAGGAAAAAGCGTAAGAAGAGGGGGGAGTTGCATCTCCTCTTTTTTCATGGGAAAGTGTCGATTTTCAAAACTATAATCAAATTCCTTGGTTTTTATAAGTGGATTTCTTACAATGAAATATAAGAGATATCTTATTTTCTATAGAAGAGGTGTTAGTAGTGGCAAAAATATTAGTAGCAGGGAAAATTCCAGAAATCGGATTAGAACTATTAAAAGATCATGATGTAGAAATGTATGATAAAGAAGAGTTAATTTCTTTAGATGAATTAACAGAGCGTGTAAAAGATAAAGATGCATTGTTAAGCTTACTTTCTACAAAGGTGACGAAAGAAGTTATAGATGCGGCACCTAATTTAAAGATTGTTGCAAACTATGGTGCTGGCTACGATAATATTGATTACTTGCATGCAGGAGAAAAAGGGATTACGGTAACGAATACACCGAAAGTATCAACTGAAGCGACAGCAGAATTAACATTTGCACTTCTTTTAGCAGCAGCACGTAGAATCCCTGAAGGAGATACGTTATGTCGTACAACTGGATTTAACGGATGGGCGCCATTATTTTTCTTGGGCCGCGAAGTACACGGTAAGACAATTGGAGTTATCGGTCTTGGCGAAATCGGGAAGGCAGTTGCAAAGCGTGCGAAAGCATTTGGAATGAACGTTTTATATACAGGACCAAATCGTAAGCTTGAAGCTGAAGTTGAACTAGAAGCGACATATGTAACATTAGAAGAGCTGTTACAAACGGCAGATTTTATTACAATTAACTGTGCCTATAATCCAAAATTACATCATATGATCGATGAAGAACAGTTTAAAATGATGAAGAAGACAGCATATATTATAAATGCTTCGCGTGGACCAATTATGAATGAATTAGCACTTGCTTATGCATTAAAAACGAAAGAAATTGAAGGAGCAGCTCTTGACGTATTTGAATTTGAACCGAAAATTACGGAAGAACTAAAAGGATTAAAGAATGTGGTGCTTGCTCCTCACGTAGGGAATGCAACATTCGAAACTCGTGATGCGATGGCTGAAATGGCAGTAAGAAATATTTTAGCTGTATTAAACGGTGAAGACCCTGTAACACCTGTAAATCCAAAAGTATTAGTTACAAAATAAAGTGAGACTTTCATTTGTAAGGCCTCCCGATTAATCAGGTTGTCCGCAAATAGCGGGATAAAAAGAAACCTTCCGAATACGGAAGGTTTTTGTTTTTCTTATTTTTCTTTATTCGCTTTTTTAGACGGTCTTTGTCTAATAAATTGAGATAGCATATACAAAATATATAGTGGAATAGCAATGAATAAGAAAACAGAAAAATTACCGATCCCTGTTTGATACATTGTGATAATGATTCCAACTAAAAATAATGTAATAATGATGCTATATCTTGGAATTGGTACATCTTTTAAACTTGGGATACGAATACGACTCACCATTAAAAATGCGAACGTTACAAAGACTGTAATAAGAACGATTTTGGGAATGGTATGTGAAAATAATGTTAAGAAAGCAACAAGCCCTCCCGCTGCTGTAATCGGTACTCCAGTGAAATATTTCATTGAAGTAGAAGATGGTGTTACATTAAATCGTGCTAAACGATATGCTCCGAAAAGAGGGAATAATCCCGCTATGTATAATCCGATGATTCCGTAGTTTGAGAAAGATGTGTAATACATTAAAACAGCTGGTGCTGCACCAAATGTTACGACATCTGCGAGTGAATCAAGCTCTTTTCCCATTTGTGAATCAACGCGTAATAAACGAGCAACACGACCATCAAGACTATCTAACATCATCCCGATAAGTACTAAAATAGCAGCTGATTTATAATATCCTAAAGATGCATAGCCGATTGATAAAAATCCGCTATATAAATTTCCGAGCGTAAATAAGTTTGGAATAGCTGCTCTATACAAAATCTGATCCCTTGCTTTCTGTAATAAATTCTTAATTAGTGTATGAAAGTTTACTTATTTTATCATACCATAAATTTCTTCCTCATACGAAAGAAATTACCAATTTGTGAAAGATTTCATGGGAGAATGATTTGGAAAATAAGTAGAAAAAGAAGCAACTTTTATAAAGTTGCTTCTTGCACTATTCAAATTTTGTTGTCATTGTTCCGGTTTTATATCGATTGTTAGGATCGAAACGTAATAAATCTCCATAAATGAGTTTATCGGATAATTTTAATTCTGTTTTTGCTTTTTCAATATACGGCTGACATAGTGATATAGCAGCTTCTTCACCTGTATTTCGTTTATAGCACATGTTTTTTGTATAAACATAATCTTCCGAAACAAAACTACCATCACGCATTACCATAAGTGGATCTTTTTCTTTAATAAATAAGTCCGTTCCAAATTCAACGGATTGATTTGTTTTAATCCCAAGTAAATGAAGGAGCGTTGGTTTAATATCAAGTTGACCGGATACTTTAGAAATCGTTTTTCCTTCTTGACCTGGCACATGAATAATGAGAGGGACGCGTTGTAATTGCATAGAATCAAACGGTGTAATAGCGTCTTTCCCAAGGAACTGGGCCATAGCTGCGTTATGGTTTTCAGAAATACCGTAATGATCACCATAAATGACAATAACTGAATTATCATACAGTCCTTCATCTTTTAACTGTTTAATAAATAATTTAAGAGCTTCATCCGTGTAACGAACAGTTGGAAAGTAGCGGTTTAAAACACCACTGTCCGAATTAAACTCATCAACATATTGATCTTCTGGATTTAGAAGAAATGGAAAATGGTTTGTTAAAGTGATAAATTTTGTATAGAACGGTTGCGGTAAAGATTTTAACTTTGGAATAGATTGTTCAAAGAACTCTTTATCTTTTAATCCCCAACCAACAGACATTTGTTCCGTACCTACGTAATCATTTAAATTAAAGTAACGGTCATAACCAAGCGCAGGATACATTACGTCACGATTCCAAAACGTTTTATCGTTTGAATGGAAGACAGCAGAAGAATATCCGTATTTCTTTAATTGTTCTGGTGTGGCAGTATACTCATTTGTTGCATGAGTAAAGAATACAGAACCACGGTCTAACGGATAAAGTGAATTTTCAACGATAAATTCAGCATCAGAAGTTTTACCTTGTCCCGTTTGATGATAGAAGTTATCGAAATAAAAACTATCTTTAATAAATTCATTTAAAAATGGAGTAATTTCTTTTCCATTTATTTTTTTATTAATAACAAAACTTTGTGTAGATTCCATTGAAATTAAAATTACATTTTTACCTTTTGCAGCTCCAAATAAGTTTTTATCAACTTGCTTATCTTTTGCATCTGTATAGTTTTTAATTTCAGAGAATCCGTCGCCACTTGCGAATACACGTTCAGCCGAAGACTTAGATTGAAGCGTAATATCAAATAGATGATATGTGTATAACCCTAAATTTTTCACGACAGTTTGACGGTCAAATGAGCGTGAGAACATTTGTGGCTTATAAATAACTGAAACAACAATTTGTAGTGCTAATAACGCAGTTACACCGCTAAAGAAAGTTCTCTTCTCAGATCGTGAAAGTGGTGTTTTATCACCAAATGATGGGAATTCACGTGAAATAAACATTAAAATAATTGCATCTGCAAATAAAAGTAATGTTTTGTACGTAAAGAGCTCTTTTATGCTCGTCCCTAAATCAGCCATATTATTTGTTTGGAATAAAACCGGGAAGGTAACGAAATCGTTATAAAACCCATAAAACATTGCATTTCCAAATAAAATAAATGACAGTATAAAACTAATTCCAATTATAATTCGATTTCGATGCTTAGATGCAAATAAAGCTAAACCGAAAAATAAAAGTAACGCAGCTAGTGGATTAATAAACAGCATAAATTCTTCAAAGAAGTTATCAATTTTAATATCAAACGCTAGCTTGTACACAATATATGTTTTAATCCATAATAAAACGACTGCAACGAGTGCAAATCGTAATTTTGGAAACAGATGTTGTAGCATAATATACTCCTCTCCTAGAAAGCATGACAGTTCTTGCGAGCCGGTTTGATTAGCGCCTCACTTTATATATACGAACAGTCTTTTGTTATTATGATTATTATACTATGAGTATCATTATACGAAAATTAAAGAGGGTTGTGGGCTTTTTTTGTAACAATTGAGTAGAAAAAGAGAAGTAGGAGACAATAAAATAGAATTTCTATGCGCGATTATTGTAATTCATTAAACATAGAAAGTATCGCGTAATGGTGCGGAGGTTATAATGCGAAAATTATTTTATCTTATAATGTGCAGTATTTTTATACTCTTTGCTTCACCGAGTGTATCAGTAGCTCAGTATGATGCACCTCTTATGGAAGATGCACTTTATTCTGTTTTATTTCCGAAAATAAATAAAGCAATTGAAAAACAATATGGGAGTTTGAAACCTTATCAATGTCCTAAAATTATTAGTTTAAAAAAAGTGTATAGTGGTACATATTTATTTCAAACGGTTATTGAAGTGACGAAGTACGAACAGATTGGTGGGAAAATTGTTCCACCATTTGAAAAAGTAACTATTACGTTTAATAATGAAGAAGGCGAATGGGAAGTAACGAAGATAATAGTAAAGCGCTTACCAAATGATACGAAATTAAACTGTAAAAAAACAATATAAAAAATTGTTTGACAAATAAAATGGTCCTTTGGTATTGTTAATAGCAACAATTAGATGTTTGAAAATTAAATAGACTTACCTCATCTACTCTCAAAGGTAGAGGCCGCGATAGGAAAGAGTAAGCTATGGGAGATTTAGTGGAATCTGTGACCATGGGTTGAAAGGGACTATTGCCGAAATATAAGAATAACCACCTTATTCATATATTGGGACTGCATTGAATAAATGTAGTACTGTCATAAGATTTATTTTATGGAGAGCTATTTGGAGATGTTGATGCGGTTTCTTATTTTGAGAAGATAACAACTTGTTTATTTTTTCAATATATATTTTTCCTAATAAGAAACGCGTGTGAACATTGTTCCGCGCGTTTTTTGTCTATCTAAAAGCGTGCTGCAATGAATAGAAGATTGGGGTTATGAGTTTTAGAGGAAATAAGGGAGGAATTCAAATGTATTTACACGGCACAAGCCGAATCAATGGGCAAGGACACTTAGAAATTGGAGGGTGCGATACGACGCAGCTAGCAAAACAATACGGAACACCACTTTATGTATACGATGAAGAGTCTATTCGAGGGAAATGTCGTGCGTTTCATCGTGCTTTTAAAGAAAGTGGTTTCTCTTATCAAGTAGCATATGCAAGCAAGGCGTTCTTGTGCATGGAGATGTGCCGAGTAGCTCGTGAAGAGAACATGTCATTAGATGTTGTTTCGGGTGGGGAATTATATACTGCGCTCCAAGCAGGATTTCCAGCATCACGTATTCATTTTCATGGAAACAATAAAACAGAAGAAGAGATAGTGATGGCTCTTCAGGCGAATATCGGTTGTTTTGTAGTAGATAATTTCTTGGAATTAGAAGTTTTACACGATTTAGCAATGCAACATGGGAAATTTGTAAACATATTAATTCGTGTAACGCCTGGAGTAGAGGCGCACACACATGAATATATTACGACAGGCCAAGAGGATTCAAAATTTGGATTTGGCGTTTCAAATGGTCAAGCGATGCAGGCAATTGGGCTTGCTTTACAAAAATCAAATTATAATGTGTTAGGGATTCATTCACATATCGGATCACAAATATTTGAAACGGCTGGTTTTGTTCGAGCGATTGAAGTTCTTCGTAAATTTTTAGAAGAGGTGAGAGAGCAAACGAACTATGTAGTAAAAGTATTAAATGTAGGCGGAGGATTTGGAATACGCTATACAGAGTCAGATACACCATTAACTCTTGAGACATATGTGCGAGCTGTAACAAGTGCAGTGAGAGAACAATTTACAGTATGTGAATATCCATTGCCAGAAATATGGGTTGAACCAGGTCGTAGTATTGTAGGTGATGCGGGAACGACAATTTATACAGTTGGATCTGTGAAAGAAATTCCTGGCATTCGGAAATATGTATCCGTCGATGGTGGAATGACAGATAACTTAAGACCGGCTTTATATAGCGCTCGTTACGAAGCGATGTTAGCGAATCGAGGAAATGATGAGAATGAGGAACTCGTTTCAATTGCTGGGAAATGCTGTGAGAGTGGAGATATGCTAATTTGGGATATTAATCTACCGAAAGTTGCTTCTTCTGATTTACTAGCAATTTCTTGTACGGGAGCATATGGGTACTCGATGGCGAATAATTATAATCGAATTCGGAGACCAGCCGTCGTCTTTGCGAAAGGTGGCACATCGCAAATTGTTGTGGAACGTGAAACGTACGAAAATATTATTGGGAACGATCGCATACGTATTAAAGAGCTTGTTTAAATAAGGAAAAGGAGTTGTTCGAATGGGCAATTCCTTTTTTATAAAGTGAAACTATAATCAGTGGGGGGTATTGCCCGCAAATAGCGGGATAAAATAAAATAATTAAAATATATCGGAAAACTAGGATTGAAAAAAATCAGAATTGTGATAAAATACAAATACAAAGCTTATCAAGAGAAGCGGAGGGAACTGGCCCGAAGAAGCTCGGCAACCTGCTTATAGAAAGCAAGGTGCTAAATCCAGCAAAATGGAATCCATTTTGAAAGATAAGGTAAAATATATTACCGAACAGTCTTTTCGAAATGGGAAAGATTTTTTTTATGAATAAAAAGGGGGGCAGTTCGCGTGAGCGTACGGGAACATTTTGATGAAGTATCTGAGAAAATTCAAGCGATGCTTGCTGATATGAAATATGGTTCAATTACAATTGTGGTGCAAGATGGAAAAGTAATTCAATTAGAGAAAAGTGAAAAAGTACGTTTAAAGTGAAAAGCGCTGACTAGAAAAACTAGAGGCGGTTTTAATCTATTTTAATAGATTAAAACCGTCTTTTTGCTTTTACAGGGGGAAAAAACATGTTGACGTATGAAACGTGGGAAGAAAATCGTGTTTCATTTTCAGAGGAAGATGAAACGAAAGGCGCGCTATCCGTATTAAGTTGGGCTTATAAAGAATATAAAGATGAAATTGTATACGCGTGTAGCTTCGGAGTGGAAGGCATGGTTTTACTGCATCTTATAAACCAAGTAAATCCATCTGCTAAAGTTGTATTTTTGGATACAAATGTTCATTTTCAAGAAACGTATGAATTAATTCAAAAAGTAAGAGAACGATTTCCTTCATTAAATATTATAGAAAAACAGCCGGAACTTACACTCGATGAACAAGCAAAGTTGCACGGTGAGAAACTATGGGAAAGCAATCCGAATCTCTGTTGTAAGATTAGGAAGATTTTGCCGTTAGAAAAATCACTTACAGAGGAAAAAGCGTGGATATCGGGCTTAAGAAGGGAACAATCAGAAACGCGTAAGCATACAAAGTTTATAAATCAAGATCATCGTTTTCAATCTATTAAAGTTTGTCCGCTTATTCATTGGACGTGGAAAGAAGTATGGCGATATGTATACAAACATAACTTGCCATACAACCCATTACATGATATTGGATATCCAAGTATCGGGTGTGAGAAGTGTACGTTACCTGTAGGTGCCGGTGGTGATTCAAGAGATGGTAGGTGGACCGGGAAAATGAAAACCGAATGCGGTCTTCATTACCAATAAGATGTATCTTGAAATAAAGCTAAGAGGGGATATAGAAAATGACTACAAGAAACGAATTAATAAACCGTGTAGATGAGACATACGACGTATCACAAATTGAAAAAGAAATTGAATTAGACAACATTGCATTAAGTGATTTAGAACTGCTAGCGACAGGGGGATATAGTCCGCTTACTGGTTTTTTAGGGAAAAAAGACTATGATTCGGTCGTAGAAACGCTTCGTTTAGCAGATGGAAGCGTATGGAGTATACCGATTACATTGCCAGTAACAGAAGAAGTAGCAGAGGGACTGAAAGCTGGAGAGGAAGTAAAACTTGTTAATGACAGAAATATATATGGTGTCATTCAAATAGAAGATATTTTTGCACCTGATAAAGAAAAAGAAGCTTTACTTGTATATAAAACGACGGATGAGGCTCATCCAGGCGTGAAAAAATTATATGAACGACCAGATGTTTATGTTGGAGGAGCTATTACGCTTATAAAACGCTTGGAAAATAAGCAATTTCCTTCTTATCATTTAGACCCAATTGAAACGAGAGAAGAATTTAAAAAACGTGGCTGGAAAACAGTAGTTGGATTTCAAACGAGAAATCCGGTACATCGTGCCCATGAGTATATTCAAAAATCTGCTCTTGAAATTGTAGATGGTCTCTTTTTAAATCCGCTCGTTGGGGAAACAAAGTCAGATGATATTCCTGCTGATGTAAGGATGGAAAGCTACGAAGTGTTGCTTCAAAACTATTATCCGAAAAATCGTGTCTTTTTAGGTGTATTTCCTGCAGCGATGCGCTACGCAGGACCAAGGGAAGCGATATTTCATGCATTGGTAAGAAAGAATTTTGGGTGTACCCACTTTATTGTAGGACGTGATCATGCTGGGGTAGGAGACTATTACGGAACATACGAAGCGCAGGAAATCTTTACGAACTTTACAGTGGAAGAGTTAGGGATTACGCCGCTATTTTTTGAACATAGCTTTTACTGTACGAGATGTGAAGCGATGGCTTCAACGAAAACGTGTCCGCATGGAAAAGAGGACCGTGTCATTTTATCAGGTACAAAAGTAAGAGAAATGTTAAGAAATGGTGAGATTCCGCCAAGTACATTTAGTCGTAAAGAAGTAGTGGAAGTGTTAATTAAAGGTTTGAAAAAAGAAGTAGTAACAGAATAGGGAGAGAACGAGATGGATACGAATATTACTTGGCACACAGCTTCTGTTTCGAAAAATGAGAGAAGAGTGAAGAATGGGCATCATAGTTTTGTAATTTGGTTTACTGGTTTATCAGCTTCGGGTAAATCTACAGTAGCGAATGCGGTTGCTCGTAAACTATTTGAAAAGAATATTGGAAATTATGTGTTAGATGGGGATAATATTCGCCATGGTTTAAATAAAGACTTAGGTTTTTCTGAAAGTGATCGTATGGAGAATATAAGGCGTATTGGCGAAGTGGCGAAGCTATTTGTAGATCAAGGTACTGTTGTTCTTACAGCGTTCATTTCACCATTTCGAGTAGATCGAAAACAAGTTAGGGATCTATTAGCGGCAGATGAGTTTATAGAAGTGTTTGTAAAATGTCCAATTGAAGAGTGTGAAAAACGTGATCCAAAAGGGTTATACAAAAAAGCGAGACAAGGTGATATTAAAGATTTTACAGGTATTGATTCACCGTATGAGGAACCAGATCGAGCGGAATTAATTGTAGAAACGCACAAGTATTCTATTGAAGAATGTGCAGAACAAATCGTGAAGTACTTACAAGAGCGTAGTTTTGTCCCGTTGTTTGCTGGGAAGTAAAACGCCCACCTCAAAATTCGGCTGGAGCAGGCTGTAAATGCCCGATTGGTGAGGGTTGATTAAAGTTTCACTTTATATAGGGGGATTTAAAAATGAGTTATGAAAAAGTATGGGCTAATAATGAAAAATTAAATCAGACTGAGAAAAATAAATTAGCAAAAGATGGTTTGGAAATTTTTAATGATATTCCTTACTATGCGGAAAATGGATTCGAATCTATTCCGAAAGAAGAGTGGGACGCATTTAAATGGGCAGGATTGTATTTGCAAAGACCGAAAGAAGCTGGCTATTTTATGATGCGTGTAAATATTCCTTCAGGGATTATTACAAATGCGCAGGCGGAAGTGCTTGCTTCTATCGCTGAGGATTATGGACGTGATGTAATAGATATTACGACAAGACAGGCGATTCAGTTTCACTGGTTAGAAATTCAGCAAATGCCAGATATTTTTAAAAGATTAGCAAGAGTTGGGTTATCTTCAGCAGGGGCGTGTGGTGATATAACACGTAATATTACAGGTAATCCACTTGCAGGAATTGATGCGAATGAACTGTTTGATACAACGCATATTGTGAAGGAGGTATATGACTATTTCCAACATAATGAAGAGTTTTCTAACTTACCACGTAAATTTAAAATGTCTATTAGTTCTAACGTTTATAACTCGGCAAACGCAGAGATTAACTGTGTTGCATTTACACCTGCTACGAAAGAAATAGATGGTGAGAAAAAAGTTGGTTTTCATATAAAAGTAGGCGGTGGATTATCAGCCCGTCCATATTTAGCTGATGAATTAGATGTGTTCGTTTTACCAGAAGAAGTGAAGGCGGTAGCAATTGGGATTGCTACTATATTCCGTGATTTTGGATATCGCGAGAAACGTCATTTAGCTCGTTTGAAATTTCTTGTTGCAGACTGGGGAGCAGAGAAATTTAAAGAGAAACTAATAGAGTATACAGGACCATTGCAAAGTAAAGGAGAAAGTGCACTTAAAGGATGGAATGCAGGCTATTTTTATGGTGTTCAAGATCAAAAACAAGATGGATTAAAATATGTCGGTTTTAATGTGCCGGTAGGTCGTTTACATGCAAAAGAAATGTTTGAGATTGCAAGAATTGCAAAGCAGTATGGAAATGGACAAATTCGTACGTGTAACTCACAAAATTTCATCATTCCGAATGTTCCACCAGAAAATGTAACGGGTTTATTAAGTGAACCGTTGTTTGAAGCGATATCTGCAAGTCCGAAATCATTTATTGGTCATGCGGTTTCATGTACTGGTATTGAATATTGCAATCTTGCTCTAGTAGAAACGAAAGAAAGATTACGGAAAATTGCAGAATACTTAGATACAGAAATTGCACTTGATGTTCCAGTTCGAATTCATATGGTAGGATGCCCAAATTCATGTGGTCAACGTCAAATTGCTGACATCGGATTACAAGGGATAAAAATGAAAACGAAGGAAAAAGGGATTGTTGAAGCATTTGAAATATATGTAGGTGGAACGTTGTTAGATGGCGGTGCCTATAATCAAAAGTTAAAAGGGAAAATAGATGGCGAGGATTTACCGGATGTACTCGCATCATTTATAAGTTATTTTAAAGAGAATAAGTTACCTGCCGAAACATTTTATGATTTTGTCGGACGTATCGGTGTAGATACATTGCAAATAGCTTTAAATAACGTGTTAGAAGAAGTAATAGCGTCTTAGGAGGGGCAATATGGAATTATATCGATTTGAAGCTGTGTTAGCGAATAATATCGTTCCGATTGTTGTTGTTGCTCAAAGTGAAGAGCAGGCATTTAAGCTTGCGGAGATTGAGCTTGAAAAGCATTTTTTACCGTTGCCAGAAGTAAAGGAAATCTCCTTATTTGAAAAAAAGAAGATTCGAAAAGGTGCGGCATTTGTTGTTCATGAGTAAATAACATTGAAATACGAACGTATACTAACTTCCATTCATGCATAAGGATGGAAGTTTCATTTTAATAGTAGAAATGAGGAGAGATGATGGGGAAGGTGTATATAGTTGGAGCGGGTCCTGGCGATCCGGATTTAATTACTGTTAAAGGATTGAAATGTATTGAGAAGGCAGATGTTATTTTATATGACCGTCTCGTGAATAAAGAATTGCTTTCATATGCAAAGCCTGAAGCGGATTTAATTTATTGCGGGAAACTCCCGAATTATCACACGATGAAGCAAGAGACAATTAACACATTTCTTATTAAATATGCGAAAAAAGGAAAAGTTGTAACGAGGTTAAAGGGCGGTGATCCATTTGTATTTGGTAGAGGGGGGGAAGAAGCTGAAGCGTTAGCAAAGCAGGGTGTACCATTTGAAATCGTTCCTGGAATTTCAGCTGGAATAGCTGCACCTGCTTATGCTGGTATTCCGGTGACGCATCGTGATGCAAGTGCGAGTTTTGCGGTTGTGACAGGGCATAGAAAAGAAGGTGCTGAAGAGGAAGTGAAGTGGGAAAATTTAGCGAAAGGTGTAGAGACTTTGGCAGTATATATGGGAGTTAGTAATTTGCCCTACATATGCGAACAACTTATGAAGCATGGAAAAGATAAAGGTACACCTGCTGCTATTATTGAACGGGGAACGACGTCTATGCAGCGTACAGTTGTCGGGACGTTAGGGACAATTGTAGATGTTGCGAGAAAAGAACAAATTCAAAATCCGAGTATGATTGTAATTGGAGAAGTTGTCCGTTTTAGAGAGAAAATTCATTGGTTTGAAAAACAAACGGAACAGACTTATCAAGTAAGCGGAGTGTTATAAAATGAAAGCCATCTTATATATATGTCATGGAAGTCGTTTGAGGGCAGCGAAAGAAGAGGCAATTCAATTTATTACGACATGTATGAGCCGTATAGAAGCGGCTATTCAAGAAGTTTGTTTTTTAGAGCTGGCGAATCCTTCTATTGAAGAAGGATTTCGTACATGTGCGAAGCGTGGTGCGACAGAGATTATTGCTATTCCTGTTTTCTTATTAGCAGCAGGCCATGTGAAGAATGATATTCCTTTTGAATTACAAAAGTTAAATAATCAATACCCTAATATTAAAGTGACGTATGGTAATCCGTTTGGTGTATCAGAGACGCTTATAAAGTCGGTATATAACGGAAGTGGTATTGAAGAATATAAAGATGAAGTAACACTTTTACTCGTTGCAAGGGGTAGTAGCGATCCTGAAACTTTACAAGATATAAATCGGATCGCTACTTTATTTCAAGCAGAAGAAAAAATTGCTAAAGTAGAAGTTTGTTTTTTAGCAGCTGCGGAGCCGAAATTTGAGGAGAAATTAAAGGAAGTTGTAGAGCGAAAAGAAGGGTGTATTATTGTATTACCTTATTTGTTATTTACAGGCTTACTTATGAAACATATTGAGAAAGAAGTGCGTCAATATGAGTTGGATGAGATAAAAATAAGTCCGTATTTAGGAAAAAATGAAGTGGTTCAAGATATGTTAATTCAGAAAACGAAGGAGTTATTGAAGGGAGATTCATATGTATCCACTTACAGTGCAAGTTAATAAGAAACGGGTTGTTGTCATTGGTGGAGGAAAAGTTGCCGGATTTAAAATAATTCCTTTACTCAAACAAGGTGCGGATATAGTAGTAGTAAGTCCAGAATTAGATGTAAATTTAGTGAAACTTGTGGAGGAGAAGAAAATTCGTTGGTATCAAAGAGAGTATGAAAAAAGTGATATTAAAGATGCTTTTTTAGTTGTTGCGGCGAGTAGTGATTCTATATTAAATGAACAAGTTGCTGAAGATGCTGCAAAGAATCAATTGGTAAATGTTATTACGAACCCGGAAAGTGGCAATGTTCACTTTCCGGCAGCGATTCATCGTGGGTTACTTAATATAGCGGTTTCTACCGGAGGAGCAAGTCCAAAACTCGCAAAAAAAATTCGAGATGATATCGCGAATAAATACGATGAAACATACGAAATATATTTAGATTTTTTATATGAAGTAAGGGTGAAGTTAAAAGACTTACAGTTAGAAAAGAAAGAACGGCATATATTACTACAAGAAGTATTGAAATCAGCATATGTGCAAAATGAGAGAAAAAGAGAACAGTTTTTACAAGAATTAGAGGAGAGAGTTCTAAAGAGATAAAAAGTAAATAGCGCTTTACAAGTATAAAAATATAATTTATAATCACAAGTAACTTCAATAGATGAAATCGATGAGCAAGAAGAGTACGTATATTTGATGCGTTCAGAGAGCTGGGGTAAGGTGTGAGCCCGGTACGATAAAATATACAGAATGGGCTTGCGAGAGGTATGTTGAACATTGTAGTAGGCAACCCGGGTTCCGCCGTTAAAAGGATAGAGTATCGGAATGATTCCTGTACTTGAACAAGTGGGATTTATCAGTCCAATTGAGGTGGTACCACGGTATTTACATTACATATATCGTCCTCTACATGCATATTTGCGTGTAGGGGACTTTTTTATTTTCTAAAGGAGGTGTGCGAGTATGAAATGAAAGTGTATAATTGTTAAAAGTTTAAATATTCAGAAAAGGGGAATTTATGATGAAAGAAACACAGCAATGGACGTCGAAAATAGGCTTTGTACTCGCAGCAGCCGGAGCAGCAGTAGGTCTTGGTGCGATATGGAAATTTCCATATGTTGCAGGTAATGGCGGGGGAGGCGCATTCTTCCTAGTCTTCTTACTATTAACTTTATTTATTGGGATGCCGCTATTACTAGCAGAATTTGTTATTGGTCGTAGTACACAAAAAGAGGCAGTTACAGCGTATAAAGTATTAGTGCCAAATAGTAAAGTATATCCTTGGATTGGTCGTATGGGAGTTGTAACATGTTTTAGTGTACTCTCTTTCTATAGTGTTGTAGGTGGATGGATTTTACTGTATTTATACTACAGTGTTACAGGTAGTTTCTGGAATGGTGTTGTCGATTATGCGAGTGTGTTTGGTGAGGCGATTTCAAATCCAGTAAGTGCGATTGGAGCGCAATTTATCTTTATGCTTTGTACTATTTTTGTCGTAAGTAAAGGTGTAGAGAAAGGTATAGAAAAGGCAAGTAAGTATATGATGCCATTATTATTTATTTTATTTATCGCGATTATTATTCGTGCGTTGACACTTGATGGTGCTTTTGCTGGAGTAGAGTTCTTCTTAAAACCTGACTTTTCAAAGCTTACAGCAGATACGATTTTATATGCGATGGGACAATCTTTCTTCTCACTAACAGTAGGTGCCTCGGTAATGGTAACGTATAGTTCGTATTTAAAGAAAGAAGAACATTTAGCGAAATCAGCAACATCTATTGTAAGTTTAACTGTTTTCGTTACAGTACTTGCGGGATTAGCGATTTTCCCAGCGATTTTCGCATTAGGAGTTAAACCGACGGAAGGACCGGGATTACTGTTTATCGTCCTTCCAGCCGTATTTGCAAAAATACCATTTGGACAATTTTTCTTTATTATGTTTTTAATTTTATTCTTCTTTGCGACTTTAACATCAGCTATTTCAATGCTTGAAATTGTAGTAGCATCTGTTGCGAAAGGTAATGAAAAGGAGCGTCCTTCAGCATCATTATTAATTGGTATTCTTATTTTTGCAGTTGGAATTCCGTCAGCATTATCGTTTGGAATTATGAGTGATGTGAAAATATTTGGGAAAACATTCTTTGATTTCGTTGACTTCTCGGTAAGTAATGTATTGCTGCCGCTAGGGGTACTAGCTATTTCGCTATTTGTACCAAATAAAATGAGTAAAGAGTTATTAATGAAAGAATTAGAAGTTACGGAAACGAAAGGGAAGACGTTATTTAACATTTGGTTCTTCTTGCTTCGTTATGTTATTCCAGTAACTGTAATTATCGTATTTTTAAATGCGATAGGCGTATTTAAAATGTTTGCATAAAAAAGACGGGGGTCCCCCGTCTTTTTTTTATGCTGACATTGATGAATGTAATAGACGATTATATGCTTTGTAGGCTGTAACGACTGCGATGAAAGAACCGATTAAAAACAATGCTGAGCCGCCAAATGTAAATAACCGGCCAATATACGTTTCTCTAGCTTCTTCTATTTTTTGTTGTAATTGTGTATCCATCTTTGATCACCCCGTAAACGATAGGCATTTAGTTATAGTCTATGTAGAATGCCTATAGTGTGTGAAGTGTAAAGAAAAAAACTCGGTATGCACCGAGTTTTTTATAATCCGATATATGAAGATGGATCAACTGCGTTTGTCTTGCCGACATTCCATTCTCCAAGGTGAAGTTCGAAGTGTAAATGTTGCCCGTATGATTGGCCAGTATTCCCCATGAATCCAAGTTGAGTGCCTTGTTTTACAGTTTGTCCATTTGATACAGAACGGCTACTCATATGTGCATATACTGTCGTGTATGTCTTTCCGTTTATACGGTGAGATAAGTACACAACATTTCCGTAACTAGATGAGAATTCCGAGCGGATAACTACACCATCTGCAGCAGCAATAATTGGAACCGTTCCCGAAGCGGCAATATCGATACCTTTATGGTTATCTAAAGAACGTGTACCAAACCCAGAAGTTTTTGATCCAGCTGCTGGTTTAATAAAGCCGCCAGTATTTGTATCGTGTGGCGGTGAAGCTGCTTGAGCTTTTTGAGCAGATGTAGTAGCTTGTTTAGCTTCTTCTGCCTTGCGGGCTTCCTCGGCTTTACGAGCCTCTTCTGCACGTTTTTCTTCTTCAATTGCTTTTTGAACAGCTTGACGCTGATTTTCTAAAATGCCTTTTGATTCTTCTAGTCCTTCAATCTCTGAATCTACTTTTGCTACTTTCGTATGTAGATCATTAATAAATGATTGTTGCTGTTGCTGGTTTGTTTGTAGCTCTTGTTGTTTTTGGATTAATCTTTGTTCGGCCTCTTTTAGTTGTTGTTCTTTTTTCTCAACAGCCTCTTTTTCTGTCGCCACAGCATTTTGATCGGTTGTTTGTTTTTTCACAATATCTGTATCATTGTTTAAAATTAAACTGACGGAGTACATATTATCAATAAGGTCAGCAATGTTTGCAGAGTTTGTTAATACCTCTGTAATGATGTTTGTACGTGGTTTTTCTTGCATAGATTGTAATCGTTGTTTAATAACTTCCTGACGTGTATCTATGTTTGTTTGTAATTGTTCTATATGTTTCTTTTTGTCAGCAATTACTTGTTGTGTTTTGCTAATTTCTTTTTTTGTATCGTTTAATTCAGCCTCGTTTTTATTAATAGAAGTAGTTAATTCGTCGATTTTTTTTCTGTAAATCTTGGATTTCTTTTTCTATTTGTTCTTTCTCAGCTGATTTATTTTGTAAGTCATTTTGTTTGCCGTCTAATTCTGATTGTATATTCGATAATTTATCTTGATTTGTTTCAGCGTATACGGGTGAAAGTAATGGGGAAGCAAAAATCGTTCCTGCTGCTAAAACACTAAACGCTGCAAATTTCTTTTTCATGGTTGTCTGGCTCCTTTCCCTATGAATGTTATATATCATAAGAAGAAGTGTGTCTATCGTTGTAATCATAATGTAAAGAAAATTTTATAAAATTGCTAAGTTTTGTCGGAATTTATCATTTTTCAACAGTAATTGTCATGAAAGTTATATTTTTTTACATATGAAATAAAGGTATATTTAGGTATTTTTATAAAATAAAGGAATAAACAGAATTATTGTATATAGCGAAAAATTATGTAGGGAGTCAATTAAACACTAGTAAGGAATCGTTCTCATGTTAGGTTTTCTGACATGGGTTTTATTTTTGTCAAGAAAATTATTTACGTTCGGGAAAAGTTATTTTGTTGTCAGATTTAATTTTTTGATTTATGATTTTTAACAGGGACAAAATGTAGTGAATTGTCGAATAATATATAATACTCTTAATTTCTTAGTTTTATAGAGATAGAATGAGGGATAGAGTGATACATCGAAGAGGGGGTTACAACAAATATGAAAAGAATAGGACTTGCATGGCAAATATTAATAGGTCTTGCGTTAGGTATTGCAGTTGGTGCGATTTTCTTTGATAATCCAGCAGTTGCGAAGTACTTACAACCAATTGGTGATGTTTTCATCCGATTAATTAAAATGATCGTTGTACCGATTGTTGTAGCAAGTATTGTTGTTGGGGTTGCTGGTGTTGGCGATGTTAAGAAGTTAGGTCGACTAGGCGGAAAAACAATTATTTACTTTGAAATTATTACAACACTTGCAATTGTTGTTGGTCTATTAATAGCGAACATTTTCCAACCTGGAAAAGGCGTTGATATGGATAAGTTAACAAAAACAGATATTTCTAAATATACACATACGACAGAGCAAGTACAAAGTCATTCGTTTGCGGATACGTTTGTAAATATTGTTCCGACGAACATTATGAAATCATTAGCTGATGGTGATATGCTTGCTATTATTTTCTTCTCTGTATTATTTGGTTTAGGTGTAGCAGCAATTGGTGAACGTGGTAAACCAGTTCTACAATTTTTCCAAGGTGTAGCAGACGCAATGTTTTACGTAACGAACCAAGTTATGAAGTTTGCACCATTTGGTGTATTCGCATTAATTGGTGTTACAGTTTCTACATTCGGTTTAGCTTCATTAATTCCGTTAGGGAAATTACTAATTGTAGTATACGGAGCAATGATCTTCTTCGTTGTAGTTGTCTTAGGACTTACAGCGAAAATATTTGGAATTAACATTTTCCAATTCTTTAAGATTTTAAAAGACGAGCTGATCTTAGCGTATTCTACAGCAAGTTCAGAAACAGTTTTACCGAAAATCATGGAGAAAATGGAAAAGTTCGGTTGTCCGAAAGCAATTACATCTTTCGTTATTCCGACAGGTTATTCATTTAACTTAGATGGATCAACTTTATATCAAGCAATTGCGGCTATTTTCTTAGCACAAATGTACGGTATTGATTTATCTATTTCTCAACAAATTACATTATTACTTGTATTAATGGTTACATCAAAAGGTATCGCAGGTGTACCGGGCGTATCATTCGTTGTATTATTAGCAACGCTTGGTACAGTAGGTATTCCAGCAGAAGGTTTAGCCTTTATTGCAGGTATTGACCGTATTCTAGATATGGCTCGTACAGCAGTTAACGTTGTAGGTAACTCTTTAGCAGCTGTAGTTATGTCTAAGTGGGAAGGTCAATATGACGCTGAAAAAGGACAAGCCTATTTAAAAGAGATATCTGAAAAGGGTCAAGCAGCTTAATTATAATATGAACAAGCTCTCACATAATATATGTGGGAGCTTTTCTATATATAGAAGAGGAGCGGGCGTAATGAAACGTAAATATGGTGACGGTTCTTCGTGGAAGCGACTAATAGAGAAGGATTATATGGTTAAGCAAGTAGAAGAGGGCATGCTAGGAATACTGGACATAAAAAAGGTGAGAGAACCTAGTTATAAAGAATATGATGGTAAAGAAATTTGTGTCGCAGGTAATGAGTATACGTGGATTCAGTATTTCATAAAAGGGAAAAACTTTGCGATTACAGCTATGTTAGATAATAAGGGGAATTTAGTACAATATTATATTGATGTGACGAAAGAATACGAAATAGACGACCGGGGTTTACCGTATTTTGATGATTTATATTTAGATGTAGTGCTATTGCCGAATGGTAAGATGTATGTATTGGATGAAGATGAGTTAGAGGACGCTTATAAAAATGGTGATGTTACAAAGGAAGAATATGAATTAGCCTGGCAAACAACGAAATGGATCATGGAAGCCATAAACAATAGTGAATTTTATTGGATTTCAATATTAGATAAAGAAATCAAAAAGTTAAAATGATTGGTGTATTCATATTTTTGTATAATTACCAAAAAAATCTATACAAAAAATAATTGACTTTTGTTTTGTAAGCGAGTAAAGTTAGGGAAGAAATTATTATTAAAAAATAAATATGAAACCTTCTTATAAAGAGAGGCGGAGGGACTGGCCCTACGATGCCTCGGCAGCGGACTCGATTTTAGAGTGCTGTGCCAAATCCAGCAAGCATGTGCTTGAAAGATGAGAAGAGCGTTCCTTATAGATGTATAAGACCTCTTCTCGTTGGAAGAGGTCTTTTGTTATTCATTAAAAAAAGGTTGAAACTAGGGAGAGATGGTACTTTGAAAGAAACGAGAGGAAATGGTTTAGCTTTATTACCACTTGGGATATTTTTAGCGCTATTTATTGGTTCTGGAATTATTACGGGTGATTTCTATAAATTGCCGATACTTGTAGCGATTTCAATTGCTGTAGGAATTGCTTTGGTGATGAATCGTAAAGAAAGTTTTAATGTGAAAGTAGAAAGATTCGCTAAAGGTGCAGGAAATCCGGATATTATGATTATGGTATTAATTTTTGTACTTGCAGGTGCATTTTCTGAAACAGCAAAAGGAATGGGCGGAGTAGACTCAACTGTTAATTTAGCGTTAACTATTTTGCCACCAGGATTTATCGTAGCTGGAATTTTTGTTATAGGTGCGTTTATTTCATTAGCGATGGGAACTTCAATGGGAACAATTGCAGCGTTAGCACCGATTGCTGTAGGTATTAGTGGACAAACTGATATCTCAATTGCACTTACGATGGCTACTGTTGTTGGTGGAGCGATGTTTGGTGATAATTTATCATTTATTTCAGATACAACAATCGCAGCTGTTCGTTCGCAAGGAACAGAAATGAAAGATAAGTTTAAAACGAACTTTTTAATTGTATTGCCAGCTGCTATTATTACAATTGTACTATTAGTAATAATTACTTCAGGAAGTGATACGCAGGTTAAAGCTCATAGTTTTGATTGGATAAAGATTTTACCGTATGCAGGAGTACTTATTACCGCGCTACTTGGCTGGAATGTACTTATTGTGTTAACTGGTGGAACTGTATTATCTGGCGCTATCGGTCTTATAGATGGAAGTTACACGTTGGAGAGTTTCTTTAAAAGTGTAACGACTGGAATGGGCGGTATGATGGAGTTAGTATTACTTGCTATTTTAATCGGAGGTATGGTTGAACTAATTCAATATAATGGTGGGATTCAATATTTAATGAATCTTTTAACGCGTAATATTCGTTCGAAAAAAGGCGCAGAGTTCGGTATTGCTGGTTTAGTGAGTATGACGAATATGTGTACAGCGAATAATACGATTTCAATTATCTTTACAGGCCCGCTTGCGAAAAACATTGCAGATCAATATGAAATTGATCCCCGTAAATCAGCAAGTGTATTAGACCTTTTCTCATGTTGTGTGCAAGGATTAATTCCGTATGGTGCTCAAATGTTAACTGCGGCAGGGTTTGCTGCTTTATCTCCGATTGAACTGTTACCGTATGCATTTTATCCAATTTTAGTTGGGGTATGTGGAATTGTTTCGATTTTGATTGGATTTCCGAAGTTTTCGAAAGTGGCGGAGAAAAAAGAGTATCATAAAACAGCATAATTTAATATGAATGATAACTTTAGTAATTGAAACCGTGTAGAGAATATTCTCTGCACGGTTTTTTTATGTGTGGTAAAAGAGTGAATCATCCTATTCTACCTTATGTTTTTTACAGAAGGCTGAATGTATCTCGGTCTTAAGTCTGAGTTGAAAACGGTTCTTAAGCTCGTTATGGAAAAATGAAAAAATAGTTAAGATAAGAGTATCAAATCGAAGGGAGGCAAGCACAAGATGAAACAATTTCTAGCGTTTATCGCGGCCGGTATTTTGGCTTTAATTGCTCTTGGTAGTCTTGCTGGTATTGTAGGATTCGCAATCGGAGCAGGAGTTGTGTACTGGAGCTATAAATCATTTGTGCGAGCTAAATCATTTTTTGGAAAGCTAGCTTGGGGCATTGTTGGTTTAATCGGTTTATCCATTGCACTTTCTCATTCACCAGCATTAATTGGTATCGCTGCATTGGTAGTTTTGTACTACGGATACCGTGAATGGAAAAAAGAAAAAGATGTAGTTGTTGATTCAGCTTCAGAAAGTTCTAAACCATATAGCAACTTTG
Source organism: Bacillus sp. EKM202B (assembly GCF_011066025.1). Classification (NCBI taxonomy): domain Bacteria; kingdom Bacillati; phylum Bacillota; class Bacilli; order Caryophanales; family Bacillaceae; genus Bacillus; species Bacillus sp. EKM202B. The sequence continues at coordinate 84,243 of NZ_JAAMNK010000002.1, read as the reverse complement.
AAGATGAGTGGAACAAATTAATGAAAAACTAAAACAATAAACCAATAAAACAATAAATTATAAATAAAGTAGAAGAGAGGAAGATTTATAATGAAACAATCTTTATTCGGACGTGTACGCGATGCAATTTTAGCTGATTTTCATAATGTGTTAGATGAGAAAGAAAGAAAAAATCCAATTGCAATGTTAAACCAATATTTACGCGATAGTGAGCGTGAAATAACAAAAATTGAGAAGTTAATTCAGCGTCATAAAACATTAAAATCTAACTTCGCTCGTGAGCTTGAGCAAGCACGCTATTTTGTTAACAAAAGATCAAAGCAAGCTATCATTGCTCAAGAAGCAGGCGAATTACAACTGCATGAACGTGCATTAGAAGAAGTGGCGTATTATGAAGGGCAAGTAACTCGCTTAGAAGAAATGTATGCTGGTGTTGTAGAGCAAATTGATGAGTTAGAGCGTCGTCTTTCAGAAATGAAAAATAAATTAAAAGAAATGAACGCAAAGCGTATGGAATTAATGGCTCGTGAAAATATGGCGCATGCAAACCGCCGTATGAATACTGCTATTCATAAAATGGATGAAAATAATCCGTTCTTACGATTCGAAGAAATTGAAGATCACATTCGTGACATAGAGCTTCGTATAAATGAAGAGCATGAGCGTGATACATTTGATATGAAAATTGCAAAGCTTGAGCGTGAAATGAAAGAGAAAAATGAAGTATCGTTAACGAAAGAAGTAACAAAATAATTGTAGTATATTATAAAACAGGCTTATGATATAGTGATAGGAGAAAAGGTGTTGGAAAGCAATGCCTTTTCTTCTATGTATATGTGACAAGGAGGGGGGAGCTGAAATGAAGAAGCGCTTTTCAAAAACACAATTAATGGGGATGCTCCTCATCATATTTGGATTCGGTCTATTTCTTGATATGATACTTGGACATTTTGAACCAGGTGGTCTAATTTTTGCATTTATTATGCTTATGTTTGGAAGACATTATCGAAAGAAGAATCGTTACGTAAGAGGGAATGTATTTTTATTTGTCGGTGGTATAGTATTCTTATTCTTCTTATTTTCATCAGCAGCGTTTGTACTTGTCGTATTTGCTTGTTTAGCTTTAATTGGTTATCAACTGATTCAACAAGGACATCAGCAAAAAGTAATGAAAGTTGAAATTAAAGAAAAGGGATATATAGATGAAGAAAAACAAATATATCGTACAGAACCGTATATAAAAAATATGTTCGTAGGCAATGTACGAATGATGGATCATATTTATGAACTTGAAGATATTAACGTCCAATATGGTGCTTGTGATGTCGAGATTGATTTAACAACTGCTATGATTCCGGAGGGAGAAACGGTAATTGTTATTCGAGGTGTCGTTGGTAACATTCGTTTATATGTACCGTATGATATTGAATTGTCTTTAAATCATTCTGTAATTGTTGGGCGAGTACTCCTGCCAGGGCATGAAGAAACAGGTTTTAATCGTAATGTTACATTTAGAACAGAACAGTATAAAGAAGCTCCTCGTCGTATAAAAATCATTTCTTCACTTGTAGTAGGTGATACGGAAGTGAGGAAAGTATAATGAAAAAACAAAAAAATATTTCGTGGATGTATATTCGTTATTCGATGTTATCCTCAGTGAGTATCGCACTTATTTGTACAATTGTGTATGTATGGAAAAGCGAGCAACAAGTTTATGATTTATTATGGGAAGAATCCATCGCTTCTGTTCCAATTGGCTTGTTTATTATGAGCACAAGTCTCCTTATCGGGGGGATTATAGGATATGCAATCGGCTATTATATTGAGCAGCGTATACAAGGATTAAATACGTTTCTATTTGAAGTAGAACGAGGGAATTTTCCGAACGATGTTTCATTTACTGCGGATGATGAATTCCATGAAGTGGAACGAAAAGTAATCGGCCTTGCTCGTCGATTAGAGGAGCAAGCGGGATTATTTCAAAAAGTAACGAATGAACGAGCCCATTGGAATGAAGAGATGAGGCAAGAGGCGATTTCTCAAGAAAGGCATAGATTAGCAAGGGAACTGCATGATTCAGTAAGTCAGCAGCTTTTTGCAATGTCGATGATGATGTCAGCCATTAATGAACAAGTAGCTGAAATTCCAGACACGACAAAAAAACAATTACAACTTGTTGAAAATATGGTCGTAAATGCACAATCAGAAATGAGAGCATTGCTCTTACATCTACGCCCAGTACAGTTAGAAGGTAAGAAGTTAACAGAGGGTATAGAAGAATTATTAACAGAACTGTCTAGAAAGCAACATATGAAAATTGAATGGTTAATTGAGCCAATTGAATTAAAAAAAGGTGTAGAAGATCATTTATTCCGTATTGTACAAGAAGCTCTATCAAACACGTTACGACATGCGAAGGCAAAGAAAACGGAAGTACGTCTTCGTAAAATAGATCAATATGCGATTTTAAAAATTATTGATGACGGTGTTGGCTTTGAAGTGGGAGTGAATAAAGCGGGTTCATACGGTTTACGATCAATGCAAGAGCGTGTTCATGAAATTGGTGGAACATTAAAAGTACTTAGCTTTCCGGCAAAAGGTACGCAAATTGAAGTGAAAGTGCCAATTATGATTGAGAAAGGGGGAGAATCATGATAAAAGTATTACTAGTTGATGATCATGAAATGGTTCGAATGGGAGTATCAGCATATTTATCAACGCAGCCAGATATTGAAGTAGTTGGTGAAGCTGAAAATGGAAGAAAAGGTTCAGAGCTAGCGTTGCAATTAAGACCAGATATTATTTTAATGGATCTTGTTATGGATGAAATGGACGGGGTTGAAGCGACACGTGCTATTATTCAAGAATGGCCAGAAGCGAAAATTGTAGTTGTAACGAGCTTTTTAGATGATGAAAAGCTATATCCTGTTATCGAGGCAGGAGCGACAAGTTATTTATTAAAAACATCCCGAGCAAGTGATATTGCAGACGCTGTAAGAGCTACTTATGATGGAGAAACGGTATTAGAGCCGAAAGTTACTGGCAAAATGATGTCTCGTATGCGCCAGAAAAAAGAACAACCTTTACATGAGGAGTTAACAGAAAGAGAGTCTGAAATTTTGTTATTAATTGCAGAGGGGAAAAGTAATCAAGAGATTGCAGATGAGTTATTTATTGCCCTCAAAACAGTAAAGACACATGTGAGTAACATATTAAATAAGCTAAATGTAAGTGATCGTACACAGGCGGTTATTTATGCATTTAGACATCAATTAACGAAATGATAAAGTGAAACTTTAATCAGTGGGGGGTTATTCCTACTGATTATTAGCCTTCACCAATCGGGCTTTTACGGGCAGTTATCTCCCGCTTACCTTCCTCGTATTCGCTGGATTTTGAGGGGGAGTCTTACTGCCCGTTAATGCGGGGGAAAGTGAAATTTTAATCAGCGGGGGAGATTCCTCGCTGATTATTAGCTTGCATCAATTTGGATTTGGCAGTAAAATCGTTGCATCTTTTTATTGACGATAAATAATGTAAGCGTTATCATTAAGCTGTTAACAGTACATACAGAGGGGAGAATGTATATGTTAGTTCAAACTATATTCGGAATGGATAAGTCTAAAAAATTAGGGGACTATGTGAACGCATTACAAGCGCTTTGTGAACAATATAATGTTGAAACAGATAAAATTGCAATTATTGAGGCGACAGAAGAGTATTATTTATTTTTAGTAAAGCAAGAAGATTGCTATGATGTTGTCAAAGTAGAGACAGTTGATACAAATATTGAATATTATACGAAAGCGTATAAAATAAGCAGTTTTAATCATACTGCTTATCAAATGTAAAAAAACTCCCTTTCGGGAGTTTTTTTAGGATGCTTTTGCTTCGCTGGATTCGGTTAGTAGGGGAACTTTTTTCGCACCGCTTAGCTTAGCGATAGTAAGGCCGATAAGAGCTCCGGCTAATGCTGGTACTAGCCAGCCTATTCCTTCATTATATAAAGGGATAAATTCAAAATAGGGTGTGATAAATGAAACTGGAATACCGCCTTGTTTTAATCCGTCAAATACGCTCACAACTGCTGCCCCGAATAAAGCACCTACATAAACAGATCGATAACCGCCGAAATATTTATGTAGTAAAGATAGGAGAACGAGTACAATCGCAATTGGATATACAACAAGTAGAATTGGAACAGAGATGGCGATAATTTTTGTTAAACCTAAGTTAGCAACTAGTAACCCTAATGCGCAAATGATACTCGCGAATGCTTTATATGAGAATGTAGTCAATAATGTTGCGAAATATTGACTGCATGCAGATACGAGTCCAACGCATGTCGTTAAGCAAGCGAGTGTAACGATAAGAGACAATAGAAGAAGACCATATGGACCGAATAGTTGTTGTACGATAACAGTAAGTAGCTGTCCACCATTTTTTGCGTATCCGAGAGAGACGCTAGTCGCACCGAGCCAGCCAAGTGCGCCATATACAAGTACGAGTCCGGTAGCAGCAATAAATCCTGCTTTTGCTGTTGCAATGGCAATGGTTTTACGATCATTCACACCTTTAGAGCGAATGGCATTTACAACGATAATCCCAAATGCAAGTGCTGAAATAGTATCCATCGTTAAATATCCTTCCATAAAACCTTTGAAGATTGGGGAAGTTTGATATTCTTGCATTGCTTGTCCGGATTGCCCAAGTGGTGTAAATACACTTTTAACAAACAATAAGAAAATAGAGAGTAATAAAATAGGTGTTAATATATTTCCGATACGGTCAACAAGTTTAGATGGATTTAAACTAAGCCAAAATACGATAGCAAAGAAGATGACTGTGTATAAAAATAACGTTAGGCTACTAGAGCGAATTGTTTCTGGTAAGAAAGAACTAACACCCATTTCGTAGGCGACGTTAGCGACGCGCGGAATCCCCATAGATGGACCGATTGCAATATATACAACTACGGTAAAGAAAATTCCGAATAATGGGTGAACATGACTTGCAAGTTGTTGCATACCGTTTCCTGATAAAGAAATTGCAATAACAGTTAATAAAGGTAAGCCGACTCCTGTTAGTAAAAATCCAATCATTGCAGGCCAAAAGTTTTCACCTGCATTTTGTCCAAGCATGGGAGGGAAAATTAAATTACCTGCCCCAAAAAATAAAGAAAATAGCATAAGACCTGTGAAAAAAATATGTTTTTTTGATACAGTGTTCATTGTTTTTTTCCTCCTTTTTTAAAATTCATTTGTAAGAACACAAAAAACTCGCCCCTAAAGAAAGGGACGAGTTATATTTACCCGCGATACCACCCTAATTTATACATGTAGAAATAAATCTATATGTATACGGCTTTGCAACGTACAACATGATACGTGTTCCTTGTAACGGGGGACAGCCGGTAAGAACTTACTGTAACATTCGGTTCTACTTCTCGGAGATGATTTTCGGCTACGCACTGAACGTTGGCTTTCAGCAAATCGCCAACTCTCTGGGGAACAGTCTTATAACGTACTCGTTCTCGTCAATGAATTTTAGTTCAAGTATTCTGACAGTATTTTTGCATGTTTTTTTTTGAAAGTCAATATGTTTTTTGGAAGATATATTTATATGCGGAAATATCGAAGATGATATTTGTTATTGTGAAGGAAATGATGAAGTGTAAAACGGGAGTGAATAGTTGTAGAGAATTGTAAAATTTGTAGAGAAAGTTGATATTTATAGGAGTAAAGAAGGTATTAATAGAATTTACAGAGAATAATAAAACAATCCACTTGCTGGAAAGAACAAACCAAAAGAGGTGACTGAAATGCTTGCGATGGGAGTATTATTTGGCATTATTGCTATAATTGGTTTTATGTGGTTATATTATTCGCGTTCGTTTAAACAAGCAGAAGTTTTACTCTTTCAAAAAGGTAGTTTGTTGACAAATCAGTCTAGATATTTAGTATGTCCGAAGTGTGGGAGTGCACAGGCCAGAAGTGGAGGATATCAAGAGTGTTGCAAAATTAGATTATGAAAGAAGGAAGCCTCACATTCATTTGTGAGGCTTCCTTCCTTACAATTTCCTGCCGCTCCAAATTGTCCACCGATCTCTTTCAATAATAGGAGAGATGTTTTGTAATGCGATTTGGATATGATGTAGAAGTTGAGCAAGCTCATGATCTGTTAATTCGTATAGAATGGATCGTCCGGTTCGAGGGGATAAGTCTTGTAGTAATGCTGCTACAGAATCGTGTATTTTTCGTACTTCCCATTGTGTTTGCGAAGGGAACACGTGAAGAGAATGCTTTTGTAATTCTTGCTGTATAGTAGCAGTTTTTGGTCTTCTTTTTGATTCGATTTCAATGAGTTTTGGAAATACCGAGAAAAAATATCCGCGAATGTGTTCAGGGCTTCCTGGAATTGTACAATCTTCAATGGTTCGATCTTGTAAAATAAGTACACCGTTTTTCTTTAATATACGAGAAGCTTCACGTAAAAATGTAGGAATGTCTTGTAAATGATGAATAACTGCGCGCGAAATAACTATGTCGAATGTTTCATCAGGATATGGGATGCTATGTGCATCACCGTGAATGAATGAAATGTTTGGAAAGCCGCTACAATTTTCTTTTGCAGCTTGTAATATCTCTTTTGAAAAATCAAGTCCAACAACATTTTTGGCTCCCATAAGAGCAAGTTCTTTTGTGTAAATACCACCGCCGCAGCCTATGTCAATTATTTGTTTGTTTTGTATATCTGTAATGTTTTTTATCATTTCCTCCCAAGAAACATGGGCATTTCTAGTTGCATATGTGTACTTATTATTTGCATCATGAAAATTAATGGACATTGTAAAATCCTCCCTTCAGTGTATAGTATAGCTTATTTAATATGATCTCATGTTTTTGTTTCTTATATGAAGGTTATAAGGATTTCTTATTAGAAAAGAGGGATTGAGTTGAAAGTGAAGTATGTAATGGTTTTATGTGTGATTTTACTAGCATCGTGTGGTCAAGCAGAACAAAAGAAAGAAACGAAACAAGTAGAGGAGACGGTGAATGAAGTGGAAGAAACAATAGGGATAACTGTTATACAAAAAAAACATAAAGAGAAAAAGTTACAGGAGTCAGAAGTTAAGGCCGTAATAGATATTATAAATAATGCGGAAAAACAAGAAATAACAGGTAGCTTTGGTGAACCTGAATATGAAATACAAATTAGTAGAGATGGGAAAAAAGAAAAGTATTATGCATGGTTAAGAGGAGAAGATCGACGAGGGTGGCTGCAATATAAGAAGGCTATGTACATGTTGAACGAAAAAGATACGGAAAAACTTTTGTCTATATTTCCAAAGATTCCAGAACAAAAAGAAGACGAGATACAGGTTGATCCTTTAACAGAAGTAACGAAAAAAGATTTGCAGATTACAGCGTTTCATATTAAAGCAGGGGATCAAAAAATGAATTATAAGGTACGTTATACGATTTCGCAATCACTTTACAACAAGTTAGCACAGGAACAAGAATATTATTTGCAATTGATTTTCCCGGAAAAGGTTCAAAAATTAATTGGAGCAAAAGAGAGTGAAATGATTTCAGGTGAAAAAGTAAAGGAGGGGTATAAACAGTATGAATTGAATGTTACTGTTCCGATAAAAGATGCTTCATTATCACAATTAAAAGCATTAGAAACATATTATGAAAATTATGATTTGAAAATATTAAATAATAAAAAAGAAAAAATAGGCGTTTTTCAAAATATCATTCAAATTGTTAAAGAGTATGGTGAAAAAATGGATTTACAAAGATAAAGTGAATAGGAAAGTCTATATGGACTTTCCTAGGAAATGATAATAGAGAGGGGAGAGAATCCCCTCTCTATTACTTTGCTTTTGCAGATGGCTCATTTATGGATTTTCGTGTAATAAGAAATGAAATCATAAGAGCGGATAGAATCATAAGAGCGATGAATAAGTGATTTGGCAACCAATCTAATAATAATAGGTAGCTAACGGTATAAAAAATAAGAGTTGAGGCTAAGAAAGAGAGAGCACCTATAATGAGAGATTGTAATTTCATTTGTATCTACCTCCTTTCATTTGTATTTTTGTCTAAAAATGGATGATATAAACATTATTTCTAAGAAAAGAAAAAAATGTGTCATAATAGAGAATAGAATAAACTGAAATGGGTGCATATAGCTCATTTCAATAAGATAAAGGAGAGGGACATGAGAAATAATAAAAAAGGATTATGGGGAATTATTGTTGCAATAGGGTTATTTTTACTATCTAAGCTAAAGTGGGTATTCGCAATCTTTAAATTAGCAAAGTTTTCAACTGTATTTAGTATGTTTCTATCACTTGGTGCATACGCAGTTATATATGGTTGGAAATTTGGAGTAGCACTTGTTTATTTGTTATTTGTTCATGAAATGGGTCATTTATGGGCGGCAAGAAGAAAAGGGATACCTACATCACCGGCAATCTTCATTCCATTTATGGGGGCTCTTATTGGAATGAAAGAGATGCCGAAAAACGCAAAAGATGAAGCGTATATTGCTTATATGGGGCCTCTTTTCGGATTACTTTCATTTTTACCGGCTATTCCACTTTATATGATCACGAAAGAGCCGTTTTGGGCACTTGTTATTTTGCTTGGAAGTATGATTAATTTCTTTAATTTAATTCCCGTTTCACCGCTAGATGGTGGCCGGATTATTTCAGTTGTAAGTACGAAAATTTGGGGAGCAGGGCTTGTTTTATTGCTAGGCTATTCAATTTACTTTAAAAGTATTTTGGGAGGATTTATTTTCATTATCGGCTGTATGGAACTATATAGAGTAATAAAGAGAGATGAGCCGATTAAAGAATTAGGTTATAGAATTGATGGAATGAAAGAATATGTTGCTAAGCTTGAAGAGGAACTAAAAGAAACTGGTGCTGTGCATCGGACTATATACATGATGCATCATGAGATGAATGTATTAAGACAAAGAGAGCATGCAAAAGAATTAAAAACAGGGGAACTTCAAAGAATGGAAGTGTTAGAGCATCTTTTGCCGAAGTTTGAGCCGCTAGACTATGTTCCATATGAGGATGAAAAAGACGAGTATACAATTTACATCAGGGAGGCATTTGAAGTAGCGGAAAGACAATTAAATGAATGGGAAAAAGAAAAAGTACAAAAAGAAAACTATTATAAAGTTGATGCGAAAACGAAATGGACAGTATTCGCTTGTTATATCGGATTAATAGCTATACTTGGTTATACAGCTTATGAAGGTTATATTGTTTTACAGGAGCATTTGCCAAGGCGAAATGTGTAGAAAAATAGTGTCGAAATGATAGGAAGAATTTAAACAGGAATTGTATTTCTACGAGCGAATGATAGAAGTGAAACACTCTATTGTAATATTCATAGTAGAAAAGGAGTTCTGTATATGAGGAAATTGCTAAGTGTGTTCAGCATTATAATCGTGATGATCATTGCGAGTTATAGTCTTATGAAAGTGCTATTACATTATGCGAATAAGCCCGCTGGGGTAAATACAATAGCTCAAATAGAAGCGGTACAAGAAGAGACAAAAGTGCTTGATTTTATTCGTACGACACATGAAAGTTATAATAATTTCTTAAATTATGGTAAGGCAGAGAATTATACAGACGGGGACTGGAACCATTTAAAGAAATGGTTTCAAGAACAAGAATCATCTTTAAAAAACATACATACAGAAATAAAAAATGAAAAGATCAAACGTGATGTAAATAGAAGTTATGAAATTGTAAAAAAAGGTGTGGAGCTTCAAAATATTGAGTATGTAGTTTATGCCCATCGTGTATACCATGACTTAGATATTATCGTAAATAAATATAGAGGCGAAACGAACATCTGGGGGTATACAGAATTTGGAGATGGGAAAGATATAAGGGTAATTGAACAAGCAATACAGTCCAAATAATAAGCTAGCTAGCATTCTAGTTGGCTTATTTTCTTTTTGTAAGTGCAATGTTCATATATTTTTCACAAAAACACCGTGTTAATAGTGATTAAAATCACAATGTGTATAATACAATTCAGTTAAACTAAAAACAGTTAAGGAAATAGAGGAGTGGGATACAATGTTAAGTGCAAAAACAATTGAAATCGTAAAATCAACAGTACCATTATTACAAGAAAAAGGCGTTGAAATTACAACGAGATTTTATCAAATTTTATTTGAGGAACATCCGGAGTTATTGAATATTTTCAACCACACGAATCAGAAAAAGGGAAGACAACAACAAGCGTTAGCAAATGCTGTTTATGCAGCTGCGATGTACATTGATAATTTAGAAGCAATTATTCCAGTTGTAAAACAAATTGGTCATAAGCATAGAAGTTTAGGTATTAAAGCGGAACATTATCCGATTGTGGGTACATGTTTACTACGAGCGATTAAAGAGGTCGCAGGTGCACCTGATGAAATTTTAAATGCATGGGGAGAAGCGTATGGAGTCATTGCTGATGCATTCATTAGCATTGAAGCAGAGATGTATGAAGAGGCTGCACATAAAGAAGGTGGATGGAAAGATTTCCGAAACTTTGTAGTTGTTAAAAAAGTGAAAGAAAGTGACGTTATTACATCATTTTATTTAAAACCTGAAGATGGCGGGAAAGTTTCTTCATTCATCCCAGGACAATATGTAACAATTCAAATAAATATTGAAGGTGAAACATATACACATAATCGTCAATATAGCTTATCTGATGCTCCTGGAAAAGAATATTATCGTATTAGTGTAAAAAAAGAAGAAGGTGTAGATACACCAGGTGGTAAAGTATCTAATTACTTACATGATCATGTAGGGGAAGGAGATATTCTGCCAGTAAGTGCACCAGCGGGAGATTTCGTATTAAATATGGATTCAACATTACCAGTTGTACTAATTAGTGGTGGAGTAGGTATTACACCGATGATGAGTATGTTAAATACGTTAATTGAACAAGACTCAAAACGTAATGTATATTTTGTTCATGCAGCGATAAATAGTACTACACATGCGATGAAAGAACACGTTAAGGCAGTAGACAATGAATACGAACAAGTTAAAGCATACACTTGCTATTCTGCGCCGACTGAAAAAGATTTGGAAATAAAAAACTTTGATAAAGAAGGATTCATTGAAGGTGAATGGTTACAAACTATTATTCCGACAACTGAAGCAGAATTTTATTTCTGTGGTCCAGTGCCATTTATGAAGCATATAAATACTGCACTAATTGATTTAGGTGTGAAACAAGAGCATATTCATTATGAATTTTTTGGTCCAGCAGCAAGCTTACAATAGGGTGAGTTTGAATAAGCAAAAAACGAGGTATTATTTTACCTCGTTTTTTATTTGTTCTCTTAACAGCCGATTTACTGTTTCACGGCGTATACCTATCAGTTGACCAATTTCAGTTTGCGTTAATATTTCATATATAGGAATGTCACCTAAATATAGTGTGAACCACTCTTGTAAACGATGAAGACGTTCTTTCGGAGAGACAGTTGACAATTGGTCAATCCGCTGTTGCATCATTCTTAGTTTCGATTGTAATTGCATAGCGATGTCGGCATATGATTTAGGGTTTGCTTGAAGTCTATCGTACCATTCGCTACTAGTAATCGGTTCAACTTCTGTTTTTATTAAAGCAATAGCAGTACCGTGATATTCCTTCGGCGAAATTAAAGAATGGTGAGGTATCGTTTCACCTGGAACGATAATGTTGAATAGAAATGGTGTTCCGTCTTCTTCTAGTCGAACCACTTTTAATAAACCTGTTTTTATAAAATATAAAGGACCGTCCTCGCCTTGACGGAATAGTACATCTCCTTTGTGTAGAATCAATATTAGCCCCCCATTTAAACATTTCTAGTTCTTCTATTTTAGCGTATATGTATAAAGACAATATGCTATTTAAACAGCAATTTCATTGACGAAATGTATGCTATTACAGTAGTATACTATTTAGTGTGTAATAGTACTAGCAATGAATACGCTGTAGGGGGTTTAGTATATTGTTAGATGCGATGAAGATGACGGATATGAGAATACCGGCGAATGCTATCATTCATGTAGAAGAGATGAAAGGTGGAGTCGTTCTATCCGTTGAAATAGACGGCCAAATTATTTATACGATGGCCTATGATGAAGAAACAGATAGTTATGCTGAATTATATGATCGAAACGATAAGAGGGCGTGCCAAGTACATGAAGACTTTATGGGATGGTCACTTCTTCACTAAAAAGATGTCAATATGACATCTTTTTTTATTGAATCGATAGATTATACAAGGAAATGAAATAAAAGGATAAAATTTGTAATAAATGATTTTGCATTGTTAGCACTTTGTAACTGCATGCGAACTGTTTTTTCGCTATCATAAAGATAACAGTCGCAGCTATAGGAGTGATCAACTTGAAGAAGGTACATATTTCAAATTTTATGCTATTAAGTGTTTGTTTAGTTTTATTTGTTCTCCTAGGAGCTTTTTTATATTCATGTGTATAAAAAAACGCATTCTAGAAAGAACGCGTTATAAAAGTGAAGTAATGATTAATCTAGTTCCAAGAATTATTAATGTGATACGTAATAAATTAATTACGGCATTACCGCTTAATTTTGTATTAATATAAGCCCCGATTTTTCCGCCAATCCATGCACCAGGAATAAGAATTAATGCATAAGTCCAGCTAACATTTCCAAGAGAGATGTGAGTTGCAGAACTTACAATTGCTGATAAAAATACGATAAACATCGAAGTTGCCACAGCAATGTGTGCTGGGAATGCAAAAAGAAGCATCATCGCTGGAACAAGTAAGGCACCGCCACCAATTCCAAATAATCCAGATATAAACCCAACTATAAAGGCGATAAAGATAGCAAGAAACGGTGGGAATTGATAGTGTACAGTATTTCCTTTGTTATCTGTAAAAGACCGCTTAATGACAGACATATTTGATAAGGAAAGAGGTTTTAATTTGTCTCGTAGCATAAGAAGAATGGAGACGAAAATAAGGAAAATCCCAAAATATAAAGAAAATGTATCTTGGTTTAAAAATTTATTTGCCCATGATCCGATAATACCACCAGGGCCACTCCCGATAAATAAAATAAGTCCACTTTTATAATCCACCCGTTTATGCTTCATATACGTAAGGGTGGAAGCCAGTCCTGTAAAAACGACTGTTACCATAGAAGTTCCTACTGCGAGTTGTGGTGATAAACTGTGTAATCCAATTAATAACGGAACGATAATAATTCCGCCCCCAAGCCCAACTAGGCTCCCGACGGTCCCGGCGATTAATCCGATGAAAAGTAACATGATGTATTCCAAAATTGCCAACTCCTCTATATAACTTGTCCATCAATTATTATACACGCTTTTTAATAAGAAATAGGCTTGTTCACAAAAAAGTCGTCTTCCTAGAAAAATAAGGAAGACGACTTTTGATTAAAAGATTAAGTGTAATAAGTAGTAAAATAACGCAGCTAATGAAGCTGAAATAGGAAGTGTAATAACCCAAGTAATTAACATGCGTTTTGCAGTTCCCCATTTTACACCTTTCACACGATGAGAAGCACCAACCCCTAAAATAGAAGAAGAGATAACGTGCGTTGTACTAACTGGCAAGTGAATGAATGTTGCACCGAAAATAACAAGTGATGATGATAAATCAGCAGCTACACCATTTACAGGACGAATTTTCATAATTTGTCCACCGACAGTTTTAATAATTTTCCATCCACCGACAGAAGTACCAAGACCCATTGCAATTGCACAAGATAATTGTACCCAGAACGGGATGTCGCTAGAAGTATGATAGTTATTGGCCATAAGAGCCATCGTAATGATTCCCATTGCTTTTTGTGCATCATTTGTACCATGTGTATAAGCTTGTAATGCAGCAGTGAAAATCTGGAATATACGGAAGTTTTTATTCGTTTTCGTTAAGTTAAAGTTTTTAAAGACCACTTTAAAAATACTGTATACGATATAACCAATAACAAAAGCGATAATCGGTGAAATGATTAAAGCTTCAAGAATTTTAATGAATCCTTTAAGGTTTAATGAACTAATACCAGCAGCAGCAATAGCTGCACCTGCGATTGAGCCAATAATTGCATGCGAAGAACTACTTGGGATACCGTAGTACCAAGTAATTAAGTTCCAAGCTATCGCCGCAAGTAAAGCAGCTAAAATTACAAGAGAACCATTTTGTAAAGCAAATGGGTCAACGATATCTTTTGTAATCGTTTTTGCTACACCTGTAAATGTCATTGCACCTAAAAAGTTCATAATAGCTGCCATAATAATTGCATGTCTAGGCTTTAGAGCTTTCGTTGAAACAGCCGTTGCAATAGCGTTTGCTGTATCGTGAAATCCATTGATAAAGTCAAAAGCTAAAGCGCAAATGACTACTAAAACGGTCAGTATCAAGAGTGTATCCATGATCAAACTCCTTACGCGTTCTTCATAATAATTGTTTCTAATACGTTTGCAACGCTTTGGCAGCTATCAGCTACTTCTTCAAGCTCTTCGTAAATCTCTTTGTATTGAATAATCTTAATCGGATCTTTTTCACGAGAGAATAAGTGTTTAATCGCATGACGACGAATATCATCGCATTGTGATTCGTAATCCTTAATCTTAATCGCGTTCGTACGAATGTCGACCAACTTCTTTTTAGACAGTAGTTCAACAGAGTTTGCAATTTCAATTGCACATTGATTAATTGCTTCTACGAATTTAATCATGTATTCATCAGCTTCTGTAATAGAATACATTTCGAACAGACCAGCACCGTGATCTAATCCGTCTAATACATCATCCATACTCATTGCAAGTTGTAGGATGTCCTCACGTTCAATAGGAGTAATAAACGCTTTGTTTAGCTCCATAATGATTTCGTGAATAAATGAGTCACCTTTTGACTCATATTCTTTCATGCGCATAGAAAACTCTTTTAAATCGCTAGCATTTTTAATTTTATACTCCACGAAAAATTGCGCGCCTTCTTTTAAATTTTCAGAAACATTCATTAACATTTCAGAAAATTTATCTTTTTTTGATTTAAAGACCATTATTAGTTACCCCCACAAAAGTAATATATGTAAAATATATTGGCTAGTCAATTCTAACAAAAAACTGTCGTTTTTTAAAACATTTTATCGAAAAGTTTACAAAAACTTAACATAACTCTCATTGTTGTATTAATTATATTAATAATCGATATTGAATATCTTACTTGTAGAATGTCCTTTTCTTGCAAAAAGTATGAATGTGAAAGAAAAGCTTTACACTATAGGAAGGACTACGTTATTATATTAAATTTAAAAGGAGGTATATTCTTCCTTTTGAAAAGAAGAGTGTAAACAAACGAAGGAAGTGAACGAATGAAATTGAAGAACACTCACTTTAAAAAAACGCTTGAGTGGTTCAATAAGAGGAAGAAACTACGCAATTCATTAATCGTATTGGGCAGTTTACTCGTTACTCTATTTATTGCTATAAATATAATAATTTCCATTCAAGACATATCTGAATTAAAACAAGCTGTTCCGCAACCGACTTTAATTTATGATGCAAACAATGAAGTTGCGACTAAATTGGCTTCTTCTAAAACAGAAGGCGTAAAAAGGAAAGATATTCCTAACATTATGGTTCAGGCAATTGTTGCAGTAGAAGATAAGGAGTTTTTTAACCATCACGGTATTTACTATAGTGGAATTATAAGTGCGGTTTTTAAAAATATTACAGCAGGAGAAGTTGTAGCAGGGGGAAGTACAATTACACAACAACTTGCGAAAAATGTATTTTTGACACAAGACCGCACGTTCTCACGTAAAATAAAAGAATATTTTCTAACTAAAAAAATAGAACGTACTTATACAAAAGATGAAATTATTGAAATGTATATGAATCAAATTTATTTTGGTGAAGGGGCTTGGGGTATAAAAAGAGCAGCTAAATCTTATTTTGATAAAGATGTAAAAGATTTATCAATTTCAGAAGCTGCAACGATTGCGGGCTTGATTAAAGCGCCGTCTGCGTATTCGCCTTATAAAAACTTTAATAAATCAATTGAACGACGTAATGTCGTATTAAGTTTAATGAAAGAGCAAGGGTATATTTCTGAAGAACAGTACAATAAAGAAAAAGAGTCCGGTCTTGTATTAAAACGTGGTGTTGATGATAAATACAAAGGTAAATATTCTCAATATGTAGACTATATTGTTAGAGAAGCAATGGACAAGTACGAATTAACACAAAATGAGATTTTAGCAGGTGGTTATCGTATTTATACAGAGCTTGATTCGAAAAAACAACAGGCTGTAGAAGATGTTGTGAATAATGATAACTATTTTAAAGATAGTGGTTCAGATCAGCTCATGCAAACAGGAGTGGTCCTTGTGAATCCAAAAACTGGTGGTGTTCCAGCTTTAGTTGGAGGCAGAGGGCCGTATCAGTTTTTACAATTTAACCATGCTACTCAATTAAAAAGGCAACCAGGTTCAACGTTAAAGCCTCTTGCTGTATATGTACCAGCGTTAGAACAAGGGTATGAAGTATACGATATATTAAAAGATGAACCATTTAGTATTAAAGAATACGAACCGAAAAATAGTGATCTTACCTTCCATGGTAATGTGACAATGTATGAAGCGGTGGCAAAGTCGTATAATGTTTCAGCAGTTTGGCTGTTAGAACAAATAGGATTAGATAAAGGATTGAAATCTTTAGAGAGATTTGGTATTCCAATAGTGCCAGAAGATCGTACGTATCCGATTGCTTTAGGCGGAATGCATGTAGGTACATCTCCATTTGTAATGGCCCAAGCATATAGTACATTTGCAAATGATGGTGTTCAAGTGGAGGCTCATGCAATTAGAGAAATTCAAAACGCTGAAGGTGAAACGATTGGGAAATGGTATAAGAAAGAGACGCGGGTGACGAGTGAAAAAATTGCTCAAAAGATGACATATTTATTAAAAGGTGTTGTCGAAAAGGGAACAGGTGAAAAAGCGAAAGTTAATAATGTTGATACGGCGGGTAAGACAGGTACTACTCAAATTGTAAATGGTCCAAGCAATGGTGCAAAGGATTCATGGTTTGTTGGATATACGCCAGATTTAGTAGGTGCGATTTGGGTAGGATATGATAAAACAGATAGCGAGCATTATGTTCCAGGAGGGAGTCAAATTACGACGACGATGTTCCGGGATATCATGAAAAAAGCAAATGCAAATCCAGCTCAAAAAGCATTCCAGTTATCACTAATACCAGAGGCTGACTACAAAAAACAATTGCAAACAATCGAAGAGGAAAAACGAAGAAAAGAAGAAGAGAAGAGAAGGAAAGAACAGGAACAACAAAGAAAACAAGAGCAGCAAGAGTGGTTTGATAAAGTGAAAGAGTGGATTCCATCACTTTGGTAAAAGAAGAAAGAGGCGAATAACGAAATCCGCCTCTTTTTCGTATGAAAAATAAAGTGAAACTTCAATCATTAAGGGATGTTTATTCACCGCTAATGATTAGCCCATACCAATTGGGAAATGATATTACTCGTTTAGTATAATGTTCGTACTGCCAGAGGATTGAGAATCATATGTGATAATGATTTTGCCTTTACTAATAGGTTCGTAAGGTAATTCTTCTTCATAACTACCATTATTTTCATTATGGATAGAAAGCGTGATTTCATCAATTTCTTTATTTATATACTGATCTTTAATCGTTTCAGCAATTTGAAGTAGCGTTTCGTAACTAGAAGCTTTCGTAATAAGCATTCCTTTTATAACCTTTTTTTCATTATTTGCTGCATTGGAATAAGGGATGTTACTTTGTTTTGTATACAAAAGCTTGTATGGAACTGTTTTTCTCTCTGCTTTTGATATAGTGGAATATTTTAGAGTTAAAAAAAATCCTACACATAAAATAATGCATACCATAAAAGCAACCCAGATGCGTATCAGTGACATAACTCTCATTTTCATCCCTCTTTCATATCTTTGACTTCACTATTTATCATACAAAATGAGGATTAAGATAGAGTAAATTTGAGGTAAAGAAACGTAAAGAAGGAGCACTTATCCTCCCAAATAAGTGCCCCGTTCTATATAAAAAGAGAAATTTAATTTACAGTCAAATGATGCATATTATTATAAATACGCTTATTTAGTGAAATTAGTAAATTCGGAAAACAGATAGTGTTGCTGTTGTATCACCTGTGTTAGGAATAGAAATAGTATTTGCTGTAGGTTGTACAGCGATTGTTGTACCAGTTTGTAAAGTAACGATTGTAGAGAAAGAAACAGCACTACTGATAACGTTAGTTGAAAAATTACGAGTAGGTGGTTGACCATTGAAGGAAATACCGAACCCAAACGGTGAAGAGCCTGGGAAAGTTGTAGACGCTGAGAAATTAATATCATATACGCCTGTTTCTAAAACTGTTAAAGTGTCTGAAGTGTCATTAAAAGTGATAGTATTTATTTCAAAAACTTGATTAAATTGGATGTTTGTTCCAGGAGATATAGTTTGTGCGTTGGAGTTTCCGATGGACGCGATAGTTACAGGAATTGGAGTACCCGCTGGACTGTCGCACCAGTAGCACCTTGAGCGCCCGCCGGTCCTTGGACACCAGTTAAGCCCCTTGAGTCCTACTATCACCTCCTCCAAGGCAATCTGATCCGTATTGAACTAGGAATAGTTTGGATCTCTGTTATGAGTTTAACTAATTTGTCGATAGTACAACAATCTACTTTAAATAACTTAGCAAGCTTTGTAGCTCAACGTACAATGCTCCGCATGAGAAAGGTGTTGTTCTTAAAATAGTTAATAGATTAGTGATAATAGAATTTCCGATTTGTTTTTGTGCCGGAGATAAATCTAAGCAATTGAGGAACTTTTGTAGATTATTTAGGGCATCAATTAGATTATCTATATTATTTTGAGAAGGGGTTTGAAAGACAGCTTGAATAGCTTGACCAAGTGCTTGAAGAAGTCTAACAAACTCTTTCAGTTCGGACTTAGAGATATTAATATGACTGCAAGCTCTTACTTCGCAACAATCATTACCATAAAATACTTTTCCTTTATTTATATTGTTTATCTTTTCATTCCTTTCTTTCATAGAATCAATAGTCGTTACTATATATTAAGATGAGATTTATACTAAATTCGTGATGGACAAACTACTATTTCTAAAAAAATAAGAAGTTTGCCTACCAAGCAAAAACAATTAAGTTATGGAGAAAGATTTATAGAAATTAAAGAAGATTAGTTCAACATAAAAAAGCATGTCAATTGTTGAGAGTATCTAACAATTGGCATGCGGTTTGTGGAGGAATACCTCATTTGTATTCATTCATTCTTTCATGGTTTGTTTTAGATAAAGTTGGAATAGAAATAGTGAAAGTTGTACCAGCTTGATTACTAGTCATTTTTAATGTGCCGTTATGATTTTGAATAATTTTCTTTGTTACTGATAGGCCCAGTCCTGTTCCTGAATCTTTTGTTGAGAAGAATGGATCAAAGATATATTCTTGAATAGCTGGAGGAATACCAGTTCCATTATCTGTGAAAGTAATCCGAACGAAGTTATCTAGGCGATAACTAGTGATTTGAATAGAAAGAGGTTTTTCACCTTGAGCATCAACGGCGTTTTGAAATAGGTTTAAAAACACTTGAACAAGTTCATGGCGATCAATATGGACTAAAATATCATCTAATTCATTAGAAAAATTATAATCAATTGAAATGTTATGCAAAAAGACCTCACTTGCTAGTAGCTGTTGAATATATTCACGTAAAAATATATTGATGGGAAACGGTTCTCTTTTAAATTCGCGTGTTTTCGATATAGATAAAAATTTTGTAATAATACTATTTGCACGATCTAATTCAGGAATAAGTAAGTGTTTAAATAATTCTTTATTGGATGGAGATACACTCTCTTGTAAAAACTGTAAGTATCCCCGTACTGTTGTAAGTGGGTTGCGTACTTCATGTGCAATCCCGGCGGCAATTCGTCCTGCTAATGAAAATTTCTCTGCATCACGTTCTGTGTTTAAATAATGAAAAACGCTAATAACTCTAAAAATCTCTCCATTATAATCGCGAATAATTCGATTATTAATAATGCCATAGTTTTTGTCTAAAACCTCTTCATTATATATTTCGGTTCCTGTTTTTAAGGTTTCAATAGCTTTAATTTTTTCTTCAGGTAAGTTAAGTAATTGTTGAATTGGCTTTCCAATTATTTCGTTTCGTATTACAACAAAATCATCTGCAGCAGCTTGATTACATAATGTAATATTCCCCTTATTATCAATAAAGGTTACATGATGTGAAAAAGCATCAAAAATATGAACAAAGTGTTTTTCAAGTTGTTCAAATAAAAATAATGAATCGCAAGTAAGTTGAAAATCAGCTTCTTTATTCTCTTTTCGTATGTTTTGAATGGAATGATTTGTTCTTGTTTTCTTTATTTGCAAACCAATATGTGGATTTTTATATGTGAAATGATGCGGCAATTGATTCACAAGTTCTTCATAAAAACGTACTTTATTTTCTAGTTCTTCTATTCGTTTTTCATGAGATAAAATATCATCGGTTGGAAGCATAAATAAATAACCCCTCAATTTAAAAATTCTTCCATTTAGTATATCATATTTTTATACGGATACTCTTAAAGAAAGAGTTACTTAATGAATTTGATTGTCCAAGATGATTGGGAAATCAGTAGAATGAATATAAGATGAAAACTGAAAGGGAGGAATATGATTGTTTTTCATTGGAGTGACAGGGTGGGGAGATCATGATTCTTTATATATAGATCCCTATGAAAATAAAAATAAATTACGAACATACAGTGAACATTTTCCTATTGTCGAAGTGGATAGTTCATTTTATGCGATGCAACCGGCACGAAATTATACGAAATGGGCGATGGAAACACCGACAGACTTTTCTTTTGTCGTAAAAGCGTATCAAGGAATGACAGGGCATATGAAAGGAGAAACTCCTTTTTCTACGTTTGATGAGATGTTTGATGTGTATAAACAATCGATTCTTCCTTTAATAGAAGCGAATAAATTAAAAATAATTTTATTTCAATATCCACCATGGTTTGATTGCAAAAAGAAAAATGTAGATTTCCTTCGATATACGAAAGAGAAAATGGAAGGTTTACCGTGTGCGATAGAGTTTCGAAATCAAACATGGTTTTATCCAGAAATGAGAGATAAAACGCTACAATTTTTAGAGAAAGAAAAATGGATTCATACAATTTGTGATGAACCGCAAGCGGGAATTGGTTCGGTTCCACTCGTATTAGAGGCGACGGATTCGGATATAACATTAATCCGCTTTCATGGTCGAAACGTTCATGGCTGGCTGGATAAAGGGGAAAATTGGAGGGCGGTTCGCTGTTTATATCGCTACAACAATAAAGAATTGGAAGAATGGGTAGAACGACTAGAGCAACTAAAAAAGAAGACAAAGGACATATACGTATTATTTAATAATAATTCGGGCGGGGATGCAGCGGATAATGCGAAACAACTTATGAAAATGATGAACATTACATATGGTGAGCCAAAGCCTGAGCAATTAAATTTATTTGAACGATGATAAAACAAGAAAGGCACTGTACAAACAGGGGGAATGTACAGTGCCTTTCTATATGAAAAAGAGGGGTAACAATGTTACTGAGCGTTTGGTTGATTCATCAATTGTTGGCTTCATAATAAATGATAATGGTTATCATTATCATTGTCAATGATTTTTCGGAAAATAAGTAAAATTTTTTTGTATTTTAAATAGCAATAAAAAAAGAACAGCATTAATGCTGTTCTTTTCCGTTAATAAATTGTTGTAAATCAAAAGGAGTTATCGCTTGGATAAATTCTTTTGAGATAAGTGTTTGAACGAGAGTGCTCTCAGAAATGCTAGCACCTGTTTTCTTTTCATAAGCTTGTTTTAATAAATCGAGTTTTTCAGCCGTTTCTTGCGGTAATTCAATTGTAAGTGTGTTCATAATTTCTCCCCCTTATTATTAGAGTACCACTACAATATAAGAGAGACAAGAAAAGAAAAGAGAATATGAAACATAAAAAAGGTTACCATTTTTTAAATGGTAACCTTTTTTATGTATAAGAGGTATTAAGCGATACCGATATACTTTAAAGTTTTTGATGGAGTACTATGATCAAAGAAGTGTTGTAAAAATGCAATGTCAACACCTGATTTGTATGCACAATAGCCCCAAGTTTTTCGAAGTGTATGTGAGCTAATCCCTTCTAATCCAACTTCTTTTGCAGCTTTGTTTAAAATGTACCATGCATGTTGTCTCGTAATAGATTTTGTTCCTTTTTGAGACTTTAATAATGGCTCATTGCGTTTCCAAGTTTTACGTTCTTTCATGTAGTCTTCGATTGCGTGCTGTAAGTCTTCATTTACAGCAAACCATTTATGTTTCTTTACTTTTTCATTGTAAAATAAAATGGAATGGCGAACATTTTCGTTTTCATCGATGACATCGCTAACTTTTAATTGTAAGATTTCGCTTACTTTTAAGCCAGAATTTACGGCTAATACGAATAATAAGCCATCACGTTTCGAAGATTGTAAAAGTATATTTTTGATAGTTTCTAATTGTTTTTCACTTTGAATAGGTTGTCCTGCTTGTTTCATTTCACGCACTCTCCTCTTTTATATGTGTAAAGGAAAGGATTAACTTGTTTCTTACTATAAAGGGAGAGTGTGAATTTCATGTGAACTCCTAGTGAAATTAAGACAAATTATTTGACTTCTTTTACATTTGGTAAATTAAAATAGAATACAACGCTATTATTCGTATTATATACACCGTACTTGGCATGATGGAGATCTAAAATGTTTTTTACAATAGATAACCCGAGACCGGTACCACCAGTATGACGACTGCGTGATGCATCTAAACGATAGAAGCGATCCCAAATTTTTTCAAGACTTTCTTCTGGGATAGGATTTCCTGTATTCTCGATTTCGACTTTTACTGTATCTTCGGTTTCTATAACAGAGACTTGTATTCTTTCTCCATCGGGCGTATAGCGAATTGCATTGCTAAGTAAGTTCACAACTACTTGCTCAATACGACTACGATTCGCTTTAACAAATATAGAAGTGTCTGCATCGACGTCCACTTGTAACTGCTTTTCCTCCATGCTAAATAATAACTTTGTATGGACTTGCTGAATTAATTCACCGATTGAGAATGTTGTCATTTCTAGTTTGTACGTACCCGATTCTAGTTTTGCTAATTCTAACATTTCAACAATAAGTCTGTTCATATTTTCTGTTTCTTCTAAAATAACATCTGTATAATACGTTGTATCTTTACTAACACCATCTTGAATCCCTTCTGCGAAACTTCTAATTACACTAAGTGGTGTTTTTAATTCGTGGGATACACCAGAAATGAATTCTTTCCTCGTCTTCTCTAATTGACGTTCACGTTCAATATCTTGTTGTAATTTTGTATTGGCAACATTTAATCGATCAATTCTGTCTTTTAAGTTTACAGATAATGTATTGATACTGCCGGAAAGCCCGCCAATTTCATCGTCTGCTGTAACAGGTAGTTTCTCGCTAAAATCAAAATTAGCCATTTTCTTTGTAACGCGATTAATCTTAATTAATGGTTTCACAATAATTTTTGAATAGTAGAAGGATAATAAAATAATCACGAGAAACACAATGATTAAGGCATAGACATAATAATCTTTTAAAACGAGCATCGCTTCATTAACAGGTTGCAAAGATACTATCGCAAAGGCGTACTCTGTAACCATATTGTTTTCCATAATAGGTTTTACAAAGATGCGGCTTTGTAAATTTTCTTCAACGCCTAATGGGTATATAGTTAATTTATTTGAATCAGAAGTACCCTGCCTAATTGTGTATGTAAAATATTGAACGGCTCGTAATGTTTCAATGTCATTTGCAAGCCGAACCTCAGCTTTGGATGGGAGCTGTAACTTAGATATAACACCAGTAAGACGGATATTAGTTGTAGTTTTGTATCGATTTGTAAGTCCATTTTTAGGAGGATTACTATTAATTGATTGGAAATCCGAATTGAAATGTTCGTTTCGCCATCGATTATAATGTGTTGACAATTCTATTGGTGTTATAATATTCCCCTGTAAGAACCCCAAGACGCTGATTGGTCCATCTTTTTTTAAACCTAAATTTTCGAATTTAATATATTCTTCGGGTGTTAAAAGATTATTAAGTGGAATGGAATACGTACTTTGAGTTTTAGAATCAATAACATCAATGTAGAAATTGTTTTCACTTTTAATAATGCCATTAGAATCTAAAAATTGCATTTCAGCATTTGTTTTATCATGAAATTCTTGTTTTAGTTTTCTAATTTCCTCATAACTTTTGCCGCTTTTTTCGTAATTATCTACGAATTTTTCAAAGGCAGTTTGAACGGTTTTTACTTTTTTATTAATATAAAATTTCTCTAAAAATAGAGACTGTCCTAGGAAAAAGAGGAGGAATATGATTGTAAATAATGTTGATGTTAATAAAAATAGTTTAAAGACGATACTTCTGTTTTTCACTGCTTCACCTCTTATGAGAAATACTGTAAATGATTTCACTTTATTATAACAAACGTGACAAGAAAGTAGAGGGAGAAATCTGTCTCTTTCTAAAGTAGTTTTTTATAAAAAGTCACATAAAAAGAACTCGACAGACGTATGACGAGTTCTTTAATGTATTATTGTTGAATTGCTGCATCTAAAGCGATTTCAATCATCTCGTTAAATGTAGTTTGACGTTCTTCAGATGTTGTTTCTTCACCAGTGAAGATGTGATCGCTTACTGTTAATACAGATAATGCATTTACACCATATTTCGCTGCTAATGTGTAAAGAGCAGTTGTTTCCATCTCTACTGCTAATACACCGTAATCTGCAAGTTTTTTAACCATGTCCATGCTTTCACGATAAAAAACATCTGCTGTTAAAACGTTACCAACACGAACGTGTAATCCTTTTTCAGTTCCTGCATCGTAAGCTTTCTTTAAAAGGTCAAAGTTTGCAGCTGGTGCAAAATCAAAACCTGGGAATGTTAAACGGTTCATATTCGAATCAGTACAAGCTGTCATTGCAATAATAACGTCACGTACTTTTACGTCCTTTTGAATTGCACCGCAAGTCCCAACACGAATTAAATTTTTAACTCCGTAGCTTTGGATTAGTTCGTTTACATAAATAGAAATAGAAGGAACACCCATACCTGTACCTTGAACAGATACACGTTTTCCTTTATAAGTTCCAGTGAAACCTAACATACCACGCACGTTATTATAGCAAGTAACGTCCTCAAGAAATGTTTCAGCGATATATTTTGCGCGTAATGGATCACCAGGTAATAGAATAGATTCAGCGATTTCGCCTTGTTTTGCTTCAATATGTACACTCATGAAAAGTCCTCCTTATAATGTATTGATAGAAATCAATATCATTTGCATTATACACTACGAATCCATTCAATTAAAATCTTTTTAATTATTTGTAATATGTGCAAAAGAGGAGGATTTCATAAATCATAATCTAGAATATATATGAAAGAAGTTTTGTATAAACAGAGACAATAAAAATGGTAGGTGATTTTTTGAAAAATCTTGTCATTGGACTTGTAGCTTTGGTACTTATTGTGGCGGGAGGATTTTACATAAAAAAATATCAGGAAACCGTAGAGACGGTAGGAGATGTTCAAGAAGTAAAATGGGATGTATCAAATGGAAAAGGAAATGATAAAGTAGATATTTTGTTTCAATTACTAAATAAAAAGAATAATGAGGTTCGTGGTGTAAATGATCAAATTCGGGCAGTTATTGTAGATGAACAGTTAAAACATATACAACAGATTAAACCTACATTTGCAGGGAATGGATCATATAAGTTATCTTCCAAAATAGCGAAAGATGAAGCGTATACAATATTTTTATATGAAAACAAAAATAAGTCAGTAGAATCATTCGCGAAGACAGATTTTGGGAGAGAAAAAGAAGAAAAAAATAAGAAGAAGGTGAACCTGCCAGTCGATAGTGTACTTACAAAAAAAATTGGAGAGCATGAAGTTTCTCTTTTATTCGGTGCATTACATCCGAATGAGCCGGTGACGTTAACATTTCAGTTTCAAGCAAAAAAGGGTGAAAAATTGAAATTACATTCAGAGAGAGGAGAAGAGGAAACTCTTTATATCGTAGATGAAACGAGGGAAAACTTTTTATACGCTATGCCTGTTGATACGGATGAGCAATTACAGTATCGTATTACATTTCCTGCCCAAGGCACGTATAAACTGTGGGGAACTTTTTATATAAATGGTAAGAAATATGAGAAGGATTTTATCGTACAAGTTCAAAAAAGAAAAAACAGCTAAATTTTTAGCTGTTTTTTCTTTTTCCTATTAGTTTTGTTACAGAGAGCATCGTAATTGGTAAAGAATGATTCTTCCTAAATGCTAAATATTTACCGCTCCATGCTGGTTTGTATTTCTCTTTAAAATGTCGTAATCCGCTGAAACTATACGTATAACGAACGTTATTAAAGATTGCAGCAGCAACTCTTTCAGACCAAAATGATTGTGTTGATAACCCAACATTGGAAAGTGGCGCCATACCAATATTAAAGGAGTGATATTCATTTTCTTTTGCCCATTGGAATAAGTGGATGAAAATTGCGTCCATAATTCCACTAGGTGCATCTGGATAATAGCGCATTAAATCAACAGACAATGATCCGTTTTGATATACGGGCATAAAGGTTGTGAATGCGATAATCTTTCCATCCGCATCAGATAATGTAGCGATAGGAGCACGGCTAATATATTCACGATCGAAGTATCCGAGTGAAAAACCTTTCTCTTTTTTTCCACCGAGCCATGCATCAGAAACTTTCCGTAACTCTTCGAATAATTCGTCTGAGAATGGCGGCTGATGAATAGAGAATGTATAGCCTTCTCTTTCAAAACGATTGAAAGTCGCTCGCATACCAGCGCGTTTCTTTCCTGTTATTGTAAATGTATTTAAATCAACGACAGCTTCTTCACCAAGTTTAAAGAAGTTATAACCAAAATCATGATATAAACTCATCCATTTACTTTCGATTTGATAAAATACACAAATGTATCCGAATCGATCAGCTTCAGCTAAAAACTCTTGCAACACATTACGATAGGAGGAAGGGTTGCCAATTGGATCACCTAATACAACAAGACGTTTTCCAGTTATGGAGAAGAGAAGGAGCGCCTTCCCATCACTGCTAAAGAAGAATTGTTTATCTCCTAAATAACCTAAATGACTAAGTACATTTCCACCGTGTTCATCTAAGAAGTTTTGTAACCTTTTATCATTTGCTGGTTGCCCGGGAAATTCATTTCGATAACGATTGGCAATGAGTGAGCCAATTAGTAAAAAAGTAGGAACGAAAAAGGCAGCTGCTAATGCACTTCGTTTCACTTGGGTAATATTACGAACGACGAAATCAGGTTTAAAAGCTTCTTTTGCACCTGCAAATAAAATACCTAAGTTTTTATATAAATATAACGTTACAAGTAAGAATATAAAAACTTTTACGATATCAGAAAGTGAGACTTCCATTTTCTCGCGTACGAATCTTTTACGAAGCATATATAATACAGCGAGTACGATTAACAAAATAAATGTTTCTTCAATATCAATTCCTTTTAGCGTATTAAAGATAGCGGCTCCAATTAAAGAAATAATTGTCATATAATAAGAACGTTTTGTTCCGTAATATATTCCCCTTGAAAGGATTAGAAGGAGAATACCGAATGTTAGCGATAAGCTAAAAGAAAACTGAATCAGATGCTTTGGAGCTAAAATATGTAAGGCGTGTGCCCGGTTTATACTTGTTGGTAAAATAGTCGATAAAATAACCATTAAGCCAGCAAATACTGTTAAAGCAGCAGATGCCCATGAACCTAATTTCCCTAGAAAGTCACGCTGCAAAGTCCATATAACGCCAGTGGTTTCTAATGCAGGCGCAATAAAAGGTTTATCTTCAAACTTTTTAATGGCCACTCCTGTCATTTCGAAAGCCGCAAAAATGAGACCAAGGCAGAATGGTAAAATGTAATAGACGAGGCGATATAGTAACATAGCAGGCAGTAAAACACCTGTATCAATGCCGTATTGTCCTAGTCCAGTTAAGAAGACAAGGTCAAATGAACCAAGCCCACCAGGGACAAGACTAACGACGCCAGCTAAGGCAGCAATTACATATACACCTAAAAACTTTTGAAAGTCAACTTCAATTCCAAACAGTATTAAAATGACGTACATAACGATACCAGCAGATACCCATTCGACTAATGAAACTAATGAGTATAAAACAGTTGGATTTTTCTCTTCCTCTTCTTGTCCTTCGGTTTGCGTTGTTTTTCTATTTTTAAGTTTAGAAAAGCCGATGTATATAGGGACGAAAAGGGCAAAGAAGATAAGGACAGGCCATAACCACGGTTTTTCATGCAAAATAAATCTTGTGTCTAATATTCCGATAAGACCGAGGAATGAAAGTATGGCTAATCCGTTAATAAAGGCAGTCGTCATCCAGGCAATACTTTTAATAAGTTTTCCATTTTCTTTTATGTATGGACGATAAAGCATTGTTCGTACACCAGCTCCAACGAGGCCACCAAATCCAATAAAACCATTTAAAGTATTCGCAATCCATGAGATACGGAAAATCTTTTGGACAGGTATATCAGCTTTTAAGTAACGAAGCATAACATAATCATAAAAGAACATCGTTGATACAGCGAATGCACCAAGTGTAATTGCTAAAAAGACTCCTCCAGTTGGAATGTTTTTAATTGTATCAATCGCTTCTAAAAAAGAAATGCCCGCTAATTCTTTTTTTGCTTGAAAGAATACAACTGTTAATACAACAAATGGGAAGATAATTTTCCCGATTTGTAAGAAACGTTTCCATGAAAACGACATAAATACAACTCTCCTTGTATAAGAAAACTGAGACAATAATATTATTATGACAAACTTCAAGAAAAATAAAAAGGTAAATTCCTGTATAGGTAAGCTATTTTTTATATAGGTATATTTAAAAGAATATTTCGTTTATCAGAAAGTTAAGTTAAAATGGATTGAAAGAAGGAAGAGAGGGGAAGTATATGATTATAATAGGTTATGCGGGGCATGAGTTAGAGAAAGCAAAACCTAATACATCAGAAGATTTTTTTAACAGATCTGAAGTGACATATATATTAAATGATAAAGAGAAAACTTTTTCAGTTTTATACGTTCGCTATTTTGAAGAAGTTATACAAGAAATTACTCCTTTTGAAGGAAATCCAGTGTGTAAAGTAGAAGAACAAGACATATATTTACGGGATATTGTAGCGATATGTTGTTTAGTGAAAGATAAGGAGCTCCGTGCGCAAAAACGTTTATATTTAAATAATATAGAAGAATTTCAACAATATTTTGATGAGAGAACAGTGTTGAAAGTACAAGAAATATTGGCTGAATTACATAAAAATAAAAGAATAGAAATAGCGTGAAATGGAAAGGGAGAGGGAAGAAATGTCTAATTTGATGGTTGAAAATCAAACAGAACAAGTTTCTATATTTTTAGAAGATGCGATTACTTTGATAACCAATTATGTAAATTATCATACGTTGCCTTTTTTATTAGAAGAGACACCAGCTGGGAACGAGCAATATTATAAAGGGTTATTAGCATCAATGAGACGTCTTCTCGTTTTTTGCGAAGAAGGACATGATGCATGTTTTGTTTTGCTGAATAGCCAGCCATTTCGAAAAACAGCAGCTGAAAAAATTTTATATAAGATATATCATCAAGTAATTGCAGAGTTTTTTTCCCCGAAGAGTGATCATTGGTATGAAAATAGTCGATCTGCATATACAGGAAAAAATTCTATCGTTTTTCAACAAACACCACCTTCATCTATAGAGAAAGTGATGAAGAATTTAGAAGGTAAATTTCAATTGATGCGTGAAGAACTAGAATATTATGAGACAGATTACCAAACGAAGATGTTACACAAATACTAATTAAGGAAAAGAAGCTAAGGAGACTTAGCTTCTTTTCCTTTTGTACAGTTATATAAGGGATTTTCATTGAATATATTTAAGTGGATAGCAATAAGGAGGTGTAACATGAGTCAGCAAGGTGTATTTACAGATTACTTTCATGAAGTAGAAAGTTGGTGTGAAAGTGTTCTTCACGTATTAGATAGCCGCGCAATGGAAGTGTATGATGTCCATATGCTTGCTTATAAAATTCAGACATTATTAGAGCGTATGAAAGAGCATGAGTACGAAACGGATGCGGAGTTTATGTATGAAATAAGCGATGATGTAGAACATATTCAACATCATCTGCAGGAAGTATTTATGCAAGAAGAGGAATATGAACTATATGAAAGAGGGGATAGTGAACGAGCTGTTCCAATTGGAGGGCATACACTCCCGCCATTACCTTATCCATATAACGCGTTAGAGCCGTATATTTCTAGAGAAATTATGATGTTACACCATGATAAACATCATCGTAGTTATGTAGAAGGGTTAAATAAAGCAGAGAAGATGATGGAGGAAGCGAGAAAAACCAATCAATTTGATTTAATTAAGCATTGGGAACGAGAAGCGGCTTTTCATGGATCAGGACATTATTTACACACGATATTTTGGAATAACATGAAAAAAGATGGTGGTGGAAGTCCAAGAGGGGCTTTTTCACAACAAATTGAACAAGATTTTGGGAGCTTTTTACGTTTTCAAAAACATTTTACGGAAGCAGCCTCTAAAGTAGAAGGTTCGGGCTGGGCGATTCTCGTTTGGGTCCCCCGATCTGGAAGGTTAGAAATTTTGCAGAGTACACTTCATCAATTGTTTACACAATGGGATACGATACCGCTCCTTGTACTAGATGTATGGGAACATGCGTATTATTTACAATACCAAAATCGAAAAGATGAATATATTAAAAACTGGTGGAATGTTGTGAATTGGCCTGATGTAGAAAAAAGATTTGAAACTGCGAAACAAATTGAATGGACACCATATTAGACGCAAATTCTTTGCGTCTTTTTTAATGGGAGCAGAAGGAAGATTTCGTTCATATTTTAAAAGGCCAAGCATACACTTGTACAAAAAGTGCCAAAAGGACGTGGGGGGAAATATGAGACGAATTTGTGTAATCATTACGCTTCTTATTATGTACGCAAGCGTTATGCCGATTCCTACATATGCAAAGATGAACAGTAATGTTAGCGCTCGAAATGCTGTATTAATGGAGCAAAGTTCTGGTCGTGTATTATACGGAAAAGCAGAACATGAGCCACAAAAAATTGCTAGTATAACAAAAATTATGACAGCCTTGTTAGCTGCTGAATCAGGAAAAATGAAAGAAATGGTATCAGTTAGTAATGAAGCAGTCAGGGTGGAAGGATCGGCGATTTATTTAAAACCTGGACAGAAAGTGAAGCTAGAGGATTTAGTATACGGACTTATGCTTAGATCAGGTAATGACGCAGCGCAAGTAATTGCTGAAAATGTAGGAGGGAGTATAGAGGGGTTCGTATATTTAATGAATGAAAAGGCGAAACAAATTGGAATGAAAGATACTCACTTCTCAAATCCTCATGGTTTGGATGGAGATGGCTCTCATTATTCTTCGGCTTATGATATGGCACTGTTAACGAAATATGCAATGGGGAACGAGACCTTTAAGAAAATTTTTGGCACAAAAACGTATAAATCAAATTCATGGGATTATCCGTGGAAAAATAAACATAAGCTTGTGACATCCTATTATGAATTTGCAACAGGTGGGAAAACAGGTTTTACGAAAAAAGCAGGACGAACGCTTGTTACAACGGCATCAAAAGATGGACTAGATTTAATTGTCGTAACTTTGAGTGCTTCTAGTGATTGGGATGATCATATGAATCTATTTGACAAAGGGTTTGAACGTTTTAAGCAAACAAAAGTTTTAGGACAAGGAGCGCTTGCTGAAATAAATGAAAAGAAATATGCCAATCATGTTTATACGAAAAATAGTTTTTCGGTACCGTTAACTGAAGAAGAAAAAAAGAACGTAGTATTAAAAGTTGAACTCGATAAAAGTGCAAAACTTACGGATGGAGTAAAGGTTGGGAAGACGGACATTTATGTTGGTAATGAAAAAGTCGGAGAACGGAATTTATTTTATAGTAAACGGAAGTTAGTAGCTGCAACGGGTATGTACTGGAACAATGTGAAAGAAATTTTTTCTTACATGATAGGTGTTGGGAACGATGGTTAATCTCGTCTGGGCAGCGATGGCGGTCATAGGGATTGTGTATGCCATGATAAACGGAACGATGGAAGAAGTAACGAAAGCTGTATTTGACGGGTCAAAAGATGCGGTAACGATTTGCATAGGACTTATTAGCGTTTTAGTATTTTGGCTTGGCTTAATGAAAATTGCAGAGGAAGCAGGGTTGTTAAAAAAGTTAGTTACACTTTTTATGCCGATAGTAAAAAGGTTGTTTCCAGAAATACCGAAGGATCATCCGTCAATGGGATTTATTCTATCGAATATGATGGCGAACTTTTTTGGACTAGGTAATGCAGCAACCCCTCTTGGTATTAAAGCGATGGAACAACTGAAAGAATTAAATGGAGGAAAGGATTCGGCCAGTCGCTCTATGGTGACGTTTCTAGCATTAAATACATCAGCTATTACTTTAATTCCTACTACCGTCATTTCGATTCGAATGACTTATGAATCAGCAAATCCTACTGAAATTGTTGGGGTAACATTCATTGCACAAGTGCTCTCTATGATTGGGGCAATTTGGATTGACCGCTATTTTTACCGAAGAAGGAGTAGAAAGGGGCGGAAAAAATGAGTATTGTAAATACAATTTCATTATGGGTAATCCCTTGTGTAATTGGTTTTATCCTTTTATATGGCACGATAAAGAAAGTCCCAACGTATGAATCGTTCGTTGAGGGAGGAAAAGAAGGGATTCAAATTGCAGTTTCCATTTTACCGTTTATGGTTGGAATGCTTGTATCCATTTCTATTTTTCGGGCATCAGGTGCTTTAGATGCGATGATATCTGTAATGAAGCCGATGTTAGATTTAATTCATGTCCCAGCAGAAATCGTTCCACTTGCGCTTATACGTCCAATTTCGGGTTCTGCTGGTTTAAGTATTACGACTGATTTAATTGCAACATATGGACCAGATTCGTTTATTGGGAGATTAGCTTCTACGATGCAAGGGAGTACAGATACGACTTTTTATATTTTAACAGTATACTTCGGAGCTGTTGGGATTAGAAAAATGGGGGATGCATTAAAAGTAGGACTTTTTGCAGATTTAATCGGGATTATTTGCTCAATTGTGTTTGTTTCTTTATTGTTTCAGTAATACTATTCATTTTTTAGGCTATTTCGCTTATAATACGTATACGACCACTATTAAGGTGTAGCTTAATAGTGGTTTTTTTATGCAGTATTTTTGACAAAATGATGAACTTTTATTGTGAGAAATATGAAAAATATGGACAATAATAAAGGATAAAAACATGATTTGCCCTTTATATGTTTAATATCATCGCTATGTTGTTTAAGTGAGACGAGGCGAACAGTCGTAAAACGTATGCGGTTGCCAAGTCTTTCTAATGTAAGGTAAGATAAATTCGAGGTGAAAAAAAGAAATGGAACGATTACAAAAAGTGATTGCACAAGCAGGTATTGCATCGAGAAGAAAGGCTGAGGAATTAATTCAGCAAGGAAAAGTGAAAGTTAATGGAAAAATAGTGAAGGAGTTAGGAACAAAAGTAACTCCTCAAGATAAAGTAGAAGTAAATAACATCCCTCTTGAAAAAGAAGAACCTGTTTATTTTTTACTATATAAACCAACTGGCGTAATTTCAAGTGTATCAGATGATAAAGGAAGAAATGTTGTAACAGACTTTTTCCCTGAAATTACACAACGTTTATTCCCAATCGGACGCTTAGATTATGATACGTCTGGCGTATTATTAATGACAAACGATGGGGACTTCGCTAATGTATTAATGCACCCGAGATATAAAGTTGAAAAAACATATGTTGCAAAAATAAAAGGGCCATTAACAGGTGAGAAAATTCGCATGTTAGAACGAGGTGTTACATTAGAAGACGGAAAGACAGCACCAGCAAATGTGAAAATTATTTCTTGGGACAAGCGTAAAGAGATGGCGATTGTACAATTAACAATTCACGAAGGCCGTAACCGTCAAGTACGTCGTATGTTTGAAGCGTTAGACTGTAAAGTAGTGAAATTAAAACGTGAACGTTATGCCTTTTTAGAAGTGGGTAGTTTGCGACCTGGTGATGCAAGAGAATTGACACCACATGAGGTAAAACAATTACGCGCGCTTGCTTCTACAAAGCCAAGATAAGCTATAGAGTTAAAATTTCACCAGTGGAGTGCTCTGCTGGTGATTTATTCAATATAACATTTACAGAAAAGAATACATACCATTTACCGAGGAGAGGGGAGACAAGATGAAGAAAAATCGCTTATTATTTCGTGTTATCATCCTGCTCATTTTAAGCGGTGCTGTAGGATTTACCCTTTATCAAGGGTTTTTCACTGATAAAGAGAAAATGCAAATTGGGAAAGAAGCACCTAATTTTGTTGTGACGGATTTGGAAGGAAAGAAAATTGAATTAAAGGACTTAAAGGGTAAAGGTGTATTTTTAAACTTTTGGGGAACTTGGTGTAAACCTTGTGAAAAAGAAATGCCTTATATGAATGAATTATATCCAAAGTATAAAGAAAAAGGCGTTGAAATTATTGCGTTAGATGCAGATGAAACAGATATTGCTGTTAAGAACTTTGTGAAACAATATGATTTGAAATTCCCAGTTGCCATTGATAAAGGAACAAAAATCATAGGCACATATGGAGTAGGTCCATTACCGACAAGCTTTTTGATTGATAAAGATGGAAAAGTAGTGGAGCAAATTATAGGTGAACAAACGAAAGAACAGTTAGAAGGCTATTTGAAGAAAATTACTCCGTAATAAAGAAAGCCTTTACATAAGAGGTGCATGTCTATAGCGCCTCTGATTTAAAAATTCTGAGTATTGCGGTAACTTGAGGTTAGAATATACAATAGTACATATAGATACAGGGGCGGTGAGAGTGTTGAAAGAAATTAAATGTGAGTGTGGACATGTTAATCCGATAGGAACCATTTTTTGTGAAGCTTGTGGGAAACCATTTGAAAGCAATGAAAATGTAAAACTATTGGATATGCGCTATGAGGGGAGTGCGCGGAGATCTCTCACGCAAACAAAAACGATAGTCGATAAAATTTGGAGCTTTTTCTCTTCTGTAAAAGTAGGTGTATGGCTAATCGTAATAACTTTAGCTGCATCAGCGATAGGAACAATTTTTCCACAAGAAATGTACATAACGCCAGGAATTGCACCAGCTGAATATTATAAACAGGAATACGGATTTTTAGGGCAATTATACTATCAATTAGGATTTAATAATTTATACGGTTCATGGTGGTACATGATTTTAATTGCTTCTATTGGTACTTCACTTGTGATATGTAGTTTAGACCGTGTTATTCCCCTTTATAAAGCTTTAAAAAAACAAGGGGTAAAAAGACATCCTAGCTTTTTAAAGAGACAAAGATTATACGGGACTGGTACTCCGCAAGATGGTGACTTGGAAAGAGTGCAAAAGAATTTAAAGAAAAGAAACTATAACGTGAAAGTGGAAGACGGAAACGTTTTAGCGGAAAAGGGACGTTTCTCACGTTGGGGTCCATATGTAAATCATATCGGCCTTATTATCTTTTTATTCGGTGCGATGCTTCGTTTTTTACCGAGTATGTACGTAGACGAAGCTCTTTGGTTACGTGATGGTGAAACGAAAGAAGTACCAGGGACGGATGGTCAATACTATTTAAAAAATGAGAAGTTTATAAAAGAAGTTTATGATAAAAGTAAAGATAAGGAAGTTTTTGATGAAGCGATAGACCGTGTTGGGGATAAAATGATTGCGAAAAACTTCCAAACGAATGCAGTATTATATAAAGCGGTAGGCGAAAATATAGCAGGGCAAAAACCGAAATTAGAAAAAGTAAAAGAAGCGGAAATTCGCGTGAATGAGCCATTGAAATTTGATCAATTTGCAGTGTATCAAGTGGATTATAAAGAAAGTGAATTTAAAAGTATGTCCTTCCACTTGCAAAACAAAGAAAATAATCAAAAGTGGGGACCAATTAAAGTAGATTTAGCGAATCCTACAGAAAAATACGATTTAGGAAATGGTTATTCTTTAGAACTATTAAGCTATTTTCCAGATTTTTATTTTGATGAGAATGGAAAACCGAATACAAAAACAAAATTACCAAACAACCCTGCATTCGTATTTAAAATGTTTACGCCTGAGACGCCAGATGGTGAAGTGAGTTTCGTTGGTATTCAGCAAAATATAGAAGCAGATGGAAACAACAAATATAAAATGTCATTTGCAGGTGTTGAAATGCAAAATGCGACAGCTCTAACGGTTAGGAAAGATTTAACGCTTTGGATTCTTGGTATTGGAGGATTTATATTTATGGTTGGTGTCATTCAAGGTATGTATTGGAATCATCGCCGTATTTGGATACAACGTGTTAATGATGAATGGTGGATTGCAGGACATACGAATAAAAATTGGTTCGGTTTAAAGAAAGATATTGAAAGAATACTAGAAGGTACAGCAATTCCACAGCCAAATGATAAAGTAATTGATAAAAAAATTAGTTAAGGTGGGGAAACGATATGGTGCAAATAAGTAGTAACTTTCTCTTTACCGCATTTATTTTATATTTAATAGCAACTCTATTTTTTGGGGGAGCAATTAAAGAAAAGGGTCATAAATGGGCAAATGTAGGAATAACGATTACAATTTTAGGATTTATAGCACAAACAGTATATTTTGTTACAAGGTGGATTGCATCAGGTCATGCGCCAGTTAGTAACTTTTTCGAATTCGGTACGTTTTTCGGTATGATGCTTGTCGGAGCATTTATTGTAATGTATTTTATGTACCGCGTAAGTATAATGGGACTATTTGCATTACCAGTTGCTCTTTTATTAATTGCCTATGCAAGTATGTTCCCGAGGGAAATATCCCCGCTTATCCCATCTTTAAAAAGTAACTGGTTACACATTCACGTGACGACTGCAGCAGCAGGACAAGCAATTTTAGCAATTAGTTTTATTACGGGCGTTATGTATTTATTGAAAAATGTAGATCAATCAACGAGAAGTAAACGTACATTTTGGTTAGAAACGGTAGTGTTCACACTTGTTTGTACAGTTGGATTTATTGCGGTAACGACAGTATTCTCCAGTATGAAATATGAAGCTAAGTTTCAATGGATTGATAAAAATGAACAACAAGTCGAGATGAAGTATAATCTCCCAGCTTTAGTTGGACCACATGAAGGGAAGTTACTGACAGAAAATAAATTAGAACCGACAGTCGAAGTTCCAGCGATTGTAAATGCGAAAAAATTAAATACTGTTATTTGGTCAGTAATAGTTGGAACACTACTTTATGTTGTATTAAGACTTGTTTTACGCAAACGAGTATCAGCGGCACTTCAGCCACTAGTAAAGAATACGAATAGTGATTTACTGGATGAAATCGGATATCGATCTATTGCAATTGGATTCCCAGTTTTCACATTAGGTGCGCTAATTTTTGCGATGATTTGGGCTCAAATAGCATGGACGCGTTTTTGGGGGTGGGATCCGAAAGAGGTTTGGGCACTTATAACGTGGCTCTTTTATGCGGCAGTATTACATTTACGATTATCTAAAGGATGGCATGGGGAAAAATCAGCGTGGCTTGCAGTAATTGGTTTTGCGATCATTATGTTTAACTTTATTGTAGTGAACTTAATCATTGCGGGTTTACATTCATATGCATAGAGAAATAAAATAGGAGAGTGTATGTCACTTTCCTATTTTATTTTTGTCAAATTTTCTTCTTTTTTGAGAAAAACATGACAAAGTAGCGGTTGATTTTGTAAAATGATGTCGAGGACATAATATACTGTTCAAATAAAATACATAGTTTTGGAAAAAAATTGAACAAACTTTATTATTCTTGTGAAGCATAATAGTGGGAAGTGAAACATTTAGAGGAGTGCTTAAATAACCGAGAATAGCGCAATATAATAGTGTAGAAGGGTAGGTGTGAACCGCTGATGTGAAAATATGCAGCGGGTAGAAATGGAAAATGAATTTAGAATTTTAATTGTAGACGATGAGGATCGCATTCGTCGTTTATTGAAAATGTACTTAGAAAGAGAGCAATACACAATTGAGGAAGCAGATAATGGTGATACAGCTTTAGAAATGGCGTTGCAAAATGATTATGATTTAATCTTATTGGATCTTATGATGCCTGGTAAAGATGGTATCGAAGTGTGCAAAGGGGTTCGTGAGAAAAAAGCGACACCAATTATTATGTTGACGGCAAAAGGTGAAGAAGTAAATCGGGTACAAGGATTTGAAGTTGGAACGGATGATTATATTGTAAAACCATTTAGCCCACGTGAAGTAGTGCTTCGTGTGAAAGCGGTGTTACGTCGTGCTGTACCAACAACATTCTTTACACAAGATACAACGACGAAAGATGTTACTGTGTTCCCGCACTTAACAATTGATAACGATGCACATCGTGTTACTGCAGATGGTAATGAAGTGAACTTAACGCCGAAAGAATATGAATTACTATTATTCTTAGCGAAAGCTCCTGATAAGGTATTCGATCGAGAGCAATTGTTGAAAGAAGTATGGCAATATGAATTCTTCGGAGATTTACGTACAGTGGATACGCATGTAAAGCGTTTACGTGAGAAATTAAGTAAAAAATCACCAGATGCTGCGAAGATGATTGTTACCGTTTGGGGCGTGGGTTACAAGTTTGAGGTTGTGAACGACTGATGCTTTGGAGAAGTGTAGTAGGGAAGTTATGGATGACCATATTACTTCTCGTTTCGTTTGTTCTTGGATTTGTTGCGATTTTACTTTCACAGTTTTTTAGAACGTATTATGTTGATATGAGTGAAGCTAGGCTTCAGAAAGTTGCAACAAGTGTTTCAGAGTTAATTGAAGAAGGTGCCGATGTAAAAACGATTGAGAATATCGCGTATAAATTCTCTGACCCACTTTCAAGAATCATTATTGTAGAAGATGGTAAGGAGATTTCATCTTCTCCGAAACAAGAAGGATTAGTTACGCTAACAATAGATGATTTAAAAGAAGATAAAGAATTAGCTGCTGTTTTTAAAGATAAAAAAGAAATTAAAAACAACATAAGAAAAGCTTCTAATAGTAGGAAGAATAAAAATACTGAAAATGATATTATGATTGTCGGAAAACCGGTGCAATCAAAAAATCAAAGTGCAGTGTTCGTATATGAATCTTTACAAGTACCAATACAAGGTATGGAGAGAACGACTGATTTTATTTTCTTATCGGCTGGGATTGCGATTATATTAACAACCTTCTTTGCGTTCTTCTTATCTACTCGAATTACCGCACCGCTTCGTAAAATGCGTGAGGTTGCTTTTGAGGTGGCACGTGGGAAGTTTGATGCAAAGGCCCCTATGGTATCTCAGGATGAAATTGGTGAGCTTGCAACGGCCTTAAATCAAATGGGTAAACAGTTGAAGTTTAATATGAATGCTTTGCAGCAAGAAAAAGAACAGTTAGCTAGTATTTTGAGTAGTATGGCAGATGGAGTTATTACGTTAAATCAAGAAGGTGAAGTCGTAGTTATTAATCCACCGGCTGAAAATTTCTTACAAGTTTGGCAAGAAGAAAAAGAGATAGAGCTAAGTAAAAAACTACCTTCTGAACTTGTGGAACTATTCCATCGCGTTGTAGAAAGTGAGCAACAACAAGTTGTTGAAATTAATTTGCAAAAAGGTAACTACGTAGTGCTTATGACGCCGCTTTACAATCAAACGAAAATTCGTGGGGCTGTAGCAGTGTTGCGTGATATGACGGAAGAACGCCGTCTTGAGAAGATGCGTCAAGACTTTATTGCCAATGTATCACATGAACTTCGTACACCAATGGTCATGCTTCAAGGGTATAGTGAAGCGATTTTAGATGATATTGTGCAAACGAAAGAGGAAATTAATGAGTTTGTTCAAATCATTTATGATGAATCCGTTCGTTTAGGTAAACTTGTAAATGAATTATTAGATTTAGCTCGTATGGAAAGTGGCCACGTAGAGTTACATATTGGTGAAGTAGATATTCATCCATTTGTCGAAAAGATTGGCCGTAAATTCCAAGGGATTGCAAAGGATAAAGAAGTTGAACTAACAGTAGATTTCCAAAGTCCAATTGAACAATATCCGTTTGATGCAGACCGTATGGAACAGGTGTTGACGAATTTAATTGATAATGCAATTCGTCATACGAATGCAGGTGGACATGTTGCACTTGTAATTCATACGGAAAATAATGGTCTTACTTTCGAAGTGCAAGATTCAGGTGCTGGTATTCCAGAAGAAGATATTCCATTCTTGTTTGATCGTTTTTACAAAGCTGATAAAGCAAGAACACGCGGGAAAAAGGGTGGAACAGGACTCGGGCTTGCGATTGCTAAAAATATTGTTCAAGGCCATGATGGGAAAATTTCTGTCTCAAGTGTTGTTGGAGAAGGAACTACATTCTCTGTATATTTGCCGAATCGTATAATTTAGATATATGTTTTTAAAGTTAATAATAAATAAAGTTCTACTGTTTTTTATTTTTTTGTAAAATCAATTAAATAAATTATAGTAGAACTTTTTTCTATCTTAGTCGAATTAAGAATATCGAGAGAGGTGCTGTGAAGAAATGAAATTATATACGAAAACAGGAGATAAAGGGAAAACAAGTGTAATAGGTGGCAGGGTGGATAAAGATAATATTCGTGTAGAAGCATATGGCACGATAGATGAGGCGAATTCTCATATTGGATATGCGATGACTAAGCTACAAGGCGGGGCATTTGGAGATGTTTACAATGACCTTGAAAATATTCAACATGAACTATTTGATTGCGGGGGAGATTTGGCGATAGTGGAGGAGAAAATCCCTTATAAAGTAACGATCGAAATGGTCGAAAGCTTGGAAAGAAGGATTGATTTGTATATAGAAGAAGCGCCACCATTAGAACG
This sequence comes from Bacillus sp. EKM202B, assembly GCF_011066025.1. Lineage (NCBI taxonomy): Bacteria > Bacillati > Bacillota > Bacilli > Caryophanales > Bacillaceae > Bacillus > Bacillus sp. EKM202B. The sequence continues at coordinate 42,909 of NZ_JAAMNK010000002.1, read as the reverse complement.
CTTTATTTTACCAGGTGGTAGCGAGGCATCGGCTACCATTCATATTGCACGTACTGTTGTAAGAAGAGCAGAGCGCTCTATCGTGTCGTTGAAAAAAGAAGTGGAAATAAATGAAGTTGTTCTAAAGTATGTAAATAGATTATCTGATTATTTGTTTGCAGTAGCTAGAGTAATAAATACTCGATTACAAGTAAAAGATGTGGAGTATAACCGTAGCGCATTAGTTTTTCGTGATAAGAAAGAGAAGGAAGTGGAGTAATTCACTTTCTTTTTTGTATACTTTTTTCTGTAATATACCAAAATAGAGAAGGTATGGTGGTAATTAGAAAACGGAGGATGTATATGAAAGTGTTAAAATGTAGCGTCATGTTATTGACTGTACTGTTTTTATCTCAATTACATGTTTACGCAGAAGAAAATCGATGGACATGGCCTGTGGAAGGACAGATAAGTGATTATTTTGGGACAAGGCATGGAAAACACTACGGTATTGATATAGCTGCACCGATCGGAGTACCTGTGGCAGCTATTCAAGATGGTAAGGTGACAAAGTCTTATTATTCAAATAGTTATGGGAACGTTGTATTTATTAAACATGGAGAATATGAGGCTGTGTATGCACATTTAAATAAGAGACACGTAGTTCAAGGGGATTATATTTCAAAAGGAGAAATAATTGGAGAAGTAGGAAACACAGGAGAATCACGAGGTGCACATTTACATTTAGAACTTCATCAAGGAAGATGGACGATGGCGAAAAAGAATGCGATGAATCCATTACTTGTTTTAAATGAACAAAGAAATGAAGTTGTTTCTTCCTCATTATATGTTGTACAAAAAGGGGATACTTTAGTTAATATTGCAAGGAAATTTAGTATGACACTTAAGGAAATAAAAGCAAAAAATGGATTGCAGCAAGAGCGAATTTATCCAAATCAACAATTATACGTAAAGTAAAGAAGAGCTAGTTTAACTAGCTCTTCTTTTACCAAAAAATAAAGACACATATAAATCCAGAAATAGCTAAGTAGCTATATAAGTAAAAAACTTTTGTTCTTGTTTTTTCTTTTGTTCGAAACAGTACAATAGTCGGTTCAATTAAACCGATTGTCAAACAAAGTAAGCCAAGAAGCATACAACCAATCGAAAGAGAGTACAGGGCGATTTGTGGTGCTTGAAATGGAATCATCCATTTTAATAAAAATGCAATAAGTGCAGTGTAACAAATGCTGCCGATGTATTTATTCAACGGTGTATTAGAACGAAAACCAGGAAGTTTTTTTAAGAAAGAGCGAGAAACAACTTCTGTTTGTAAAGATGTATGCTCTTCGATAATTTTTTGAGCTTCTTTTCCTTTTTGGAAAAGGGATAATATCCAGTTACGCTCACCTTGAAAAATAAATTGAGAAGTTGTCAAATAGTGATCAACCTTCACTTTATTCCAACTCTTCCATGGATGACGCTCGCACAATTTTAATTTACTTTCTGTTTTTTTATCATACTGATAAATACTGATGCCATCTTCATCGAAAGCAGCATAGTATGTCTCGCTTGAGAATGTGCCTAAATCAATTGGACAGTAGAAAAGTAATTCTTTTTTTAAGTAAAAGTATTCTTTTCTTAAGTTTTTTTTCATTGCTTCTCGAATAGAGTGTCTTTTATCTTTCTTCATGACATTTCCTCCATAACTCAGAAAATGTTCTTATCTTAACAATTCAACATCTTATCACTTTTCATTATATATGACTAGGGAATTCAAAAGAGAAATGCCTAATAATAAAAAATATGGGGTGTATTGTAAAATATTTTGCAATTATTAATGGGTTATAAAAAATAAATAACTAATTTTAAATAAGTTACAATTTTTTAGTTCACAATGTTATTAGGTTGTTGTATAATGAAGGGGAAAATAGAATATCGGTCTATCTTCGGGGCAGGGTGAAAATCCCGACCGGCGGTGATGAACTATTTATGATTTCGTTCTAAGCCCGCGAGCCGTTAAGGCAGGATTTGGTGTGATTCCAAAGCCGACAGTATAGTCTGGATGGGAGAAGATGGAGGTTCAAGCGTTCAAAAAAGATAGGAATTTGAACGTCTGTTTGATGTGCCTTAAATTCTCCCTTTGTGTAAAACACAAAGGGTTTTTTCATTCTATGAAAAAATAGGCATAGCAGAACCTTTCCACTTTCCATGAGATGATCGATGGAAAAGGAGAGAGAACGATGAAACAAAAAAACAGTGTAGTAAAGATGGTGAGTGTAGCAATGCTAAGTAGTATTGCATATTTACTAATGATGTTGGATTTCCCGTTCCCAGGGCTTCCGCCATTTTTAAAAATTGATTTTAGTGATGTGCCAGCTCTAATTGCTGCAATTATTTTTGGACCAATTGCGGGGATAATTGTAGAGGGAATAAAGAATATTTTACATTACGGGATTCAAGGTAGTTTAGTAGGAGTGCCAGTTGGAGAAATTGCAAACTTTATTGCAGGATGTTTATTTATTGGACCAGCAGCTTTCTTATTTAGAAAGTATCGTACTGTAAAGAGTTTAACGACAGGACTAATGTTAGGGACAATTACAATGGCGCTAATTATGAGTGTATTAAACTATATCATCATATTCCCAGCTTACACTTGGTTTTTAAATGCACCTGCTATGTCTAGTGAGGCTATAAGAACGACTGTTGTAACAGCGATCTTACCGTTTAATTTAATTAAAGGAATTGTAGTAACAATTGTATTTGTAGCATTATTCTCACGCCTGAAAGTATGGGTGTTTGCAAAAATGAAAAATGCATAACATATAAAATAAAACCATTAGTAGTGTGAAACTACTAATGGTTTTTTGTTAAGTAGAATGAAAATAGGGAACAAAAAATGCCCCTCATCAATATGAGGGGCATTTTTTGAAGTTAATAAAAGACTATTCGAATTTTAAAGCGTCGCCGTCAAATGATTCGTCAGCAACTTTAATTGAGTCAGTTGGACAACCTTCGAATGCATCCATCATATCTTCAATTAATACATCTGGAATTTCAACGATACCTTGGTTATCATCTAATGTTACAAATGCAATACCTTCATCATCATAGTCATAAATGTCTGGTGCAGCAGCGCCGCAAGCACCACATGCGATACAAGTATCTTTATCAACGATTGTATATTTTGCCATCTTTTTTCCCTCCTGATAATATGTATGTGAAAAGCTCGCCATAAAAATTATAACCTTATTGTAAAACGGTTTGTAAAACTTTTCAACATAAAATTATAATGATAATGCTTATCAATTAGAGTGTCAACTTATTTTTGAATTATGTCATAAGATTTTCAAAATACGTAAATGTTATTTCGTTTGGTACAATAGAGTATGTACAAGCATATGGTACCGATATGATAAGGTTAATGAGTAACAGTAGACGTTGTAATCATATTGAAAAAGAATTAAGTTAAATTGGAAAGGGGAAGCGGTAATGCAACTACAATATACTTTATTGTATTGTTTAAAACAATTGAATGGCGAAAGGACCGTTTCTTCTATTTATTATTTATTAAAAGGAAAGAGGTCATCGCAAACATTACAAGATGGGAATATGTTTCAAATTTCTTTTTTGTTTGGGATTTATAAATCTTTGAATAGAGCTGATTATGATCAAGAAGTTGCAAAGTTGGTACAAACGGATTTAGTTCAATCTATACATGAAAATACATACGTAGTAACGACTGCTGGTAACATGCAATTAAACAAATGGAAAGATGACTTTGCTTTTCCGACGTGTTTACATGGTTTACACTATGGTGAAATAGGTGAAACGTTTTGGAAGAGATTATCATTAATCGTTCAAACCATTTCGAATTTACAACAGGTGAATACGAAATTTATTCCAATTCAGCAAGATACAGAAATAATGATGTGGGTGAAACGTTTTCTCACTGGAATACCATATATGAGAAGTGAATTGGCTAAAAGGTTGTGGAAGGAGATGTATACTCTTTTACAAAAAAATAAACCATTAGAGGCGACAATCGTAACATATCGCTTAACGGGCTATAAACGCATCGGTTGTACGTTGCAACAATTAGCGGAAATTACGAAACAAGATGTATTTCGAGTGTATTTTTTATTTTGGGGTACAATTCATTTCATTATTCAAGAAGTTCGTAATAAAGAAAGTGAGTTTCCGTTATTAGCTGAAATTATATCTTATCCAAATGAGAAGGCTGATTTATTTAGCATATCTACGAAAAAAACATATAATCTTTGGAGACAAGGACGCTTTCTGGAAGAAATAGCAACAATTCGGAATTTGAAGGTTGCAACGATAGAAGATCATTTTGTAGAAATCGCTTTACGAGAAAAAGAATTTTCAATTGAGATGTTTATGGAGAAAGACAAAATAGATAAAGTAAAAGAAGTAATTGAGACATTACAAACACGTAAGTTACGTGTCTTGAAACAAGCGGTTGGGGAAGAGATATCTTATTTTGAAGTCCGTCTTGTATTGGCACGGATGGAGGGTATAAATGAAACTTGAGGAATATTTATATAAGTGGTTTGGATATTCTGAATTTCGTCAAGGACAAAAAGAAGTTATTACAGACTTATTAGAAGGAAAAGATGTTATAGCGATGCTTCCGACTGGAAGAGGGAAATCTATGTGCTATCAACTCCCAGGGCTAATGCAAGAAGGAACAGTGCTTGTTGTATCACCACTATTATCTTTAATGGAAGATCAAGTTACACAATTAAAGTATGTTGTGAAAAATCGAGTGATTGCATTTAATAGTTTTCGGACATTAAGTGAAAAAAGAGAAGCGATGAAAAAATTGGCTTTTTATAAATTTATTTTTGTGTCTCCAGAAATGTTGCAATCGGATTTATTAATAAGAGAATTGAAGAAAATTCATATTTCAATGTTTGTTGTGGATGAGGCCCATTGTATTTCGCAGTGGGGGTATGATTTTAGACCGGATTATAAAAAATTAAACGTAGTAATTGAGAACATTGGATCTCCTACGGTACTAGCATTAACAGCGACAGCGACAAAGGATGTACTGCAAGATATAGCAGAGAGTTTAAGTTTAAAGAATGTCTCGCAGCATGCATACTCTATTGATCGTCCAAATATTGCAATGGAAGTGCAATTTATAGAGACGATAGAAGAGAAGAAAGAAGCACTTTTGGAACATGTGATGTATTTACAGGGGCCAGGGATTGTATATTGTTCAAGTAGAGCATGGACAGAACGTTTAACGGAATATTTAAGAGGAAAAGGCTGTACTGGTGTGGCTTTTTATCATGGTGGTATGGAACATGAAGAGCGTATGTTAATTCAGCAGCAATTTATGAATGACCAATTGCAAATTGTAATATGCACAAGTGCTTTTGGTATGGGAGTAAATAAGTCGAATACGAGATATATTATTCATTTCCATTATCCGACTAATATAGCTTCCTACTTACAAGAAATCGGAAGAGCTGGAAGAGATGGCGAACCGAGTATAGCCTTTTTATTATGTAGTCCGTTGGATCACGATTTGCCAATTTCAATTATTGAAGATGAATTGCCAAGTAAGTCGCAAATACAATTTTTATTTTCTTTACTACAAGAAAGAATGTTTCAAACGAAAGAATTACCAATAGAAGATGTAGAAGAAATTTGTTATAATGCAGCAAGATTTAATGAACAATATTGGCGTTTCATCCGCTATCATCTCGAACGGCTTGGGATCATACAACGGAGAAAACTAATATTAGAGAGCTTGTCAGATGAAATCATGAACAGATTAATAGCTGAAGTAGAAATAAGATTGCGTAATAAATATAGTGAGCTAGAAAACATGAAGTCATGGATACAAGTTAAAGGATGTAGGCGTGAATATGTGCTTCAACAGTTCGGTTATAGAAAAGAGACAGAGCTGAAAAATTGCTGCGATTATTGTGGTATTACAAAAACGGAGTATAAAAAAAGACGAGCGCAACAATCCGATTTCGACTATAATTGGGAAACAGAGTTACAAAAGCTTTTCGGCCTAGAGAAGATGGAGGAATGATGAACATTCAAAGGCATAATGTTGAAGATATGAGTCCGAAAGAAATAAGGCTGAATCTGTATATAACACAGCTAATTATTATTGGTATTGGTTGTTTGCTAGCATATATATTATTTCGAGATACAAAAGAAGTTTTTAGTCTTTGGAAGTGGGAACCTGTACGAATACTTATAGTAGGTAGTTTATTAGCGATTGGTATTGTGTTATTAGATTATGTTGCAATGCGAGTATTTCCAGAGTCTTGGTTTGATGATGGTGGTATTAACGATAAGATGTTTCAAGGAATGTCAGTTATGCATTTACTCGTTATTACGTTCGTTATTGGCTTTGCAGAAGAATTTTTATTTAGAGGTGTAATGCAGACTCATTTCGGAATTATAATAGCAAGTTTAGTATTTGCAGTCTTACATATTCGGTATATAACAAAGCCATTTTTGTTTTGTTTCGTATGTTTTATTAGTTTTGTCTTTGGTTATGTATTTGAATGGACAGGGAATTTATTTATAACAATCTTTGCACACTTTCTTGTTGATTTTATAATGGGACTCCAACTAAGAAAATAAATGGAAGGTGGTGGTGAACAACATGAGGAAACGAATTCCTGATTTTGAAGAGGAATTAGAAGTTGAGCAAGTGGAAGAAGATGAAAGTTTACCGCCGCGAAGTGAACTTCATAGAAATAAAGAGAAAAAGCAAAAGTTTAAAATGAATCACATTTTTGTCCGAGTATTAACGTGTCTATTCATATTACTACCAATTAGTATTTTATGGTATACGGATAAATATATTCAGGTGAAAAGTGATAGTAGTAATGCTGGTAAAAGTGCGTTTGAAGTAATTTTTTTTGATTCAGCCAAATCTGAAACTCAGAAACAATCTGAGAAGGTGGTAACGCATACTGTGAAAAAGGGAGAAACTTTAGAAAGTATAGCGAAGCAATATTTTTCAGATGAAAGTGGGATTGAAGTTATTAAAAAGTATAATAACTTAGAAGAAGATGAAGTGAGTGCAGGTCAAGAATTAAAAATTCCGATAAAAGATAAGTCCGTAAAACAAGAGAGCTAGTAAATTAAGCAATTCGTAGCTTGTTATAAAAACTGAGGATTATCTTTATGAGTAGGGGAGTAAAAATATGATATGGATTACAATATTAAGTACTCTCATATGTATAGGTATAATATTTCTTCTTGTAATGTATAAAGAAGCGATGCGTAATACGGTATTGGAACATACTTTAGAATTTAAAGAATTCCCGCAAAGTTTTCAACAGATGAATATGTTTTTTATTTCTGATATTCATAGAAGAGTCGTTTCAGATTCGTTAATTGAGCGAATAAAGGGAAAAGTAGATCTCGTTATTATTGGTGGTGATTTAGCGGAAAAGGGCGTACCTTTATCAAAAATCTCTGCAAATATTCAAAAGTTAAGAGCGATAGCTCCTGTATATTTTGTATGGGGAAATAATGACTATGAGATTGAATACCATGAATTAGATGCGTTGCTATTAGAAAATAATGTGAAAGTTTTAGATAATACAAGAGTTGTATTTGAATCTGAGTTAGGAGAGAAAATTTGCTTACTCGGTGTAGATGATGTTGGATTGGAACGTGATCGTTTAGACTTAGCATTGGCTGATTGTAAAGAAGAGGGATTTCGTATTTTAATTAGTCACAACCCTGATATAATAAAAAAAATGTCTGGAAAAGAACAAATTTCACTTGTGTTAAGTGGACATACACATGGAGGACAGATTCGATTATTCCCATCTGAAAAATATTTAAAAGGTGGCGTATATAATCATTCAAATACGACTCTCTTTGTTAGTAATGGATACGGAACAACATTGATTCCACTTCGTTTTCGAGCACCTGCTCAAACACATATTATTACGTTATGTGGAGGGAAATGATGCCAACTCTAAATGGAAAATATAATATAAAAGCTGTTTCGAATATTATTGGAGTTCAACCGAGTACGCTTCGTGCATGGGAAAGGCGATATCAGATTATTGCCCCAAAGCGGAATCAAGCTGGGCATCGATTATATACAGAAGAGCATATTCGAATTTTGAAATGGTTAATGGAGAAGGTTTCTTCCGGTATGATGATTGGACAAGCAGTGCAGTTATTAGAAGGGAATCGTTTGCAGAGTAATGCCCAAAAAGAAATACATTACGATAAAGAAGTTGTTTTAGTGGACGATTTACTACAAGCTTTGTTAGAATTTGATGAAATTACAACTTCTGCATTAATAAATGAGGCTTTTAGTATTTATTCAACAGAAAAAGTTATCACCGGTATTATTCTTCAAGTGACAAACAAATTGTTGACACTAAAAAATAACAATGAGATTGCAATGACGCAATTCCAATATGCCGTATCATTTTTACAAACTCGTCTAGGAATGGTGTATCATAATGCTTCAACGTTTTCTTCCATACACAAAGTAATTGTGTTAGAAAATAATACATTGAAAGGATTTATTTTCTCAATGTATTTACGTTTAAAAGGATATGAGGCGATACATATTAGGACAAGTTTAGAGGGAGATGGCATGTTATTAGCGGTTGAGCAAATACAGCCAAAACATTTATTTGTCTCTTTTGAAAATGGCCTAGAACTGAAAAGGGCGATGAATGTTGGGGATTTATTGCAAGAAAAAAATGAGAACCTTTCTGTTGGGGTTATAGGGGAAATAAGCGCTCGAGATCAGTTGAACATTCAAACAATCCTAATCGGCGATACGAAAGAAGAATGGGATGAATGGTTAAAAATGTTAGAATAGTTGTTCGGAAAGAACCATCTATTTTCTATTTCATATAATAAAAATTAGATTCAATGGTTACGTAGGGAGGGTATGAGATGAGGCTGGAACGATTAAATTATAATAAGATAAAAATTTTCCTAACATTTGATGATTTATCTGAACGAGGATTAACGAAAGAGGATTTATGGAGAAATGCACCGAAAGTACAGCAACTATTTCGTGATATGATGCAAGAAGCAAATAAAGAATTAGGATTTGAAGCAGATGGTCCGATTGCAGTTGAAGTATTTTCTCTACAAGCACAAGGCATGGTTGTAATAGTAACGAAGGAAAATCAAGAAGTGGATACAGATGATGAGTTCCGTGACGAGTTTATTGAAATGCAAGTGACTCTAGATGAGAGCGAGCACATACTTTATGAGTTTGCTACACTAGACGACGTAATTAACCTGTCGAATCGCTTATATAACCTTGGTGTAACTGGCGGAAAGTTATATACATGGGATGGGCGTTTCTATCTTTGGATGGAAGAAGAAGAGCAAATACAATTATTGAAGGCGGATTTTATAGCTATTTTAGCAGAATACGGTAATCCGTCTACGGCAACCATTTACCGTGTAATGGAGTATGGTAAAGAATTAATGGCTTCTCAAGCAATTGAACAAGTATACAATTACTTTGTGAAAAAGCAAAACCTCAGCTAATATAACATAGCTGGGGTTTTGTATTTTATTTGGATAAGAGGAGTAAGGCTAGGGTCAATTATAAATATTTAAACAAACGTTTTCTTAATTAAATATACCGTTTCGCGACGCTGTATTCGAGTGAGATAAAAAATATTTAAATATTTAAGTATTTTACTTTTCTAAAAGCAATAAAAGGACTATAATAATAGTGAAAACGCTTGCAATACGAAATAAGTTGTATATATTTGTTAGCGTTTTCTATTGCATTCCAAATTTAACGGTGTATACTAGGCAATGAAGGTTTACTAAACAAGTGAAATTACAGGGGGTTTACTTACTATGGTAGCCGAAAAGGGAACTCAAACAAAAACACAACAACAAAGGGAACAACATTTTGAACTATTGAATTCGACACAAATTGTTATTAGTGAAGCATTAGAAAAATTGGGTTATCCAAACGAAGTATATGAATTATTAAAAGAACCAATTCGTATGATGACAGTGAAAATACCAGTTCGTATGGATGACGGGACTGTTAAAATATTTACAGGATATCGTGCGCAACATAATGATGCTGTTGGTCCAACGAAAGGTGGAATTCGCTTCCATCCGAATGTAACAGAAAATGAAGTGAAAGCACTTTCGATCTGGATGAGTTTAAAATGTGGTATTGTTGATTTACCGTATGGTGGAGGTAAAGGTGGAATTATCTGTGACCCACGTGAAATGTCATTCCGTGAATTAGAAAGACTAAGCCGCGGTTATGTACGAGCAATTAGCCAAATCGTTGGTCCTACAAAAGATATTCCGGCTCCAGACGTATTTACAAACTCTCAAATTATGGCATGGATGATGGATGAGTATAGCCGTATTGATGAATTTAATTCACCAGGATTTATTACAGGTAAGCCACTTGTATTAGGTGGATCACACGGACGTGAAACAGCAACAGCGAAAGGTGTAACAATTTGTATTCGCGAAGCTGCAAAAAAACGCGACATTGATATTAAAGGTGCGCGTGTTGTTGTTCAAGGGTTCGGTAATGCGGGTAGCTTCTTAGCTAAATTTATGCATGATGCAGGTGCGAAAGTAATTGCAATTTCAGATGCTTACGGTGCATTACATGATCCAAATGGATTAGATATTGATTATTTATTAGACCGTCGTGATAGCTTCGGTACAGTAACAAAACTATTTAATAATACAATTTCAAACAAAGAATTGTTAGAACTTGATTGCGATATTTTAGTTCCAGCTGCAATTGAGAACCAAATTACAGAAGAAAATGCTAATAATATTAAAGCAAAAATTGTTGTTGAAGCTGCAAATGGTCCAACAACTTTAGAAGCAACTAAAATTTTAACAGATCGCGGAATTTTACTTGTTCCAGACGTATTAGCAAGTGCTGGTGGAGTTACAGTATCTTACTTTGAGTGGGTACAAAATAACCAAGGTTACTACTGGACAGAAGAAGAAGTAGAACAACGCTTAGAAAAAGTAATGGTAAGATCATTTGATTCTATTTATGAAACAGCACAAGTTCGTAAAGTGAACATGCGCTTAGCAGCTTATATGGTTGGTGTTCGTAAAATGGCTGAAGCAAGTCGCTTCAGAGGTTGGGTATAATATTATATCGTGAAAAAACGTGATTCCTTTCGAGGGAATCACGTTTTTTTGTTGGAGTATTAGTGTGAGGTGTTGTATATGGAAAATGAAATGATGGAACGAGTAGAACAATTAGAAGAAAAGGTTAAGAGCTTAGAGGGAGAACTCTCAAGAACGACGAAAGCCCGAAAAACAAGTGTCGTTCGGATGTTCGGAGAAGGCTTATTGTTTTTAATATTTGGTGTGGTTGTAGTAGGGCCGATTATCGCTTTTATATTCACGATTATTACTTGGCTTGTTGAAAAATAAAATAAAAAAATAAAAGAACGCTTGTTCTGTACGAACAAACGTGCTATACTCTCCTTAGATAAACAAAACGGAAATGATTTTAAGGAGAGATAAATGATGAAAATGACAGTAGACCAAAGATTTATGATGCCAGCAGATGTTGTAGAACGAGTGGAAGTATTACGAAACAAAAAAAGTAAGCGTGGCACATTATTACAATCAGTAAATAAATTTTTCGGCTTAGATACGAAAGAAGATTGTGTTTGGTTTTACGGTTTTTATGGAGTCGCTGTAAGTATTTTGTTATTTATGGTGTTCACATCAAATATTTTCGATTTTCTCTTCGTGTAAGAAATATGCGATAAGGACATTGCTACCGAATACATATATAAGGAAGTAAGGTAATTTTCTAAAGCGGGAGTTGGTAGTAATGGCGATGTTTCCTATAGAGCGTAACTATATTGGATATGGAAGTTCACGACCGGGAATTCCTCTTTCTAAAGTAAGGTTTATTGTAAGTCATGATACAGGGAATCCTGGTAGCAATGCAATAGGAAATCGGGATTACTTTAATGAAATACAACCGAAAGCTTCGGCGCATACATTTATAGATGACAAAACAATATTGGAAATTGTTCCTATAAATGAAGTTGCGTATCATGTTCGATATGGTGTGTCGACGGATAATGACTTATATGGTTATGATGCGAATAAGGCTGCCATTGGTGTGGAACTTTGTTATGGCGGTGATGTTAACTTTTGGGAAGCGTATACGCGTTTTACATGGTATCATGCTTATTTATGTCAAAACTTTGGCTTGAATCCGAAAAAAGATATCGTATCACATAAAACACTTGATCCAGCTAGAAAGATTGATCCTGAAAATGTATTAGGGAAACAAGGTATTAAATTTCAACAGTTTTTAGCAGATGTCTATCGGATGTACGTTTCGTTTAGATGACAAACGTATGAAAAATGAATACAATAAAGATAGGTGCCTACTGTTGTAAGTAGGTTTTTTCTTGTTTTTATAAATAGTGCAGAGGTAGAAGACTAGGAGTGAACCGAGTATGCAGAAAGAAACAGCTATCATAATTGGAGGCGGTCCGTGCGGATTAGCAGCAGCAATTTCGTTGCAAAAGGTAGGGATTAATCCGTTAGTAATTGAAAAAGGAAACATTGTAAATGCGATTTATAATTATCCAACTCATCAAACATTTTTCTCCTCTAGTGAAAAATTAGAAATTGGTGAAGTAGCTTTTATTACCGAAAACCGTAAGCCAGTTCGAAATCAAGCACTTGCGTATTATCGCGAAGTAGTAAAGCGTAAATCTGTACGCATAAATGCTTTCGAACGAGTAGAGAAAGTTCAAAAAGATGGAGAAGTTTTTAAGGTTGAGACGACGAAACGTGACGGACATAAAGAAATATATATAGCGAAATATATTGTTGTAGCCACTGGATATTATGACAATCCAAATTATATGAATGTTCCAGGTGAGGAACTGAAGAAAGTAGCTCACTATTTTAAAGAAGGACATCCTTATTTTGATCGAGATGTAGTAGTTATAGGTGGAAAAAACTCAAGTATAGACGCTGCGTTGGAACTTGTTAAAGCAGGAGCGCGTGTAACGGTACTGTATCGTGGAAGTGAGTACTCGCCGAGCATTAAGCCGTGGATTTTACCGGAATTTGAGGCGTTAGTACGAAACGGTACAATTCAAATGCATTTTGGGGCTCATGTGAAAGAAATTACTGAACATACATTAACGTATACCGTTGATGACGGGGCATTTACAATCCAAAATGATTTTGTATTTGCGATGACGGGTTACCATCCTGATCATAGTTTCTTAACGGAGATGGGCGTTCGAATTGATGAAGAAACTGGGCGTCCGATTTATACAGAGGATAGAATGGAAACAAACACTGAAAATATTTTCATTGCAGGTGTAATTGCCGCTGGGAATAATGCAAATGAAATATTTATCGAGAACGGTAGATTTCATGGAGATGCGATTGCGCAAACCATTGCGTCGAGAGAAAAATAAAAAGAAGCTGTCGAAAAATTCGACAGCTTTTTTTATTCGTGCATAAACATATTTTGGATTGTTTCATGTGATTTTGTATTCTCTAATGCGACTAGTAATTTAATACGTGCTTTTTGAGCGTTTAAGCCGTATGTGAATATAACGCCCATATCTTTTAATTGTTTGCCGCCACCTTCATATGAATATACGTCTTGAACGATACCATTGAAGCAACGTGAAACTAATACGACTGGAATTCCTTTGCTTATTAATCGTTCTAAACTAGGGAGTGTACGTGGAGGCAAATTACCTTGTCCAAGCGCTTCAATGACAATTCCGTCAACTGGAAGGTTTTCAATTGCTGCTAACAATGTATCATCCATACCAGCATATGCTTTTAGAACAACTACGTTTTTAGAGATGTTATTTACTGTATACGTTTCATGATGTACTAAAGCGTGATGGAAAACAACACCACGTTTTGTTACCATTCCAATTGGTCCATATTGTGGACTTTGGAATGTTGCAACATTACTTGTATGTGTTTTCGTTACATTTGTAGCGCAATGAATTTCGTCGTTTAATACGACTAGAACACCTTTTTCTGCAGCTTCATTACTGCTAGCTACTTTTACAGCTGATAAGAAGTTATATAGACCATCAGCACCTAATTCATTACTAGAACGCATTGCGCCTGTTACTACGATTGGAATAGTTGCTTTGACTGTTAAATCTAGGAAATATGCGGTTTCTTCTAATGTATCCGTACCATGCGTAATGACTACGCCATGAATGTTGTCTTGTTTTACTCTTTCATCAATGATGACTTGTAATTGTAACATCTCGCTTGGTGTCATATGAGGAGATGGTAGATGGAACACATCTTCAACGATTAAATCAACATCGCCTTCTAAATCAGGAATGAATTTTAAAAGAGGATTTTTTTCTCCTGGTTGTACGACCCCAGTTTCTTTATCTTCCTCCATTGCAATTGTTCCACCTGTGTGTAAAACTAGGATTCTTTTCAATGCTTATACCCCTTTCAAGTTGAAAAATACATTTAGAACATAACATGTTTTGAGTAAATTCGACAATGAAAATGTATAAAAGCATGCTTGGAATATGACAATAAATTTAATTGCGCTATGTACGTTGTATAAAATCATGAAATGTAATGTGTAAGTATATGGTGGGAAGGAGTGGATATCTTGAAGAAGGTGGAGAAAATTATCATTCGTATATTAATAATTCAATTTATTTGTCTTTGTGTTGTGCAATTGTTATTTATACATAAGTCATCAATAAAATATCTATCTAAAATTGTTTATTATGAAGGTGTCGTCGCGAAAAATAAAGAAGAAATCTTACAGGTGAGTAGGTAGTTTTCGTTTTCTTCTAGGAAGGATTATGCTACAATAATTGAGGATTTAATGACGTGAAGCAAATGAGAAGAAGCAGGGATGAATACCTGCTTTTCGTTTTGTTTTATAAGTGAAAAAATGAGGTGTTACAATGGATAAACGAATTTCAATTGCTATAGATGGTCCAGCAGCTGCTGGGAAAAGTACAGTTGCAAAAGTTGTGGCAAAGAAGCTTTCTTACGTTTATATTGATACAGGCGCAATGTACCGTGCTATTACATATGCAGCCCTTGAACAAAAAGTGGATATTGAAAATGAAGAAAAGCTAATGGAAGTTGTAAAAAATGTGAATATTGAATTTCAACAAGGAGAAAATACACAACTTGTATTTTTAAATGGACAAGATGTTTCGGAAGTTATTCGTACGCCTGATGTGACGAATCGAGTATCTATTGTGGCAAAGCATCGTCTTGTTCGTGAAGAAATGGTTCGTCGTCAACAAGAATTAGCGGAAAAAGGCGGCGTTGTAATGGATGGCCGTGATATTGGTACACATGTGTTACCAGATGCTGAAGTGAAAATCTTTATGCTTGCTTCTGTAGAAGAAAGAGCGGAAAGAAGACATTTAGAAAATATAAATAAAGGTTTCGATTCTAATTTAGAGCAGTTACAAGAAGAAATTGCTCAGCGTGATAAATTGGATTCAGAACGCGAAGTTTCTCCTCTAAAAAAGGCTGATGATGCATTGGAATTAGATACAACTTCTTTATCAATTGAAGAAGTCGTCCAAAAAATTATGGGTATTGTTTCAGGAGTATTTGCGAAATAAAGAAAGGGGATTATCCTCTTTCTTTTTTTGTTTGTATAGAAATGTAAAGGATACGTGAATTGTGAGTCTCTTTCCTTGACAAATGAGCCGATTTATAAGAAGTTAGTTAAAGAGGAATAAAACTGTCAGAATATATTCGCTATTATATTTCAAAACATACTTTCTTCAAGATGATTTTGCTGTATACTATTTATATAGGATTAATATATTTTCTTATGAATGCTATTGAAAAAGAGTATGTGATGATAAATTCTTAAACATGCAAATGAAAACATTTGTTTTCATTTCGTATATACATAAAAATGCTTTGTCAATTCTGTAGGGAGGTATTTCCATGGTAGAGAAAATGAATGAAGAAGTTATGGATTCAAAAGAATTACAAGTTGGTGACGTTGTTACAGGTTCTGTAACGAAGGTTGAAGAAAAACAAGTGCTTGTAAATGTTGGATACAAAACAGATGGCGTAATTCCAATTAGTGAATTAGCTAACGTTCATATTGAAAAAGCAAGCGATGTTGTAGAATTAGATCAAACACTAGAATTGAAAATTATTAAATTAGAAGAAGATGATCTTGTTTTATCTAAACGTGCTGTTGATGCAGAAAAAGCATGGGTAGAATTACAAGAGAAATTTACTTCTGGTCATGTATTTGATGTTACTGTAAAAGATATCGTGAATGGTGGATTAGTTGTGGACCTAGGCGTTCGTGGTTTTATCCCAGCTTCACTTGTAGAAGTACATTATGTAGAAGACTTTTCTGACTATAAAGGAAAAACATTAGCGGTAAAAATTGTTGAATTAGACCGCGAAAAAAATCGTGTAATCCTTTCGCATAAAGCGGTAGTAGAATTAGAACTAGATTCTAAGAAAAAAGAAGCAATCTCTTCATTAAAAGAAGGGGATATTGTTGAAGGAACAGTACAACGATTAACGGATTTTGGTGCTTTCGTTAACGTTGGTGGTGTGGACGGTTTAGTTCACATTTCGCAAATTTCACACGAACGTGTGGAGCAACCATCTGAAGTGCTAGAGCAAGGTCAAAAGGTAAAGGTAAAGGTGCTATCTGTTGATGCTGATACGCAACGTATCTCTTTATCAATTAAAGCAGCTCAGCCGGGACCTTGGGAAAATGTTGCTGGTGAAATAAAAGCTGGTGATATTCGTGAGGGAGTAGTAAAACGTCTAGTTACATTCGGTGCTTTCGTTGAAATTTTACCTGGCGTTGAAGGGCTTGTGCACGTATCTCAAATTGCAAATCGTCACGTGAAAAATCCAAATGAAGTATTGGAAATGGGACAAGAAGTAAAAGTGAAAGTACTTGAAGTACATGTAGCGGAAAAACGTATTTCTTTAAGTATAAAAGAAGCACTTGAAGAAAATAATGTAACAGAAGATTATAGCAAATATGAGCCAAATGCTGATTCTGCTACTTTCCAATTAAGTGATATTATTGGTGAACAACTGAAAAAATTAAAGAAATAAAGAGGGGTACGAGTGGTAAGGGCAAAACGTAAATTAGATCATATTGAATATGCTCTTTCTACTGGTCAGTCTCGTACGCATGGCTTTCATGATATTGATTTTGTGCATCAAAGCTTGCCAAATTCAAGTTATGATACTATAACATGTGAAACAAAAATCGGCGAACTTTCACTAAGTTCGCCGATTTTTATCAATGCGATGACTGGTGGTGGAGGAGAGCAAACGTTACATATTAATGAGCAACTAGCATATGTAGCGAAACATCATAATCTCGCTATGGCTGTAGGTTCGCAAATGGCAGCGTTAAAAGATGAGCGTGAGGCGGCTTCTTATAAGGTCGTTAGAAAGATAAATCCAAATGGGATTTTCTTTGCGAATTTAGGTAGTGAGGCAACTGTCGAACAGGCAGAGCGTGCCGTTGATATGATTGAAGCAAACGCACTACAAATTCATTTAAATGTTATACAAGAGTTAACGATGCCTGAAGGAGATCGTGATTTTACGGGGGTACTTCAGCGGATTGAACAAATTGTTTTAAAGAGTAAAATTCCTGTCATTGTAAAAGAAGTTGGATTTGGGATGAGTAAGGAAACAGTGCAACAGTTAGTGAGTATAGGTGTAACGGCAATTGATATTGGTGGACAAGGTGGTACAAATTTTGCTGCTGTTGAAAATGAAAGAAGACAGCGAATGCTTTCTTATTTTAATAACTGGGGCATACAAACAACTACCTCGATTATTGAAGCAACCTCTACAAATAACAACCTCTCTTTTATTGCATCTGGGGGCATACAAACAGCGCTGGACGTGGCGAAGGCAATCGCATTAGGGGCGAATACAACCGCATTTGCTGGATACTTTTTACGTATTTTAATGCAAGATGGTATCGAGAAGTTAGTGGATGAAATTGATCTTTTACATACAGATTTAAAATTTATTATGACAGCTCTTGGTGCGAAGACGATAGAAGAGTTGCAATCTGTACCTCTTGTTGTAAAGGGCGAAACGTATCATTGGTTAATGCAGCGTGGTATTGATACAACGCATTATAGTAGGAGATAAAAAACCAACCGAACGGTTGGTTTTTTGTTTTCTATTCTTTTTTGTAATATAAAGTAGGGAACGGAATTAGTATTCTATAAAAAACAGACGTTTAATAAGATTAATTGTATATAAAAATATTATTCGGCGGAATTTGCAATTGAAAAAGAGGTTGCAAAAATGAGAAAATATAGAAGAGGTGATGCTGAATTATTAGAGAGAGTTTAAATTTCCTATGGGAAATAGGTGAAGGTGAAATTAAGTCATGGGAAAATTAGTATATAAAATATTATTTCAATATAAATAAAAATCATTAAAATAATTATGAAAAAAGACGGTTTCGGACAATATGGAAACCGTCTTTTTGTATGTTTAGTGCTGATTTTGCTTGCGAGCTTGCTCCGGTGTATCAAGACTTGTTGCACCAGGATATTGAAGTGATTGGTCGCGATCCGATTCAACGCGGCGTGATTCTCTTAGTTTTCGTTCTTGGCGATCTTTACCCATTGTGAATAGCACCTCCTTATTAAAAGTGTTGCTGTTATATGAAAAAACTATGCGTAAAGAAAGGGGGATTAACTTTCATAAAAAGTTCCCATAATGGAAAACATAGGAGGTGAAATGATGGATGGGAGTACTTTTTATTTTGTAGCTTGGATAGGGTGGGTTATCGTAACTTTCTTTATGAAAAAGGAATCTATTCGATGGAAGTTAAGTGCTTGTATATTGATTTTTATAATTTGCTCTCCGTTACATGTAACGATTGCTTCATTCACGGTATCAATAAATGCTCTTTTACTTTGTATTATTTCTTTTATAGGGATTACGCTATATTCTATTTGGAAAAAAATATATACCTTACTTTCGGCGCTTATTATTGCAATGTTATATACAAGTTTTCATTTGTTAGAAGTATATGACCCGATTTGGATTGTGGTGGATAGGTTGTTTCTGTTAAGTGGTGCCCTTGTGTATGCATCAGTTTTATTGCATGGAGATCGTTTCCTGCGATTATGTTCTTTATATATAGGGATGTTGCAAGGAGAGTTGTTAGTGACACTTATTTTTCGAAAACTAAACTTCCCTTATGATTACGGTAGTTTAGCGTTTTTTGATATCATCGCCGTTTCTACATTGTTTATGACAATTTTATTTTGGATTGCAAAAGTATCAGTATACATGGAACAGTTTAAGCGGAAAACACGTAAAAGAAAGGCGAGGGTAATACATGACTGAATATACACCAGCCATTTTATGTGGCGTAATAGCAGGGACGGTAACGAGAGTGTTAATGCTTCGCACGGATACGCGGCAATATCCAACGAGGCTTCATGGGAAAATTATTCATATTGCGATGGGGTTAATTGCCGCAGCTTTAGGAGCGATTGCAATCCCGTCTATTTTGAAAAAAGATTTTTCTGCCATTACATTTCTTACGTTAGCAGCGACGCAATTTCGTGATGTGCGTAATATGGAAAGAAATACGCTTCAACAATTAGATGGATATGAGCTCGTACCGCGTGGAAATACATACATTGAAGGAATTGCATTAGTTTTTGAAAGTCGCAACTATTTGGCGATGTTAACGTCGTTTGCAACGACGTTTGCGTATATAGGGTTCCATTCATGGATTGCTGGAGTAATTATGGCTATAATAGCATTTTTTATTGCGAAAAAATTAATGTCAGGCAAAAGGTTACATGATCTTGTTGATATCGAGCATGTACCGCTTCGCTTTGAAGGAGCGGGGCTTTATATTGATAATATTTATATTATGAATATTGGATTGCCGGCAAGGCAAGAAGAAATTATGAAATATGGAATGGGTTTTATTTTAAAACCGAAATCAATTGATGCGATGGTTACAATTGCAAATTTAGGACAACGGCAAGCTATTTTACATGATGTCTCTGTTGCTCTAGGGATATATAGGGATTCAGGTACACCAGCACTTGTACCGTTAGCAAAGCGTGATTTAGAAGATGGAAGAGTTGGCATCTTTGTCTTGCCGCAAGACCAAGATGCCGAGAAAGCGATAGGTGTCATAGGGAATGTGCCAACGCTAGAAAGTGCCGTTCATATGTCATCGGAAGCCCCGAAAGGAAGGGGAGATAAAAGATGATGTTAGAAAGTGTTATTCTCGCGGTAATTACAACGACACCGGAAAAGTTTGCAGGCGGAGCTCCCTTATTTACTTGTGAGACGAAAGAGGAACTAGAATTTGTTGCAAATAATTTAGAGGCGATATTAGATGGTATTGCGCATCGCTTACAAGAGAATGTATATATTATTGTGAAACATTAGCAACGTGTGTTATAATATGAGGTGTTTTGATACGTTGAGAAATATTCTGGAATGCAAATCCCTTCTTGCACAAAGAAGGGTTTTTTACATAATAAACAGAAGCAAGTTGAAAGGATGAAAGTATATGCCGAAACCAGTAATAGCAATAGTAGGCCGCCCGAACGTAGGAAAATCTACTATTTTCAATAGAATTGTTGGAGAAAGAGTTTCAATCGTAGAAGATATACCAGGTATAACGCGAGACCGTATTTATAGTGCGGGAGAATGGTTAAATCATGAGTTTAACATTATTGATACAGGTGGAATTGATATTGGAGACGAGCCGTTCTTGACACAAATTCGTCAACAGGCGGAAGTAGCGATTGATGAAGCAGATGTTATCATTTTTATGACGAATGGTCGCGATGGTGTAACTGCAGCAGATGAAGAAGTTGCTAAAATTTTATATCGTTCTAAAAAACCTATTGTACTTGCGGTAAATAAGGTTGATAATCCAGAAATGCGTAGTGACATTTATGATTTCTATGCATTAGGATTCGGTGAGCCATTCCCGATTTCAGGTACACATGGTTTAGGACTTGGTGATTTGTTAGATGAAGCTGCAAATCATTTTCCGAAGATTGAAGAAGAAGCGTATGACGATGAAACAATCCGTTTCTCTTTAATTGGACGTCCAAACGTAGGGAAATCATCACTTGTAAATGCACTTCTTGGTCAAGAACGTGTAATTGTAAGTAATATAGCAGGAACGACACGTGATGCTGTTGATACACCATATAGCAAAGATGGTCAAGATTATGTAATTATCGATACAGCTGGTATGCGTAAAAAAGGGAAAGTATACGAAAGCACAGAAAAATATAGTGTACTTCGTGCGCTTAGAGCGATTGAACGTTCTGACGTTGTTTTAGTCGTTTTAGACGGAGAAGAAGGAATTATTGAACAGGATAAAAAAATTGCTGGATATGCTCATGATTCAGGACGAGCTGTTATTATCGTTGTAAACAAATGGGATGCAGTGAAAAAAGATGAGAAAACAATGAAAGCATTTGAAGAAAATATTCGTGCTCATTTCCAATTCTTGGACTATGCACCGATTGTATTCTTATCTGCGAAAACGAAAAAACGTACACAAACATTGTTACCAGTTATTAATGAAGTAAATGAAAGTCATAGTATCCGTGTACAAACGAATGTATTAAATGATGTAATTATGGATGCTGTAGCGATGAATCCAACGCCGACTCATAATGGTAGCCGTCTGAAGATCTTCTATGCGACACAGGTTGCGGTAAAACCACCGACATTTGTTGTGTTTGTAAACGATACAGAATTAATGCACTTTTCATATGAGCGCTTCTTAAAGAATCGTTTACGTGAAGCGTTCG
This sequence comes from Bacillus sp. EKM202B, assembly GCF_011066025.1. Classification (NCBI taxonomy): domain Bacteria; kingdom Bacillati; phylum Bacillota; class Bacilli; order Caryophanales; family Bacillaceae; genus Bacillus; species Bacillus sp. EKM202B. The sequence goes on along the minus strand of NZ_JAAMNK010000002.1, from coordinate 21,076 downwards.
GTTTTGTAGGAACACCGATTCACATTATCGCTAGAGCAAGAGACTAATGGAGAGGATGTGATTTTATGACAAAAATCACAGTAATAGGAGCAGGTAGCTGGGGAACAGCGTTAGCGATGGTATTAGCTGACAATGGACATGATGTACGTATTTGGGGAAATCGTTCTGAACTTATGGATGAGATTAATGCGAAACATGAGAATAGTCGATATCTTCCAGGAATTACATTGCCAAGCACAATCGTAGCCTACTCTTCTTTAGAAGAAGCATTAGTAGATGTAAATACAGTACTGTTAGTAGTACCGACGAAAGCGTACAGAGATGTATTACAAGAGATGAAAGAAATTGTTACAGAACCAGTTACGTGGATTCATGCAAGTAAAGGGATCGAACCAGGTACGTCAAAACGTATTTCGGAAGTGATTGAGGAAGAAATTCCAGAGAACTTGATTAAAGATGTTGTTGTACTGTCTGGACCGAGTCATGCTGAAGAAGTCGGCTTACGTCAAGCGACAACTGTTACATCGGCAGCGAAGCGTATGGAAGCGGCTGAGGAAGTACAAGATTTGTTTATGAATAGCTACTTCCGTGTATACACAAATCCTGATATTGTTGGAGTTGAGCTTGGTGGTGCTTTAAAAAATATTATCGCATTAGCTGCAGGGATAACGGATGGTCTTGGATTAGGTGATAATGCGAAAGCGGCATTAATGACACGTGGTTTAACGGAAATTGCTCGTTTAGGAAGAAAAATGGGCGGAAATCCTTTAACGTTCGCTGGTCTAACTGGTATGGGAGACTTGATAGTAACTTGTACAAGTGTTCATAGCCGAAATTGGCGTGCTGGAAATATGCTCGGAAAAGGGCACTCTTTAGAAGAAGTGTTAGAAAGTATGGGGATGGTTGTAGAAGGCGTAAGAACAACGAAAGCTGCTCATGAATTGGCAGAGAAGATGGAAGTTGAAATGCCGATTACAGCTGCTTTATATGACGTGTTGTTCAATGGGAATGATGTAAAGGATGCAGTAGGCTCATTGATGGGACGCGTTCGAAAACATGAAGTGGAAGCTATACCTGATTTACTTTAAATAAAAGCGACAGAAGTACAATTTGTACTCCTGTCGCTTTTTTATTTTTTGATTGGGTCTTTTCACCATTTTTTTATTTTTGCATAGGATGAAGTGTAACTTGAGGAGAGGGTGAAAAGAATGGATAATAACATTTTTAATAATATTGAGAAGGAAGCGAAAGTGAACAAAGAGGATATTTTTAAATTAGCGTCATCTGTACAAAATGCGAATTTACGTGATGAAACTGTGCTTCGTCAATTGATTCATCAAGTAGCTCTTATGGCAGGACGTGAGGTGCCGAAAGAGCAAGAGGATCAAATTGTAAAAGCGATTATTAACAATAATATGCCAGCAGATTTTGGCTCGTTAAGCAAAATGTTTAAAAAATAAATTATGAGAAACAAAGAGATTGTAGATTGCATATGATAGCCATGAAAGAATGGGAATAGAGCTGGTAAGGGCATATTTGGTCAACCGAAGCGCAAAATAATGCGCTTCGGTTTTATTTTTGTACATAAATTTTGTTAATTTACATTAAAATGATGAATTGTATTTGTTTAAAGATTTTAATTTGTTAAAATAGTATAAAAATAGATTGAAAGTAAAGGGGTGTATATATGTCAGAAGGGCTTATAAAAATGTGGTTTTCCTTAGGGGCAATGGGATTTATGTTTGTTGCAGTAGTTTTTATTTTATTAAGTAGGCATAAAATGAAAAATAAATTTCTGAAAGGGATTACAGCGTTAGTAGCGTACACCCTCATGATTGTGTCGGGTATTGTTATTTTTCTTGTTGTATTTAGTGGACCTGTGGAGCAGTAAGAGGAGTGTATCTCAAAATGTTACATAAGGAGTAAGTTATACTAGCGTGAAAAGGTGATTGTTAGTGAAAAAAATCCATATTATTTTAATATTTTGTTGCATCAGCGTTTTAACAGGGTGTATGTATCCGAAAGAAAATATGAAACAAAATGCTGTTCCTTATGAAGATCAGTTACAAGTTGTTCAAAAAGCTATTACGACATATAAGGAACAAAATGGTGGGATATTGCCAATTAAAACGCGTGATATGAGTACACCTATTTATCAAAAGTATCCAATCGATTTTCAAAAAATTGCTCCGCGCTACATACAAGAAGCACCAGGGAATGCGTATGAAAGTGGAGGGGTATACCAATACGTATTAATAGATGTTGAAACAAATCCGACCGTAAAGTTAATTGATATAAGGATGGTTGAAAAAATTCAGGAATTATCATTAAAACTAAGGATGTACCGTGATGAACATAGATATCCACCGTTTAAAAAAGTAATTTCAGACGGGGTATATGAATTGGATTACAAAAAACTAGGATATAAAGATGTACCGCAAGTGACAAGTCCGTATTCTGGTAAAGGACTTCCTTTTGTAATCAATGAAAAAGGAGAAGTATTTGTTGACTACAGAATCGACTTATATGAAGTGTTGAAAAAAAATGAAGGGCAATTTAAGGAAGGAGAAGATATTCGAAATATACTATCGAAAGACTCCCCATTTGTTCCCGCATATTCTTTACCGTATACGGTGAAGGACGGAGAACCAATTTTTTTTAAATCATAAGTCATGAACCTTTCTTTTAGCGAATAAGTTCTAGAAGAAAGGTTTTTTATGTTATACAACTTGTGATGCAAACAAAAAGTATTTTTTAAATAGTCATATGAAATTGGACAAAATTATTTGATATATTGTCCGAACTTCTAGAATACCATTATATTATATCAGATATTATAGGCAACGTTAGAGAAGGTATTAGTTGACTATATACACGGAATTATTCCCAAAAATTTTGAGGGAGGGAATCACTTGGAAAAGGTAGATATTTTTAAAGATATTGCGGAACGCACAGGCGGTGATATTTATTTTGGAGTTGTAGGAGCTGTTCGAACAGGGAAATCAACATTCATTAAAAAATTTATGGAACTTGTTGTTATTCCGAACATTGAGAATGAATCTGACCGCCAAAGAGCGCAGGATGAACTGCCTCAAAGTGCTGCTGGTCGTACAATCATGACGACGGAACCGAAGTTTGTTCCAAACCAAGCGGTTTCTATCGAAGTAGATGAAGGACTTGAAGTAAATATTCGATTAGTAGATTGTGTTGGATATACGGTTCCAGGAGCAAAAGGCTATGAAGATGAGAATGGCCCGCGTATGATTAATACCCCTTGGTATGAAGAGCCTATTCCATTCCATGAAGCTGCAGAAATTGGCACGCGCAAAGTAATTCAAGAACATTCAACAATTGGTGTTGTAATTACAACGGATGGAACGATTGGCGAAATACCAAGAAGAGATTATATAGAGGCAGAAGAACGCGTTGTAAATGAGTTAAAAGAAGTTGGAAAGCCTTTCATTATGATTATCAATACTGTACAGCCGTATCATCCGGATACAGAGCAATTACGCCAAAGTTTATCTGAAGAATATGATATACCAGTAATTGCGATGAGTGTAGAGAGTTTAAGAGAAACAGATGTATATAATGTACTTCGAGAAGCGTTATTTGAGTTCCCAGTATTAGAGGTGAATGTAAACCTTCCTAGTTGGGTAATGGTGCTAAATGAAGGGCATTGGTTACGCAAAAGTTATCAAGAAGCAGTTCAAGAGACTGTGAAGGATATAAAACGTCTTCGTGATGTGGACCGTGTCGTTTGGCAGTTTAGTCAATATGAATTTATTGATCGGGCAAGTCTAGCTGGCATTGATATGGGGCAAGGTGTGGCAGAGATTGATTTATATGCGCCAGATGAATTGTACGATCAAATTTTAAAAGAAGTAGTAGGGGTAGAAATTCGAGGGAAAGATCATTTACTGAAGCTTATGCTCGACTTATCTCATGCGAAAATAGAATATGATCAAGTGGCGGATGCCCTGCGTATGGTAAAGCAAACAGGATATGGTGTAGCAGCACCTGCACTAGCTGATATGAGCTTAGATGAGCCGGAAATCATACGTCACGGTTCAAGGTTTGGTGTGAAATTAAAAGCGGTAGCTCCATCTATTCATATGATTAAAGTAGATGTTGAATCGACGTTTGAGCCGATTATTGGTACTGAAAAGCAAAGTGAAGAATTAGTTCGTTATTTAATGCAAGATTTTGAAGATGATCCATTATCAATTTGGAATTCCGATATATTCGGACGTTCGCTTAGCTCTATTGTTCGAGAAGGAATTCAAGCAAAACTATCTTTAATGCCAGAAAATGCTAGATATAAATTAAAAGAAACACTAGAAAGAATTATTAATGAAGGATCTGGCGGATTAATTGCGATTATATTATAAGAAAAAATCCCTCTCATTGTAGAGGGATTTTTTTATTTTTTACGTATGGAATAGAAAAATAAACAGTCATTATCTAATACATTGTTGTAAATTGTCAAGTTTCATCAGATTTTCACATTTTAAGAGTAACAATTTCCTTAAAAATATTGAATTATAAAGGAGAATCGTATAATATAGGCGTTGATAATGATTTATCTACATCTTTGTAGTATAGAATTTGTAAAAATTGCCTACAAATGAAAGTAAGACTCATTTTATGATCATTATACAGTCTTATCTTTGGGAGGAGGTGAATGGCATGAACAAGACAGATTTAATCAATGCTGTTGCAGAAGCAAGTTCCCTTTCTAAAAAGGACGCAACAAAAGCAGTAGACGCTGTTTTTGATTCTATCTTAGAAGCTTTAAAACAAGGTGATAAAGTACAATTGATCGGATTCGGTAACTTCGAAGTTCGTGAGCGTGCGGCTCGTAAAGGTCGTAACCCACAAACAGGTGAGGAGATTGAAATCGCTGCAAGTAAAGTACCTGCATTCAAACCTGGTAAAGCGTTAAAAGATGCGGTTAAATAATCCTTACATATTAACAGGGAAGAAGAGTTTCCTTTTTGGGAACTCTTCTTTTTGCTTTTAAAAACATAAATATGCTAGAATGTGTTCGTATCACTTTTAGGTTTTCGGGAGGGCTAGCGGATGGCAAAAGTTAATTTAGAACAAATTGAACACGCAGTACGCCTTATTTTAGAGGCAATCGGAGATGACCCAAATCGTGAGGGAGTACTTGATACACCGAAGCGCGTTGCAAAAATGTACGCAGAAGTGTTCTCGGGGATGCATGAAGATCCAAAAGAGCATTTGCATAAAGTATTCGGAGAAGATCACGAAGAGCTTGTACTAGTAAAAGATATACCATTTTATTCGATGTGTGAGCATCATCTAGTTCCATTCTATGGAGTTGCTCACGTTGCATATATTCCGCAAGGCGGAAAGGTGACGGGGTTAAGTAAATTAGCTCGTACTGTAGATACAATTGCACGTCGTCCACAACTACAAGAACGTATTACATCAACAGTGGCTAATTCTATCATGGAAGTACTAGAGCCGCATGGTGTAATGGTAGTAGTAGAAGCAGAACATATGTGTATGACGATGCGTGGTGTGAAAAAACCAGGTGCGAAAACGATAACGACGGCAGTACGTGGTGTGCTTGAAAATGATGCTGCAGCGCGTAGTGAAATTTTATCTTTTATTAAAACGAAGTAAAGAAAAGCGGGAAACTGCTTTTCTTTTTTTTACAAGTAAATAAATGATATAGTGTTAGTTGGGCAGAGTGAGAATAGAAAGATTGCTTACATCAATGGAAGGTGTAGCCAAGTTTTGGTTATAGAAAATAGAATGTATGTGTTATAATAAGTTTTATGAATTAGAAAACAAGGGTGATTTTTTGTGTGTGACATCTACGGAGGGTATGCGGGTATAAAAGAGAAATTGATGGAGAAATTACGCCATCCTTATTTCATAAACTATATTGAAGAACCATGTATTGATGAAGAGAAAATAGCATTGTTATATGGAGCTTTAAAAAGTGAAAATTTACATATAGAACAAATTGAGCATTATGTAGTAACGATTATGCTTGTGCAAATTGCGCTTGATACACATGAAAGAGTATCAAACAAAGCGGGGGAAGAAGCGATTGAATCGCATAAACGCCGCCAGTTAACAGTACTTGCAGGTGATTACTATAGTGGGCTATATTATTACTTATTGTCTATGAATCGTGATATTGTTTTAATTCGCGCGCTTGCTGAAGGAATTAAAGAGATTAATGAACATAAAATTATGCTATACCAAAAAGCGCATGACAAGATGGATAACATAATGGAGAGTGTAGTAACGATTGAATCTGCGCTCCTTCAAAAAACATGTGATCATTTCCATTTATCACATTGGAAACCATTTATAACGTATGTATTAGGGAAAAATCGTCTCCAAAAAGAATGTCAACTGTATGCTGATAAACAACATTCACCTGTTTTTCAAGCAGTGCAAGAGGCTTTAGGGGATAAAGCTGATGCAGAAACAGTTATTAATGAATGGATGATGGAATTACGAAAGAAAGAAGATCAATTTTTAGAAGATCACACAGACATAAGTGAAATAAATTCTGTGTTAAGAGATAAATCGAAGACATAAGCAATTTTACATTGGAAGAAGGTACGAGCATGCAACAATCAAAAGAAGAAAGAGTACATGATGTATTTGAGAAAATTTCAGATAAATACGATGTGATGAATTCTGTAATTAGTTTTCAAAGACATAAAGCATGGCGTAAAGAGACGATGCGTATTATGGATGTAAAACCTGGCAGTAAAGCGCTTGATGTGTGCTGCGGGACAGCGGATTGGACAATTGCGCTAGCAGGAGCTGTAGGTGAGCAGGGGAAGGTTGTTGGCCTAGACTTCAGTGAAAACATGTTATCTGTCGGTAAACAAAAGGTAGAGGCGTTACAATTAAAACAAGTAGAACTTCTACATGGAAATGCAATGGAACTTCCATTTGAAGATCATACATTTGATTATGTAACGATTGGATTTGGTTTGCGTAACGTACCAGATTATTTACACGTATTAAAAGAAATGACACGTGTAGTAAAACCAGGTGGTAAAGTAATCTGCCTAGAAACATCGCAACCAACAATGATTGGTTTTCGACAAGGGTATATTTTATACTTTAAATATATCATGCCGTTATTTGGAAAGATGTTTGCGAAAAGCTATAAAGAATATTCATGGCTTCAAGAATCCGCTAGTACATTCCCAGGGATGAAAGAATTGGCTCAAATGTTTGAGGAAGCTGGACTTGAACGTGTACAAGTGAAACCATTTACTTTTGGAGTAGCAGCGATGCATTTAGGTATGAAACCAGAATCAAAATAGAAAAAAGAAGTTTTAGGTTAAGGTGAACAATATGAAGTTACAACTTATGTACTCTTTTTTACGATCGGATATTAATGTAATAGAAAAAGAATTAAAAAAGACAGTTGCTTCTGAACAGCCATTAGTAGAAGAGGCGGCATTACAACTCATTGAAGCTGGTGGGAAGCGAATTCGTCCTGTATTCGTGTTGCTTGCAGGGAAATTTGGGGATTATAAGTTAGACGCAATTAAGCACGTCGCTGTTGCGTTGGAACTTATTCATATGGCTTCTCTCGTTCACGATGACGTTATTGATGCAGCGTTTTTACGACGCGGTAGTGCGACTGTGAATGCGAAATGGGGAGATCGTATTGCAATGTATACAGGAGACTATCTGTTTGCTAAGTCTCTTGAATGTGTAACAAATATCGAAATTCCAGAGGCGCATCAGGCACTGTCGCATACAATTTTAGAAGTATGTAAAGGTGAAATTGAACAAATTAAAGATAAATATAACTATGACCAAAATTTACGAACGTATTTAAGAAGGATAAAGCGAAAAACAGCATTATTAATTGCTGCGAGTTGTCAGCTAGGGGCGATTGCTGCTGGTGCTAATCGTGATATGGTAAATCGTTTGTTTTGGTATGGGTATTTCGTAGGAATGTCTTATCAAATTATTGATGACATTTTAGATTTCGTTTCAACAGAAGAGAAACTTGGAAAACCTGCTGGTGGTGACTTACTACAAGGAAATATTACGCTGCCTGCTTTATATGCGATGGAAGATCCAATACTCCGCAAGAAAATCACTTCTGTACATGAAAATACAACAGCAAGTGAAATGAAAGAAATTATTGATGCTGTAAAAAATAGTACAGCTATTGATCAAGCATTTGCGTTTAGCGAACGTTATTTACATAAAGCATTGGAAATAATAAAACCACTCCCACGTGGGCAAGCAAAGTATGCATTACAAAATGTTGCAAAGTATATTGGAAAACGAAAATTTTAGTGTTTATTCTAAAAAATAAAATAATCTCTCTATTTCAAAACTATTGCACAATTGTGATAAGGGTGTTAATATGTGTGTGGGGATATACAATTACATACATAATTCAGAAGTGGAGAGATTTTTTATGGAAAAAACATTTCTAATGGTAAAACCAGACGGTGTACAACGTGCCTTCATTGGGGAAATTGTAGCTCGTTTTGAGAAAAAGGGCTTTCAATTAGTTGGTGCAAAATTAATGCAAGTCACTCCGGAAATTGCTGGACAACACTACGGTGAGCATAAGGAAAAACCTTTCTTTGGTGAATTAGTAGACTTTATTACATCTGGACCTGTATTTGCAATGGTATGGCAAGGTGAAGGTGTAGTAGATACAGCTCGTAATATGATGGGTAAAACAAGACCACATGAAGCGGCTCCTGGAACAATTCGTGGAGATTTCGGTGTAACTGTTGCGAAAAACATTATCCACGGTTCTGATTCTTTAGAAAGCGCAGAGCGCGAGATTGCTATTTTCTTTAAAGAAGAAGAATTGGTAGACTACTCAAAATTAATGAATGAATGGATTTACTAATTATTTTGAAATAATTTGTAAACGCTTTAATCACTGTGATAATAGTAAAAAGTGCAAGAAGAATAGGGGTATTCTTCTTGCACTTTTTTTATTTGGATTAGTTACGAAGTTAGAGCGGTTATGATATATTGATATGTAAAGTAAAAGGCCTATCGGAGAATAAGCGAATGGCTGATCAATCATATAATTTCTTTCATATTTTTAGAGTAATGAAAGATAATATCATTGCTTAATATAGCGAGATAAATACATATACGAAAAGAGGAATAACGTATGCGATATATTACAGCTGGTGAATCTCATGGTCCACAACTTACAACGATTATAGAAGGTATTCCAGCAGGGCTGCCTTTAGTAGCGGATGATATAAATGAAGAGTTAGCTAGAAGGCAAAAGGGATATGGGCGTGGTAGACGCATGCAAATTGAAACAGATCAAGTGCAAATTGCAAGTGGTGTTAGACATGGAGAGACATTAGGTTCTCCAATTGCACTTGTTGTTGAAAATCGTGATTTTGCACACTGGACAAAAATTATGGGTGCAGAGTCGTTAACGGAACAAGAAGAAAAAGAAATGAAGAGGAAAGTAACAAAACCAAGACCTGGACATGCTGATTTAAATGGTGCGATTAAATATGGTCATAGAGATATGAGAAATGTACTTGAACGTTCTTCAGCACGCGAAACGACAGTGCGTGTTGCTGCTGGTGCGGTTGCTAAAAAAGTGTTAGCGGAACTTGGTATTACAGTGGCAGGCCATGTAATTGAAATTGGCGGTGTACAAGCTAAGGAGATTACGTATCGTTCAATTGAAGAATTAAAAAGTATTACAGAAGCATCACCTGTACGTTGTTTAGATGAAGAAGCTGGCAACCAAATGATAAAAGCAATTGATGATGCGAAAGCAAATGGTGATTCAATCGGTGGCATCGTTGAAGTAATTGTGGAAGGAATGCCAATTGGAGTAGGAAGTTATGTGCATTATGATCGAAAACTGGATGCGAAATTAGCAGCCGCGATTATGAGCATTAATGCCTTTAAAGGTGTTGAGATTGGAATTGGTTTTGAAGCAGCGCATAGACCCGGAAGTGAAGTTCATGATGAAATTCTGTGGAATGAAGCACGTGGATATACACGAAGAACGAATCATGCAGGTGGATTAGAAGGCGGTATGACGACTGGAATGCCAATTGTTGTGCGCGGTGTGATGAAACCGATACCTACACTATATAAACCTCTTCAAAGTGTGGATATTGATACGAAAGAACCTTTTACAGCAAGCATTGAACGTTCAGATAGTTGTGCTGTACCAGCAGCTAGTGTCGTTGCAGAAGCTGTTGTGGCTTGGGAATTAGCGACTGCTTTAATAGAACAATTTGGATTAGATCGTATGGATCTTATTCGTGAAAATATGGAGAAACATAATGAATATGCGAGGGGATTTTAATGGAAAACATACATATTCAAACGAAATCAAAAGAATATGATGTACATGTTGGGAAAGAGGCATTATTACATTTGACAACATTTGTTCAAAATATGCAGCCAGTTGTATCTAACGTAATGATCATTTCAGATGAAGTTGTTGCATCTTTACATTTACAGACAGTTGTGAATGCATTGCAAGTAGAGCAAGAAGTATTTTCATTCGTTGTACCGAGTGGTGAAAAAGAGAAGTCTTTTGAAAATTTCTATGCGGCTCATACGTCAGCTCTTGAAAATAAATTAGATAGAAATTCTTTAATTATCGCACTTGGAGGCGGAATGATTGGAGATTTGGCTGGTTTTGTTGCTGCGTCGTTTATGCGTGGCATTCGCTTTGTCCAAGTTCCAACGACTTTATTAGCTCACGATAGTGCAGTAGGCGGGAAAGTAGCAATTAACCATCCGTTAGGGAAGAATATGATTGGTGCATTCCATCAGCCAGAAGCGGTTGTATATCATACACCATTTTTATACTCTCTTCCTGAAAAAGAATGGCGTTCAGGTTTTGCAGAAGTGATAAAACATGCTTTGATTGGTGATGTTGAACTGTGTCATTGGTTAAAAGAAGAAGTGCAAACATTGGCGGATCTTCGTGATGAGAAGTTAATTCACATATTAATGAAGGCGATTCCTGTAAAAGCAAATATTGTATCACAAGATGAAACAGAAAAAGGTGTACGTGCTCATTTGAACTTTGGACATACGCTAGGGCATGCTCTTGAAAAAGAGATTGGATATGGAAATATTACTCACGGTGACGGAGTAGCAGTTGGGATGTTATTTGCTTTATTTTTAAGTGAGCAAGTGTATAAAGTTGATCTTGCTTATGAAGAGATAAAGCAGTGGTTCTTGCAATACGGCTATCCAAAAATGCCAAGCGATTTGAATGTAGAGCGCCTCGTTCAACTGATGAAACAAGATAAGAAAGCGAATGCTGGAACAATTCATATGGTACTTATGCAGGAATATGGGGTGGTGAACGTCGTATCTATTCCTGATGAGACTGTTCATATTGCGTTAGAAGCATTTCAAAAGGATATGGCTTAAAAATATAGGGACAGTTATGAAGTGCTTATTTAGAGGTGTTTTCGTAATAGTGACGGTTATGATAAAAGATTACAGTAAGGGATTATAATCCCTTACTGTAATCGAATTCAATAAAATGACTGGGGGAAGAAAAATGAGAGTGAAAGAGCAATTGTTAACTTTGAGAGCATATGTACCTGGGAAAAATATTGAAGAAGTAAAAAGAGAATATGGATTATCAAAAATTGTGAAATTAGCATCGAACGAAAATCCATTCGGTTGTTCTACAAATGTGACAGAAGCGTTAACATCATTAGTGAGTCAATACGCTCTTTATCCAGATGGATATGCTTTTGAACTTCGGACAAAAGTAGCTGATCATTTAGGTGTAAAAGCGGAACAACTGTTATTTGGTAGTGGGTTAGATGAAGTTATTCAAATGATTAGCCGTGCCTTACTACATGAAGGAACAAATGTTGTAATGGCGAATCCTACATTCTCGCAATACCATCACCATGCTGTTATTGAAGGGGCAGAAGTTCGTGAAGTATCACTTAAAGATGGCATTCACGATTTAGATGCAATGTTACAACAAGTAGATGATAAAACGAAGATTGTGTGGATTTGTAATCCGAATAACCCGACAGGTACATATGTAGAGAAACAAAAATTACTTTCATTTTTAGAATCAGTACCTAAGTCAGCGCTCGTTATTATGGATGAAGCATATTATGAATATGCGGAAGCAAAAGACTATCCGCAAACATTGCCACTTCTTGAAAAATATGAAAATCTTATGGTATTACGTACATTTTCAAAAGCATATGGCTTAGCTGCTTTTCGAATTGGATATGCGATTGGTGATGCGAAGTTAATCGGGCAGTTGGAAGTAGCAAGGTTACCGTTCAATACATCGACTGTAGCCCAAGCTGTAGCAATAGCTGCATTAGAAGATCAAACATTTTTACAAGACTGTGTGCAAAAAAATGCTGAAGGGTTAAATCAATACTATGCATTTTGTAAGGAATATAACGTATTCTATTATCCGTCTCAAACAAATTTCATTTTCTTAAAACTTGGTATTTCTGGTAATGAAGCTTTCGAACGATTAATGAAGAAAGGATATATTGTTCGTTCTGGTGCTGCATTTGGAATACATGATGGCATTCGTATTACCGTCGGATTGAAAGAAGAAAATGATGAAATTATAGAATTACTGAAAGAGCTTGTAAATGAGCAAGTTAAGAAAGAAGAAACCTATTCTTAAGAAATTGTGAAGGCTCCTTTTATAGGAGTCTTTTTTATCCCGCATGAACAGCTCCTAAAAGCTTGGTTGGTGTTGCTTCATAATTAATAAGGGAAGTTATTTGCACGGTCATGAAAGAAAACGGTACAATAGAAAGTAGTGAGGGATCGGTGTCACATCCGAACTTTTTGAACAAGTAGCTACGCTATAAGAAAAAGTACAAGAAGGAGCATGCCCATTCTAAAGGTTGCGTTATAATAGTGCGTTGCTTATGATAAAGTGAAACTTTAATCAGTGGGGGATGTTTATCCCCCGCTAATTATTAGTTGAACCAATCGGGCTTTTATGGGCAGTTGATCCCCAAACTAACTTCTTTGCCTTAGCTGAATTTTGAGGTGGGGGTCTGACTGCCCGTTAATAGCGGGATAAATGAACAGAAGAGAATATTTTTTAGAATTAAAGGAGACGTTTATGCAAAAGTTTGAACAAGCTGTGTCATATATTGAAAATGGTGAAGCGGAAAAAGGATTACAATTATTAAAAGAACAATTACAAGTTGCGAATGATGAAGAGAAGTATGATATCGCTCGCTACTATCATACACTTGGGTTTACGGATGAGGCGCTAGTAATAACAGAAGATTTACGTTTGCTATATCCGGAAGAGAGTGAATTTACGGTATTTTTAGCAGAATTATATATTGATTTAGATAAAGAAGATGAAGCGATTGAAGTACTTCATGATATTCCAGAAAATGATGATTTATATGTTCAATCGTTATTGCTTGTTGCAGATTTATTCCAAATGCAAGGTTTTGATGATGTAGCAGAGCAAAAACTATTAAAGGCGAAAGAATTGATGCCTGACGAACCTGTTATTACGTTTGGATTAGCAGAATTATATAGTAGTAAAGGTGAAGAACAAAAGGCAATTACTTATTACGAGTCGCTATTAGCGGAACATAAAGTAATGGGGGGTGTTGTCATTGCACTTCGTCTCGCAGAAACGTTAAGTGCAATTGGAAACTGGGAAGAAGCGATCTCTTACTATGAAGCAGGCTTAGAGGAGCAAAAAGATATTCACTCCTTATTTGGATATGCTTTCACATTATATCAAGGAGAAGAATATCAAAGAGCAATTGGTGCTTGGCAAGAACTAAAAGAATTAGATCCTGAGTACGCATCACTATACATGTATTTAGCGAAAAGCTATGAAAAAGAAGGAATGCTGCAAGAAAGCTATGAAACACTTCAAGAAGGAATTAAAGTAGATGAGCTTGCTGTTCCGTTTTATGTAGAATTAGCGAGCATTGCAGCTAAATTAGGAAAAGTAGCAGAGGCAGAGGAAGTGCTTCAAAAAGCGCTTGAGTTAGATCCAGGACATTTAGGTGCAATATTAAAATATGCATATATTTTAAAAGGACAAGAAAAGTATGAAGAGTTAATCACAGTTGTAGAGCGTGCTATTGATAGCGGAGAGCCAGATACACAACTACTTTGGGATCTTGCGTTTGCAAAAAAACAATTAGAAATGTATTCGGATGCATTAAAGCACTATGAAAGTGCATATACTTCTTTTAAGAATCATCCAGACTTCTTGGAAGAGTACGGTTATTTCTTATTGGAAGAAGGAATGCGAAAAGAGGCCAAAGAAGTGTTTACTCAGTTATTACAACTAGACCCGACACAAATTCATATTGAAGAGTTGTTATATAATTTAGAGGATTTTTCATAAGTTGGAAGGAAACTGAATGCCGCTTCTTGAATCTAAAAAGAAAAGAGAAAGACAGAGGAGGGACTTAATTGCTATGAATACCCCTGTTTCTGTAAACGAGAAGAAGGATTTTGTGAAATGGTTTTTGAATAATTACCAACTGAAACAGCGTGAATGTGTATGGATTTTGAATTATTTAATGAGTCACGACCAATTAATGCATAAAGTCCACTTCGTAGAGCATGCAAAATATTGTCCGCGTGGCTTAGTGATGTCAGCAAATTGCGTGAAAGACACACCGTTTCACTTTTTTAAACAAAATGTTATGACAACAGATGCTGAAAAATCGTTTCATGATATTCGTTTAAATCGAGATGAGGATATTTATATTCAACTCAACTTTAAATCATCGTTCCAAAACGCAAACTATGTAGCTGTATTAGAAGACAATCCATATTTACCAAAGCATATTGAAGTAAATGAAAAAGATCGTTTACTTGCAGAGAGATTTTTAGAAGAGAGTGTATTTTCATTTAGAAGAGAACGTCTTTTGAAACAAATTGATGAAGCGTTGGATAAGCAAGATAAGGAAGCGTTTCATAGGTTAACGGCGGAGTTAAAGACTTTATAGGATTTATTTGAATTATTAAATTTTTACAAATTTCGGACTTTTTTAAGAAAAACTACCTATCTTGGGTGGTTTTTCTTTTTTTACCCCTTTTAGTATGGTTTAATATATATAAAGTGAAAGTTCTGTCATTTTAGCTGGAGGGAGGGAAGAAATGTGAAATGGATTGTAAAAGACGTGGAACAGTTTGAGCAAGCAAGGGAGTATATAGATACAGGGGTAATACCTCTTTTGTCAATTTCAGCAGCAAAAGAAATGAAAACGGTAGTAGAACAAGGTGAATTTATTGAATTGTTGAGTATGGAGTTGGAAAGAGAATATAAAGGAAGAGTGCTTTTACTACCTGCATTTACGTATTTAGTAGAAAGTCAAAAGAATGAAAAAGCTCGTTTGCAAGAATGGACAGATCATTTACAAAGTCAAGGCTTTAAACATATTGCTTATGTTACAAGTGATTTTTCATGGAAAGAAGATATGCAAGAGTTACAGGGGGATTTATTTTGGTTACCCTCATTAGCGTTAGAACAATTTAGTGATCAAGCGAAGAGAGAAGTCATTCACGCTCATATAAAAAATATAATGGTAATGTTAGAAGAAAAATGGGGAAAATAGTAATAAACAGAAAGTTCTTATTATTATGAGTAGTATGATATTGACCTGTGCTTGAGGGTATTATATCATGATAGTGTCCTAGTATTTATTTTTTATATTATTTTTCACGAGGGGACAATTTCTGATAGAGGGGGGAAATTTTCGTGAGCGAGAAAGAACATCGTGTGTCAAGAAGACAGTTTTTAAATTACACACTTACAGGAGTAGGAGGCTTTATGGCAGCGGGTATTTTAATGCCGATGACGCGATTTGCGCTTGATCCGGTGTTAAGAAAAGAAGCGGGAACAGATATGGTTGCTGTTGCGCAAGTAAAGGATATTACAACAGAGCCGAAGCGTTTCGACTTTAAGGTGAAACAGGTTGACGGATGGTACAAGTCTGAAGAGCCAAAATCTGCTTGGGTGCATAAAGATGAAAGCGGAGACATCGTTGCATTTTCTCCAGTGTGTAAACATTTAGGGTGTACAGTGAACTGGAATTCGGACAAAGCACATCCGAATCAATTCTTTTGCCCTTGTCACGGAGGACGTTATACAAAAGATGGTATGAACATTAAAGGCACACCGCCACTTGCTCCGCTTGATGTGTACGAGTCTAAAGTGAAAGATGGAACGCTGTATTTAGGAAAAGCGAAGCCAAAAGGGGGTGCAAAGTAGATGCTAAATAAAATTTATGATTGGGTAGATGAACGTTTAGATATTACACCGATATGGCGCGATATCGCTGATCATGAAGTACCTGAACATGTAAACCCGGCACATCACTTTTCTGCATTCGTTTATTGCTTTGGAGGACTTACCTTTTTCGTTACTGTAATTCAAATTTTATCTGGAATGTTTTTGACGATGTATTATGTGCCTGATATTAAAAATGCGTGGGAATCTGTTTACTATTTACAAAATGAAGTTGCGTACGGGCAAATTGTTCGTGGTATGCACCACTGGGGTGCTAGTCTCGTAATTGTAATGATGTTTTTACATACACTCAGAGTTTTCTTCCAAGGTGCGTATAAAAAACCTCGTGAGTTAAACTGGATTGTTGGTGTTCTTATTTTCTTTGTTATGTTAGGTCTTGGTTTTACCGGATATTTATTACCGTGGGATATGAAAGCGTTATTTGCTACGAAAGTAGGGATTCAAATCGCAGAGCAAACGCCGCTCATTGGTCCTTATATTAAAACATTACTCGCTGGTCATTCCGAAATTGTTGGCGCTCAAACATTAACTCGCTTCTTTGCTATTCACGTCTTCTTCTTACCAGCAGCACTTCTAGGTTTAATGGCCTTCCACTTCATCATGATTCGCAAACAAGGTATTTCCGGTCCACTATAAGAGATTGCTAAATTAAAGGGGAAAGAACTAAAGGAGGGAGATTATGCATCGCGGCAAAGGAATGAAATTTGTAGGAGATTCTCGAGTACCAGTAGCTCGGAAACCAAATATTCCAAAAGATTATTCTGAATACCCAGGAAAAACAGAAGCATTTTGGCCGAACTTCTTGTTAAAAGAATGGATGGTTGGTGCAGTTTTTTTAATCGGTTATTTATGTTTAACAGTGGCACATCCGTCACCGCTTGAGAGAATGGCGGATCCGACAGATGCCGGATATATACCACTTCCAGATTGGTATTTCTTATTTTTGTATCAGTTACTAAAGTATTCTTATGCTTCTGGTTCATTTACTGTAATTGGAGCGTTTATTATGCCAGGGATTGCGTTCGGAGCATTGCTGTTAGCTCCATTTCTCGATCGAGGTCCAGAAAGACGCCCGTTGAAGCGTCCTGTAGCCACTGGATTTATGCTTTTAGCAATTGCATCGATTATCTTTTTAACTTGGGAATCTGTAGCACACCACGACTGGGAAGCTGCAAAGAAACAAGGCGCAATTGTAAAAACAGCACCAGTTGATAAAAATGATGACGGCTACAAGTTAATGCAAAAAAATACTTGTTTAACGTGTCATGGTGATAATTTACAAGGCGGGGCGGCAGCACCAGCTTTGCAGAACTTAACTTTAAAACCTGAAGAAATCGCTAAAATTGCGAAAGATGGAAAAGGTTCCATGCCTAAAGGTGTATTTAAAGGTACGGATGAAGAACTGAAAAAGCTTTCGGAATTCGTTGCAAAGTATAATAAAAAATAATAGAAAAGCTGACTACAAATTTTGTGGTCAGCTTTTTATTTTGATGACAGAAAGTTTACTATATAATAGAGTAGAGTTTGAGGAAAGAATGAAAGGTGTTGGACATACAGCTTGGTTTACTTGTATGCAATGTTAAGACAACGCTCAGTATTATTATTTTTATTGATTGTTAACATACTAGGTACAATTTACGGATTTATATGGTATGGAAATCAATTAAAAGAAACGTCACCTATATTTTGGCCGTTTGTACCAGATAGTCCTATGGCGACTCTCTTTTTTGTCTTTGTTTTAATTGCTTTCTTGGTAAAGCGAAACTGGGGATTAATAGAGGCGCTGGCAATTGTAACTTTAATAAAATATGGTATATGGGCTGTTGTTGTAAATGTGGTTATGATTTATGTAAAAGGTCCTATTGGCTTGATGGGGTATATGTTAATGCTATCGCATTTTGCAATGGCAGTGCAGGGAGTGTTATATGCTCCGTTTTACCGTATAAAAAAATGGCATTTTGTAGTAGCAGGTATATGGACATTACATAATGACGCAATTGATTATTTATTTTGGCAAATGCCGAGATACGGAATTATGCATTTGTTTGTAGAGAAAATTGGTTATTTTACATTTTGGTTAAGTATTGTCGTACTGTGCATCACATACTATTATTGCTTACGTGAGCGCCGAAAACAGTTTTCTTTATGATGGTGTGAACATTTAGGGGGAGAAAATGAAGAGAAGTAAGAGTGGAAAAATATTGGATCGATTGATTACGTTAGTTGTTTCATATAGCATAGCATTTTCTATTTTTGCACTTGCAACAATGGCAGTTATATATGGAAAATGGCTGTATTATTTTGAAATTGATTTTTTAAACATTCCAGATTTAGCGGATATGACAAAAGATGAAATTAAGAGAAATTATGATGTGCTAATTACATATTTATCTCCGTTTTATGACGGAGCATTACATTTACCGACATTAGATATGTCTACAAATGGTCGTATTCATTTTGTAGATGTTAAAAATATTATAGTAAAGATTCAATATGTGATGTATGCGACAATTATGATTGTAGTGATAGGCGGCGTTTATTTATTAAAAAGAAAAAACGAAAAATTTTTACTGCATGGATCGATTGTAACAATTATATTTCCGATAGCACTGGTGTTGCCAATCGCTATTAATTTTGAAAAGAGTTTTGTATTATTCCATAAGCTGTTATTCAGTAACGATTATTGGATGTTTGATATTGAATCGGATCCGATTATTTTAATGCTACCAGAAGAATTTTTTATGCATGCGGCGTGTGCTATTTTATTATTCATTTTAGGTGGTAGTATACTTTGTTACAGCTTGTATAGATATTTCGTAAAAAAGAAAAGGATTTCAAAGGAAAAATTCTCTGCTTAAAGAGAATTTTTTTGTTTGTAAAACGATAATATATTTTTCGGGGCAGTTCTGTTCTATTCTTGTCCAATTCCACATATTTTGTACTAGTAGTTATAGGGGGGACCGGGATGAAGAGAACATTAATTGGATTGATAGCATTTCTAATTATAATGTTTCCGTTACGTATATATGCTGAAGAGTGGAGTGAACTAACGGGGTTGCTAGACGACTCGTTACAGTTAGTGAAGCGTAATGAAGATGAAAAAGCAGTACAAGTATTACAATATTTCTCGGAGCAGTTTTTAGTGAAGGGGAATGAAAAGAAGCAAGAAGTAACACCAGATCAAATTAGAGTCATTTCTTTAGCTTACGACAAAGCGAAACAATCTCTCTCGGAAGAAGATTTAGGTAAGCAAGTTAAAATTGATAATGTGATAGCATTACAACTTGCTGTTGATGCGCAAGTATCGAAATATCAACCGCTTTGGATGGAAAGAGAAGGGAAAGTAATGGATGCTTTTTCTCAAATGGAAAAAGCGATGAAAAAAGAAGATACTGGACAGTTTCAGCAAACGTTAAATACATTCTTAAATGAATTTAATATTATTTACCCAAGCCTAATGATTGCTTTGCCAGAAAACGAGGTGCAACGTGTAAATGCTCATTTATCTTATTTGGATGAATTTCGTAACGTTATGTTAAAAACGAAAGGTGGGCAAATGCAATTAGGAATCATTAAAGGAGATTTGCAAAAGATATTTCACACAGTAAAAAAAGATGAAATTGCCCCCTCTCTCATTTGGTTTATGACAATTACTGGAGGACTTATTTTATTCACATTAACTTATGTTGGATGGAGAAAGTATAAAGGTGAGCGAGAGAAAAGAAAAAGTAATGTACATTCTAAAAATAGATAATGCGATAAAGTGAAACTTTAATCAGTGGGGAGGTTCATACCTCATTGATTATTAGCCCTCATCAATCGGGCGTTTACGGGCAGTGGATATACCGCTTAAGTTCTTTGCTCCAGCAGAATTTTGAGGTGGGAGTCTAACTGTCTACAAATAGCGGGATAAATAAAGATACGGATTGTAAGGTTTATTCATTGACAATGGTGGCAGAAAAAAATAGAATGAGAAGTACTATAATTAAAACTTCAATGGAGGTTCATGATGTTTTATTTAATTTACTTCGCGATCATTTTGATCATACCGTTGTATGCACAGTCAAAAGTACGTAGTGCCTATAGCAAGTATTCACAAGTTTATTCAACATCAGGTATGACAGGAGCAGAAGTGGCTCGGAAAATTTTAGATGAAAACGGATTATACAACGTAGCTGTAGAAGAAACGCCAGGTCATTTATCAGACCATTATGATCCAACTGCCAAAACAGTTCGATTATCAACAGATAACTACTATGGCCATTCAGTTGCTGGTACAGCAGTAGCAGCACACGAAGTAGGGCATGCGATTCAAGATGCAAAAGATTATAATTTCATGCGTGTTCGTCATTCATTAGTGCCAGTTGCTAATTTTGGCTCGAATATGTCTTGGGTTTTCGTCTTAATTGGTGTGTTTGCACAAATGTCTGGTTTATTGTTGCTAGGAATTATTTTGATGGCAGCAGGTGTTGTTTTTCAACTTGTTACATTACCAGTTGAGTTTGATGCATCAAAACGCGCAATGCAACAAATTGAAGCACTTGGTATCGTATCGACAGATGAGTACGGCCAAGCTCGTAAAGTATTAAATGCGGCAGCATTAACATATGTAGCAGCTGCAGCTGTAGCTGTATTTGAATTATTACGTCTTGTATTAATATATACTGGTATGCAGCGTAGCGACGACTAAAGACTATCAATTTGAAGTGCACCCCAATTGTTAGACACATAATTAACAATTGGAGGTGCATTTTTTATGGCTAAATTTTCTTCAAAAGA
>NZ_JAAMNK010000019.1:0-108867 GCF_011066025.1 Bacillus sp. EKM202B | reverse complement strand
AAAGTAGACCTTCTACAAAATGGTACAGTGATTGCGACGCAAGAAGTAAGCGAAGCAACAGGCTGGAAATACGAATTTAAAGATTTAGCAGCATACGATGCAAACGGAGTAGCGTACAAGTATGAAGTGAAAGAACAGCCAGTAGCCGGATACCAATCTGACGTACATGGTTATGACATCACAAATACAAAAATCAAGGACGAACCAAATGTAGATCCAAAAGATCCAAGCACAGATCCGAAAGATCCAAGCACAAATCCAAAAGATCCAAGCACAGATGCGAAAGATCCAAGCACAAATCCAAAAGATTCAAACACAGATCCGAAAGATCCAAACACAAATGCAGACGAAAATAGCGATTCAAAAGTTCCACCTACTACAGAAAATGATAAGCCAACATTACTTCCCAACACAGGAGGAACATCAGCAGAAATGAGTTCAATTCTTGGAGGTATGGTATTGTTCCTTTTAGGTGGAATCCTACTCGCTCGTCAGCGAATAAAATAATAAAAAAGCTTTAGATTATTGATTACACTGTAATCTGAGTAGCTGACAAATTAAAAAATTACTATTGATATTGCTCCCTTTGGGTAAGTATTCAAAAACACTTCACGATAAAGTGAAGGGAAGAATACAGCCTGAAGGGTTTTTTTATAGAAAAAAGAGAGCAATTTCAAGGTGGACTCAATCAGCGGCCCTAAAGTAATAACAAAACCGTCTTTAAAAAGCCTATTATCCATTGGGCCATAAGCTTAGAGCGTGGTATCGCATGTAATGTAAGGTCAATACTATACAATAAATGTGTTTTTATTTATATATTACGATTTTAATTATACACGATAATACCATGTAATAAATATGCTTTTATGCATATTTGTTTTTTTTTCTTTTTCAATAAATAGCCACCGATTAATCGGTGGCTTGAAATAGTATTAAGCGGCTTTTTGTTCTGTTTTCAAGGTAGATTGAAGGCTATTATAGACGCCTGTACTAATGACCTCTAATGCCATTTTCATACGTTCTAGCGAAATATTTTCTAATACGTTATCTTGGGGTGTGTGATATACCTTTTCAATATGATAGATTAATGGATTCCAACTATCGACGCCCATCCAAATAAATAGTGCAGAAGGAATACCGACTTCAGCAAACGGTACATGATCACTAGAGCCAAATTTCCCTTGTTGTACGAGATCATTATTTAACTGTTTACCTGCTTGCAAGGCTGCGTCTGTTACAAGGTTTGGAGAACCGTTAGGCGTCATAGCATATAAATTTTTTGCCTTATCGTAATTTGTTGCAACCATGTCTGCGTTAAAGACACCTAAAATTCGATCACGTTCTTTTTGGGATAGACTATTAACGTAATAATCGGAGCCGAGTAAGCCAGTCTCTTCAGAACCAAAAGCAATAAAACGAATTTCTTTATCAGTTTCTACATTTTGAAAAGCACGAGCTAACTCTAATACTAATCCTGTACCAGAAGCATTATCGTTTGCTCCAGGTGCTCCAATGACACTATCATAGTGCGAACTTACAACGACAGCTTTTTCATTACCTGTACTGTTTTTTGGTTTCTTTTTAGCGATGACGTTTAAGGATTTTAAATTAGATTCATGTCTCGCTTTTAGGGAAAGAATTGTTGACCCTTTTTTAGCGATTTCTTCTTTAAATGCATTTCCTTGCGCATAAGCAAGACCGAAGACAGGGACAGACTGCTTTTTCGTTAGGCGAGGATTGAAAGTTTGTCCGTAGTTTCCACGACCGCCAATTAAACTGTATAAAAGAACACCTTTTGCTCCTTTACTAACAGCGTTTTCAACTTGTTTATTGTAGTCTGCAACTGTTGTTCCTCTTTCAAATAGAACAATCTTTCCATTTACTTCATTTGGAATATCCTCTAATTTTGTCCCACCTTGAACAAAGATAAGAGGAGCTGTAACAGTTTCTGTAGAAATTAGTGCGTTAGGAGCAGCGCCAGCTTGCCAATTACGCTTTGTGGATAATGGGGATTCAATAAAGCCAACGTATTGATCCGGCACTTGAAATGGCTGATATTCTACTTCATAACCCATTGATTTAAGTTGCATACCAACGTAGCGAGAACCCCATTCTTCTGATTTTGTTCCACCAGGGCGAGGACCAATTGTTTCGGATAAGAAACGGATGTGTTCGATGGCGCGACTTGCATCAACTTGTTTTGTGATAGGTGAAGTCTGTGTGATTTCTGACGTGGAATCAGCTTTGACTTGTCCAATTGGAGCCAAGCTAACAGCGAGTGATACAGCAAGTAAAGAGCTTACTATTTTTTGTTTTAAAGATTTTTTCATTTTTTCCTCTCCTATTCTTCTATTCTCTCTGACTGACAAAAGAAGACGGATAACGACTTTATTTTACCTTTATATTTTTTATTTTTCAATATTCTGACATTGATAAATAAAAAATACTATATGCATATTTGCATATTTTTGATGGAGATATGTATGCTATCATTTTAAATGAAGGTTCGCTTTCTGCTTGGAAAGCTCCTACATTGCATGAATCTAGTGTACCCAAACTTTAGATTATGTAGAGAAAAGAATCCACTGTAGGGTTTCTTTTCTCATGTTTGAATCATGTGATGATAAATATGTTTCCGCATTTCATAATTATCATCAGTGATATATGTAAGGCATCCATATGAAAATACGAGGCTGTTCAAAGGTTTTCCGTACTTTTGGGCAGCCTCACCCCGTTAAAAAGGTGATGCTTTGATGCATCACCTTTTATTTATATAAATTTTTGCATACCTAAAAGTAATAAAAAATAGCCGTTTGGTAGGTTTCTGCTACCAAACGGCTATTTTTTATATTTCTGTTAAAATTATCGGCTCACCACGTGTTACGACAACTGTATGCTCACATTGTGCAACAAGGCTTTTGTCAGGAGTAACGAATGTCCAACCGTCATCACCGCGCTCGATAATATGATCAGCTTTCATAGAGATAAATGGCTCTACAGCGATAACAAGACCGTCTTTTAGAAGTGCGCTATCCATTGGATCATAATAGCTTAAAATGTGGTTTGGTGCTTCATGTAAACTAAGACCGATACCATGACCAGTTAAGTTTTGAATAACATTGTATCCACTTTTATGTGCGAAGTTTGAAACCGCACGACCAATTTGATTTTGTTTTGAACCAGCTTTAACTTTTTTCATTGCTGCCCAAAATGCGTCAACAGCTGCTTGGCAAAGTTTTTCTTTTTCTTCGTCTTTCCCAAGTACAAATGAGATACCCGTATCTGCATAATAACCATCAAGTGCGGCAGATACGTCGACGTTTACTAAGTCGCCTTCTTTTAATACACGATCTCCTGGAATGCCGTGAGCAACTTCTTCATTTACACTAATGCAAGTTACACCAGGGAAATCATATTCTTTTTCAGGTGCAGAAATAGCACCATGCTCATCTAATACTTTTTTACCGATCAAATCAAGCTCTTTCGTTGTCATACCTGGCTTCGCTTCTTTTTTCATTTCTTCACGTGCAAGCGCAACGATGCGGCCGATTTTTCGTAAGCTTTCTAAATCCTGTTCATTACGAATAATCATGAAAACCACTGTCCTTCCTCGAATATATATCTTACCCGATTGTATCATGTTTATTTTCGTCCTGCTACTCGCTTGCGGTATGCGGGTTGATTCCTCACACAAAGAATACATGACAATTGTCATATGGATGTCATGACGCATCATACTGTTTCCTAACTTTTCCAAGGAATACAATGTAAATATAAGAAACAGCGGGGGTGGAGAGATGGAAAAGGTTATTGAGATAAATGGTGTTTCTAAAACATTTAAACATAAAAACGCAGTAAGTAACGTTTCATTTCACGTGGATAAAGGGGAAATAGTAGCATTACTTGGACCAAATGGTGCGGGGAAGACGACGATGATTTCGATGATGCTTGGATTAAAAGATCCTACAGAAGGGACAGTTTCTATATTTGGAAAGAGTCCAAAGCATAGAGGCGTTCGTAATAGCCTTGGGGCAATGTTACAAGAAGTAAGTGTGATTGATAGCATTACAGTGGAAGAGGCAATTGAGCTATTCCGCAGTTATTATACAAACCCGGTAGCGAAAGAAACATTACTACAGTTATCAAATTTGGAATCAGAGCGAAAGCAAAGATGTGAAAAGTTATCAGGTGGGCAAAAAAGAAGATTAAATTTTGCACTCGCACTTTCGGGAAATCCAGATTTGTTATTTTTAGATGAGCCGACAGTTGGAATGGATATTACGTCTCGAAGAACGTTTTGGGAAACGATTAAAAAGTTAGCAAGTGAAGGGAAAACGATTATTTTAACAACACATTATTTAGAGGAAGCAGATGCGTTGGCGAATCGTATTTTATTGTTTGCGAACGGAAAAATTATCGCAGATGGCACACCAGATGAAATGAAAGCGACGATTTCTCGAAAAACGATCTCGTTTTATTCTAAAGAAAAAATCCCTAAGAGTTTACTAAAGGAATTACCGCATGTAACAGAAGTACAGTCAAATGAAGGGCGCTTCACTTTAACGACGGAAGATACAGATGCCACTCTACAAGCAATTTATCAGAAGAATCTACCTGTAACAAATGTTTCAGTTGAACGTGGAAGTCTCGATGAAGCATTTGAACAGTTTGTCGCAAATCAAAAGGGGGAAATTGCATGAAAGCTTTATGGATGCAATGCAAAATAGAAATTTTACGTACGTTCCGTAATAAATTATTTATCTTTTTCTCATTATTAATGCCAGTTATGTTTTACTACATTTTCACAAATGTTGTGCAAGTGCCACAAAACGGAGATGCGTGGAAAGCACATTATTTAATTTCTATGGCGACTTTTAGTATTGTAGGGACTGCACTTTTTAGTTTTGGTGTGAGACTTTCTCAGGAAAGAGGGCAAGGTTGGACACATCTTCTAAAAATTACACCGCTTCCTGAAGGGGCGTATTTAACAGCAAAAATTATCGCTCAAACAGTAGTAAATGCTTTTTCAATCTTAGTTATTTTTATGGCAGGGATATTAATTAATCATGTTGAGTTAACGGTAGGACAATGGATTGGTGCTGGATTATGGTTATTGTTAGGTGTGACACCATTTTTAGCACTCGGAACAGTAATAGGTTCCATTAAGAAGGCGGATGCAGCTGCTGGCCTAGCAAATATTTTAAATATGAGTTTAGCTGTAATTGGCGGGTTATGGATGCCGATTGAAGTATTCCCGAAAATATTAAGAACGATTGGTGAATGGACACCGACATATCATTTTGGAAGCGGTGCGTGGGATATTGTAGCTGGAAAATCAATTGGATGGGAAAATATCGCGGTATTAGGAGGTTATTTCCTTATATTTGTTGTAGTATCAATATATATAAGAAAAAGACAGGAAGCGGTATAAATGATAGAGAAGAAGAGGATGGAAATTTTTCCGAAACATATGGGTTTTTTTCCGTATATGTGGCTCGTATATTTGTTATTTCCAATTTATAATTTAACACAAGTATCAGGATGGAAACTTGTAATGGGGATCGGTATGTTGATAGTCTTCATTATCACATACCGTCAACTTTATTTTGTTCAGAAGACGTTCGTTTTGTGGGCGTTTATTCAAATGATATTAACCTTTTTATTTGCCATATTTTATAATCCTTTCATGATATTCTTTGGCTTTTTCACGGCAAGTGCGATGGGCTTTGCGCCAAGTAAGAAAGTATTTCGAGTGCTACTATGTCTGTTAGTTGTAATGCTCGGAGCATTTGTATTTGTAAATATGAATCAACTAACACCGGCAAATTTAGTAAATATCGTTCCGATGTTTATTTTAATGCTTCTTACGCCATTTGGTATGCGTAATTTTAATCAGAAAAAGATGTTAAAGAACCAATTAAACGAAGCGAATGAGCAAATTAAAGATTTAGTAAAACGTGAAGAACGGCAGCGAATTGCACGGGATCTTCATGACACGTTAGGTCATACGTTATCTCTTATTACGTTAAAAAGCCAGCTTGTTGAGAAGTTAATCGTAAAAAATCCAGAGCGTGCAAGTGTGGAAGCAAAGGAAATTACACAAACATCTCGTACCGCTTTAAAACAGCTGAGGGAATTAATTTCTGATATGCGCATGATTACAGTAGAAGAAGAGCTTGAGCAAATAAAAGCGATCTTACAAGCTGCTAACATTGAGTTAGAAATAGAACAAGAAGCGAGTGCAAGTTCGTTATCACCGATTGAACAAAATATTTTAGGCATGTGTTTACGTGAGGCTGTGACGAATGTTGTAAAACATAGTAAGGCGACGCAGTGTACAGTTTCTGTATTAGAATCACAAGGTGAACTGATTTTGAAAGTAGAAGATAACGGAATTGGTTTAGAGGATCAAAACAATGATGGAAATGGTATTCGCGGCATGAAAGAACGAATTGCTCTTATTGATGGATTTGTTGAACTAAATACGATACATTCAGGGACGCTATTAACAGTAAAAGTACCAGTGGTCATTAGAACAGGAAAAGATGAGGTGAGGGTATGATTCGAATTATTATTGCGGAAGATCAACGGATGCTTCGTGGTGCATTAGGAGCCCTACTTGATTTAGAAGATGATATGGAAGTGATTGGGCAAGCTGCGAACGGAGAAGAGGCGTTAAAATTAATTGAATCGTTAAAGCCAGATGTAAGTATTATGGATATTGAAATGCCGATTCAAAGTGGATTGGATGTCGCTGAGACTTTAAAGAAAGAAAAATCATCATGCAAAGTAATGATTTTAACAACATTTGCAAGACCTGGTTATTTTGAACGAGCAATGAAAGCTGGTGTGCACGGATATTTGTTAAAAGATAGCCCAAGTGAAGATTTAGCCGCAGCGATTCGTAATGTAATGAAGGGAAAACGAGAGGTTTCTCAAGATTTAATGTTTGGTTTATGGCAGGAGCAAAATCCGTTGTCAGATCGTGAAAAAGAAGTATTGTTACTTGCTAAAGAAGGAAAGACTGCAAATGAAATTGCGAAAACACTTTATCTTTCACCGGGCACAGTACGTAATTATATTTCTGAAGTGTTAACGAAGCTCGACGCGAAAAATAGAATTGAGGCAATTACAATTGCGGAAGAAAAGGGATGGATATGAAAAGAAGTTTACCTACGAACGGTAAACTTCTTTTTTATTATTATACTTCTATTACTCTATTTATTTTTTGTAATGGTTTATAACCATGTGCTTCAAATGCTTTTGCAAATTCATTTGATACGGCATTTCCGTATAAATCTTTTGCAGCTTGTACGATGTGGGATTGGAGTGATTCAAAATCTTCAGCTGAAGTTGCGTAATTTTGCAATGTGCGCATAACAACTTTACTTACTTTTTCGTTGCCTTGTTTTTGAACAGCAACATTGTTATATGTTTTACCTTCAGCTAATTGATATAATACGTGGCTGATGATACCAGAATTTACGTGAGACTCTTGATTATTTCCATCGTTATAAAAATCTTGTAAGTTTGTATATAATTTATGACCACCGTCACCAATTTCTCCCGGGATGTCACGGATTGTTAGGCCACCTAGTGTATCGCCCATAATCCAGTTTCCCTTATCTTTCTTTACATAATATTCGATTTGTGTGCCCCAGAAATCTGCTAGTCCCTCGTTTAACGCAGATGTTTCAGCGCTTGGATATCTCACAATTTTATTCTTTGTCGTACCGCTGAATACAGCATGTCCAAATTCATGGGCTGTTACATCAAGGGCTGAAGTGAGCTTTCCGTTTAAACCATCACCAAATACCATTTGATTCCAAGCAGGGTGCCAAAATGCATTTACATAATCTTCTTTTACACCATCACTAACTTCAGTAGAATCAAAACCGTGTACACTAGCAACAACTTTTGAATCTTTATTATCGTAACTTTTTAGATTATGTTCTTTTTTGAAGTAGTCATAAATATCACTCATATTCTTCATAGCACCCGCTGCTTCTTTATCTGCAAAGTTAGGAGTGCTACTTGAAACTAGTGTCCCTGGATAACCAGCTTGACTATATCCGCCGAGAGAGTCCGCATAGTTTGCATTATAAATATATATGCCAGTTCCGCGTGATAAATCAGCTAAATAAAATTTTCCATCAGTCCCTTTGGCGATATTGAAAGAGATGTTTTCTTGAAGTGCATTTTTCCCAGTTCCTTGCTCACTTGCGAGGGATAGTCTAGGTGATGTTACTTGATTTATAGTTTTATTCTCTTTATTTTTAATGAATTTTTCTTGGAAAAGTACCTCGCCAGTTTTTAAATCAAGGATTGCATTACCGTTTATAATTTGTTCATTGTTTTCGTAAGTAAAGGTAATAACAGTTGCAAATGTGTAATATCCATCTTTTTTCTTATAAACAACGGTTTCGTTGGTGAATTCTGTCTCAGTCGCATCGCTTGGAATTTGAAGTATATCGCGTAATTTAGATTTTACTTCATTTTTCGACAAAAAATTTGTTATAGTAAGATTAGGTTGTTGGTCTAAATTTTGGACAACTTTACCACTAACAGTTGTAATTACTCCATTTTTATCTACGTTTACAATAAGATCTTGACCATATACTTTATAGTTTTTGTAAGTTTGTGCAAGGCGAACTTCGGTTTGATTTTCTTTTGTTTCTTTATTTGTAGGTTGAAAATCAACATTTTTTTCAGTTGTAACTTGCTCTTGTTGAGCTTTAGCCCCGTTTACCTCACCTTTTAAATATTTTTTAGCAATATTCTCTTTCGTATCATTTTGAGGTTCTGTTAATTTTCCGATTGTTAAACCAGGCTGAGCAATTTCAACTTTCACTTCATTTTTGTTTAATTCTTGGGCATGAATAGCTTCTGTGGATAAAGGACAAAGGAGACCGAATGTAACGAATGCACTAGCAAGTTTTCTATAATTCATCTATAACACTCCTAATCTATTGTATGTGAGATGAATTGTATGAAACATTTGCCAGATTTTATATATATTATGCATTATTTCATATCAAAAATTGTCGAATTCACATTATTGTAGTGGTATGACAACTCAAAAAATTAGATTGTTATAATGGGATGGTGAGTAAGTATGCACGCAGAAAAATTAGGAATTGAAATTAAGAAAATTAGGGTGATGAGAGGATTAACACAAAAACAGTTATCCGAGAACATATGTCATCAATCAGAAGTGAGTAGAATTGAATCGGGTGCGGTATACCCAAGTATGGATATATTGCAAGGTATAGCAGCAAAATTACAAGTTCCCATTATTCATTTTTATGAGGTACTCATTTATTCTGATATTGAGAGGAATAAGCAGTTAAAAGATCGAATTATTATGCTTTGTAAGCAAAAAAAATATAAAGAAATTTATAATAGGGTATGGAATGAACTGAAAAAGGAAGAATATCATCCCGAGCTTCAACAATTTCTTCAATGGCAATATCATGTAGCAGCTTACGTATTGAAAAAAATTGATTACGAATATTGTATTTTAGAATTAAAGAAATTGCTCAATCAACAATTGGCAGGAATAGATGTATATCAGAATCTTTATATTGAAAACGCAATTGCAAACATTTATGCTGAAAATGGCTATTTGAAGAAGGCTATTGAGTTATTTGAAAATATATTAAAACAGTTAGAGACATTGCATGATAATAAAGAATTTGATGTAAAGGTGAGACATAATCATGCAAAAGCATTATACTCAGATAATCAATACGAAGAAGCGCTTTGCCACGCAAATAAAGCTATTGAACTATCGTGTCAAATTAATAGTATGACATTGATTGGACAGCTATACTTTCGAAAAGGTGAATGCTTAGCAAAGCTAGGGTCTGATAGAGCAGAAATTGAAGATGCTTACGAAAAAGCATGCTTCTTTTTTGATATGTTAGGAAACCACGCATTAAAAGAATCACTTATGAAAAAAATGAAAAAATAAAAAAGACCTAAAAAACAAATATGCATAATTGCATAAAATGTGGATAAATTTTCATGGTATATTTAAAGAAAAAATGCAGGTGATGGAATATGAAGAAACTGCTTATTGGTAGTCTATTAACGTTAGCGATGGCATGGGGTATTTCATTAGGAGATATAGCATTAGAGAAAAGCCAAATAATTTCTCATAATGATCAAGAGGTACAATTAGCTCAAGAGGTACCTTATGAGTACTAAAAAACAACCGTCTTACTTAGGCGGTTGTTTTTTTATGGAGTAACATCCAAACGTCTTTACTAGAAACAGGTTTGCTAATAAAGAATCCTTGAATGTGGTCACAGTTTTGTTCATAAAGAAATTTCCATTGTTCTTCTGTTTCTACACCTTCTGCAATAACTTCTAAATTTAATTCTTTTGATAGTGTAATAATGGAAGAGATAATTGCTTCCTCTAAAGGACTTGTTGTAATTCCACAAATAAATTCTCGAGCAATTTTTAATGTGTTGATTGGATATTTTGTTAAATAAGCTAAAGAACTATAACCAGTTCCAAAGTCATCTATTGAAATTTGAATACCGAGATTTTGAAGCTGCTCTAGCTTTGCAACTACAGATTGATTTTGGTTAATAGCGATACTTTCTGTAATTTCAATATCTAGTGCTTCCGGTTTTAGTTCTGTTTCTTTCAACACCTTTGAAATAGTTGGGATTAAATCTGTATGGTTAAATTGAACAACAGATAAATTCACACCAACTTTTAAGTGAGAAAAACCTTGATTATGCCATCTTTTTGCTTCTGAGCAGGCAGTACGTAAAATCCAATTTCCAAGTTCAATAATAAATCCTGTTTCCTCTGCTAGAGGAATAAATTGGGCAGGAGATACGATACCGAGTTTTGGATGTTTCCAACGAATTAACGCTTCAAAACCGATAATTTGTTTTGTTTTTGTGCTTACTTGTGGTTGGTATTCAAGGAAAAATTCATTTTGTTGTAATGCTTTTGAAAGTTCACCTTCTAAGAACTCAATCTCATTTTGTGCAATACTCATTTCTTTCGAGAAGAAAACAAATCTGTTTTTTCCATTTGCTTTCGCACGATACATAGCTAAATCGGCATTTTTCATTAATTCAGTTACATCGGTTCCGTAATCAGGATACATTGCAATGCCGATACTCGGTGTAACAGATAGTTCTTCATCTTTAATGAAGAATGGTTTGTTTAAAATAGTTAAAATCTGTTCAGCTATAAAAGCCGCACTTTTTTCTGAGTACATATCTGGTAATAGAATTGTAAACTCATCTCCGCCTTGGCGGGCAACGATATCTTTTGAACGCAAACATCCGCGTAACCTTTTTGCTACTTCAATTAGTAATAAGTCTCCGACATCATGACCGAGTCGATCGTTAATTTTTTTAAATCGATCTAAATCAAGAAACATGACGGCAACATCATTTGCGCTAGTTTGAGCTGTATTTAAAATAGTTTTTAAATCTTTTTCGAATTTGCGGCGATTTGGTAATCCAGTAAGTGCATCATGAAATGCCAAATGTTCTACTTGTTTTTGTTTTTCATATAAAGTTGTAATATCACGCGCTATCCCAAACATCCCAACAACTTCTTTATTTATAAAAGTAGGTATGAGTGTAATGTGAAGGTAATAGTAATAGCCTTCTTGTTCTTTCGTACGAACCTCTAAAGTTTGTGGTCTACCTTCTTTTGTTATTTGTAATGCTCTTTTTAGTAAGTCATGATCTTTTGGATCAATAAAGTGCAGAAGGGAATAGCTTGCTACTTCACAATAGTAAGCAGTAAATAAGCTTTCACAAGCTGTGTTAGATTGCTGAAAAACACCATGCATATTTAAAGAGAAAACGGCATCAGGATGATCTTCAAATAAAGATTTATAACGTTGTTCACTTTTTGATAACGCAGAAGCACCTTCTTCAACTTCATCTTCTAGTTGTGTAGTCAGCTGTTCATATGTATCAATTAAGACTTTATTATCTTTCCACATGTAAAGTTGTCGCAAGAATAATAAAATAAGTGATAATACAAGACCAATTAACATGAATTTATCATCCCAAGGCTGAATGATAATAAAGGAAAAAGTAATGATTATACTAAAATAAGGCAATATAAAGCGTACATAATCAAATCGATAATATTTCGTTTTTGTTTCATGTTGCATTGGCTTATCTAAAATGTATAGTATGGACGATAAACCAATTAATAAAATCGAAGCAGTATGTATTAAATAAGAGAATTCAGCAGAAGTTTTTATTCCTGTGTTTAACTGGAATAGCTGTATATATCCGTATACAAGAATGATAGTAAAGCCAATAATTAATGAAATTCTACTAGAAGAATATTGTTCTCTTCTATATAGGCTAATAACGGCGTAAATGACTAATGATTGTGCAATAAAATATCCAATTAAAACCCACGTATCCTTTGTTAACGTATGAAAGCTTGAAAGATCTAAAATAAAGGTTAAGGTAAAATAAATATTCATAATAACGATAAAGATACTATCGAATGAAAATTGAGCAAGGCCTCTAATAGAGTAATGTTTTATGAACTTTATAGCAAATCCAGAAAAGAGTAAAATATATTGTATGATGAAAAAAGGTAGTGCCTCATAAGAGAATAGGACTTGATCGCATATAGAAAGTGAATGAAGGAATAAAGTTATCTCCATAGCCAATCCACATAGGCAAGTACATAATAATAACACCCAAAATAATTTATCACCACGCTTCATTTTTTTAATTGCTTTATAGGAACAATAACAAGAAAAGATTGCGGCAAAACAAAATAAGAAAAGGATTCCAATTTCTTTTATGTTCCACTCATTTGGAATAAGGAATATCCAAAGAGAAAATACAATTATATACATCATGACAAATTGTACATATTTTTTTTGATTAATCATATGATGACTCCGTTTCAATAAAGTTGAATCGCAGGATGAAAATGCTAATTTAAATAATATCATATAAAATAGGAACTTTTTTACTATAAGAATTACTTTTTGAAAAAAACAACGCAACATGACAATTTACCATTGTAATGTTGCGCCATTTATTCTTTTGATTCCTTTTATAGAAGAAAGCTCACTTATTAATTGTAACATTGCTAAATCTTTCTGTTTACTTTCAATCATAATATCAAAATTATAATTAATTTTTTTTGCAATGTGTAAAAAGGGCTTAATAAATTCTAAATTAATATAATCTGCATGAGCCCTAAATTCTTTTTCTGATTTAGGAGAGGAAATATGAACTTTAGGTGGGATATTTGTATGTGACCAAGTTTCAAAAATTGCAGGAAGTAATTCTTCTAGTGATTCTTCGCAAAGATTAGCCATGTGATGATGATAATCAAATACGAAAGGGATCTTTTCTTTTTGGCAAATTGATAAAGTTTCAGCAGTTGTATATGTTTTATCATCATTTTCTAGAGTCATTTGTTTTTTTATATGTGCAGGAAGTTTTTTTATGTTTTCATGGAAGCGTCCAACTGCTGCTTCTTTATTTCCGTAGGCACCACCTACATGAATGTTAATGTAAGAAGAATCTGCAATTCCTATCGCATGTAATACTTTATAATGATAGGTCATATCCGTAACTGCATTAGTTGTAATATGCGGCTTATCGCTTGTGAATAATGTAAATTGATTTGGGTGAAAACTTACTCGTAAATTGTGCTCTTGAATTAACGAACCTATTTTACGCCAAAGCGGCATGAATGCTCCAATATAATCAAATTCAACTTCAGGGTGTGTTGCAAGTGGAATAATGGAAGAAGAAAGACGATATAATGGGATTTCATGTGCGATATTGTAATGAAGGATACGTATCGTATGTTCTAAATTTTGCCTTGTAACATCGTACAGTTTATCCTCTCGCTCTTGTTTATTGAGTTTTTTAAAAGTTGTAAATGTCATCGTTTTAGCAGGAGAACAGTCCCACAATGCCATTGCATGTGAGACGTATCCAAACCGCATAATCATAAGGAATACACCTCTTTTATTCATCACCTTTCTTATAAGAAGAAAGCAAGTATCGTTCCTATCCATTCCTTTCCTCTATCTATAAGGGAAAGCGGGCTAACATCGTCATAGGAAAGTAATGACGCATTTTTTAAATCTTCATGGAATTTATTTTTTACCACCTGTATGAAGTGCCTATCATATAAGAGGCAGTTGATTTCATGGTTACTATATAAACTTCTCATATCAAAGTTTGCAGTTCCAACATCGCAAATATCATCGTCCACTATAATAACTTTAGCGTGAAAAAACCCTTGTTGAAATGCGTAAATATTGCAACCAGCCCGTATTAACTTTCGGCAGTACGGGAATTTCGCTTCTCGAACGAGGGCATGATCAGCCTTTTCTGGAACGAGAATTGTTATTTGGACCCCTCTTTCTCGTGCTTTTAATAGAGCGTTCATAATTTTTTTGCCAGGAATGAAATATGGTGTACCGATAAAAAGTTCCTTTTTCGCACTTTTAATTAAATGTAAAAAGGTATGTTGTAAATAGGCACCATCGGTTGGAATGAATTGATGTAGGATGGTACCAGGTTCCTGTTTCGGAAAATAAAGAGGAGCATCCAATAAATTTTGGTTCGTATCATCCAACCAGTCATGTAAAAATTGTTTTTGTAAATCTTGAACGCCTTCTCCTGTAAGACGTAAATGATAGTCTCGCCATAATCCTAATTGCTCATTATGTCCCAAATATTCCTCGCCGATATTAAATCCCCCAATATAACTAATTTTCCCGTCAATCACTGTAATTTTTCTATGATTGCGTTGATTGGCAGAAAAGAAAGGGAAAGGGAATCTGACTTTATGACAAAAAGAAAAAGAGACACCATGTTTTTGTAGGGAACGAATTGCTTCATTTGATAAATAATGGCTACCAAATCGATCAAGTAACAGTCTTACTTCAATGCCTTCTTTTGCCTTATCAATAAGTAACTTTAAAAATTCACGACTGATCTTATCATTTTTTACAATGAAGAATAAAACGTGAATGTGGTGCTGCGCTTGTTTTATATCAGTAAATAAAGCATTGTATAAATCTTTCCCATATGTATAAAGGTGAAAATCACTTTGACGTAAAGGGAAAGTACGGGAACGCACACGTTTTAAATGAAGAAGTCTCCCATATGAAAGGTCAATTGTGATCCAAAGAGTAACGCATATGAATAAGAGAGAGAAATAGAACATGAGTGAAGTCCCTCCTTTGCATTCTTTTCACCTTCAGTATGTTACAAATGATATGGGGAGTAAGAATGCTACCAAAAATTTAACTAGAAGATAGCACGGTTTGTTCATTAAAGTTTCACTTTATCCCGCTTCAGCCGGCAGTAAGACAATCGCCTTAAAATCCGCTGAATACGAGGAAGCTAGGTTGAAATCAACTGCCCGTAAAAGCCCGATTGATTTAACTAATAATTAGTGGGGGATGGACAGTCCCCACTGACTAAAGTTTCACTTTATAGTTTCACCCAAATAAACAGGTTTATTAAAAAATATGTTGTTGTATAACAAAAAACTGTTGACTGAATGCTCACTCATTATATAATGAAGGTAGGGGATAAAATTCAGAAAATTATATGTTTTTGAAGATTCTAAAAAAGAAAGAAGGCTTACAAAGAGAGGGGTAGCATAAAAATGAATAGCTTACTGATCATGAATTGGCTGGCTGCCATTGCTGTTATTGCTTATGCGGGATATTTGTTTGTATATCTTATACGAACGAGAATGGCCTACATACAATTAGGAAAAAAGATTGAATTTGACCGTCGCTTCAAAGAACGTTGGGATCTTCTTAAGGTCAATGTTTTCGGTCAGAAAAAGCTGCTGAAAGATAAAAAGAGCGGCATTATTCACGTTATGTTTTTTTACGGATTTATTCTTGTCCAATTTGGAGCAATTGACTTCGTTTGGAAAGGACTCGCACCAGGATCGCATCTTCCACTTGGACCACTATACCCTGCATTTACATTCTTCCAGGAAATTGTCACACTCGTTATATTAATCGCAGTCTTTTGGGCTTTTCATAGACGTTATGTTGAGAAGCTAGTTCGTTTGAAACGTAATTTTAAATCAGGTCTTGTTCTTATCTTTATCGGTGGTTTAATGATTTCTGTACTACTTGGTAATGGGATGGGAATTATATGGCACGGCGAGGAACTTTCATGGAGTGAACCGATCGCTTCTGCAATCGCTTACGTTTTCTCGGGAATAAATGAAACCGTAGCCATTTCAGTGTTCTATTTTTCTTGGTGGGTGCATCTACTAATTTTGTTAACATTTTTAGTCTATGTTCCACAATCAAAACATGCACATTTAATTGCTGGACCAGCTAACGTTTTCTTCGGTCGTCTCTCAAATCCAGGGAAGCTTGAAAAGATTGACTTTGAAGATGAAACGCAAGAAACATTTGGTGTTGGTAAAATTGAAGACTTTAGACAAAATCAGCTTATTGATTTATACGCTTGCGTAGAGTGTGGGCGCTGTACAAATATGTGTCCGGCAACAGGAACAGGAAAAATGTTATCACCGATGGATTTAATTTTAAAACTTCGGGATCATTTAACTGATAAAGGAGCGGCGGTAACATCGAAAGCACCTTGGGTTCCAGTAGTTGCTTTTAATAATACACAAGGAAATCAATTAGCGATGATGGCAGCTGGAGAAGGGCAGCAAGAATCAGCAGCTACAGCGCTAGCTTACGATCCGAGTCTAATCGGAGATGTTATTACAGAAGAAGAGATTTGGGCTTGTACAACGTGCCGTAACTGTGAAGATCAGTGTCCGGTTATGAATGAGCATGTTGACAAAATTATTGATTTACGC
Organism: Bacillus sp. EKM202B; assembly: GCF_011066025.1. Lineage (NCBI taxonomy): Bacteria > Bacillati > Bacillota > Bacilli > Caryophanales > Bacillaceae > Bacillus > Bacillus sp. EKM202B. The sequence goes on along the minus strand of NZ_JAAMNK010000019.1, from coordinate 92,022 downwards.
CGCTATCTTGTTTTAACAGAAGGAAAGATGGATGCGGAAGCGCAGCGTGCGATGACGAATATCGAGCGTCAAGGGAATCCATGGGGTCTGAACCGTAAAGAGCGTGAAACATGGCGCCAAGGTGATGATGAAGTAACAGTTCCGACTGTAAAAGAAAAATCAAAAGCTGGCGAGGAGTTCGAATATTTATTCTGGGTTGGTTCGATGGGATCATACGACAATCGTAGTCAGAAGATTGCGATATCGTTTGCGAAGTTAATGAACGAGGCAGGCGTCTCATTCGCGATTCTTGGTAATAAAGAAAAGAACTCTGGAGATACACCGCGTCGCCTTGGAAATGAGTTCGTATTCCAAGAGATGGCAACAAAGAATATCGAAGAATTTGAAAAAGCAGGAGTGAAGAAAATCGTTACGATTGATCCTCACGCTTATAATACATTCAAAAATGAGTATCCAGACTTTGGCTTACAAGCAGAAGTCTATCATCATACAGAATTGTTAGCTCAGTGGGTGAAAGAAGGACTCTTAAAACCTGTTCACGCTATTGAGGAGACAGTTACGTACCATGATTCCTGTTATTTAGGACGATACAACGAAGTGTACGAAGCACCGCGCGATATTTTGAAAGCAATTCCTGGTGTGAATCTTGTAGAAATGGCACGTAACCGTGAAACAGGAATGTGCTGTGGCGCAGGTGGTGGCTTAATGTGGATGGAGGAGACAACGGGTTCTCGTATTAACGTTGCTCGTACAGAACAAGCACTAGCTGTGCAACCATCCATTATCGGTACAGGTTGTCCGTATTGCTTAACGATGATTAGTGATGGGACGAAAGCGAAGGAAGTAGAAGAGAAAGTTCAAACACTTGATGTAACAGAGATTTTAGAACGATCTGTTATCGGACAGAAGAAAGAAGCAATGTAGTTTGTAAGCATGTATACAACTTTAGAAAGAGGTGCAATTATTGCACCTCTTCTCAACGCAAGGATACCGAGCGAGCGCTCGGTACTAAAAAAGAAACGGGGGAAAGAAACATGAATAAAACAGTTATTTTAAGTGCTGCAAGAACACCGGTTGGAAAATTTGGAGGATCTTTAAAAGATGTGAAGGCAACAGAACTTGGAGGAATTGCAATTAAAGCAGCGCTTGAAAGAGCAGATGTTTCTGCTAGTGATGTTGAAGAAGTTATATTTGGAACGGTTATTCAAGGTGGACAGGGGCAAATTCCATCTCGTCAAGCTGCGAGAGCTGCTGGAATCCCTTGGGAAGTGCAGACGGAAACAGTAAATAAAGTTTGTGCATCGGGACTTCGTGCGGTTACGTTAGCAGATCAAATTATTCGTACTGGTGATCAATCACTTATTGTAGCTGGTGGAATGGAATCGATGAGTAACAGTCCTTACATTTTACGAGGTGCAAGATGGGGATACAGAATGGGTAACAACGAAGTTATCGATTTAAATGTTGCAGATGGTTTAACATGCGCATTTTCAGGCATACACATGGGCGTTTATGGCGGCGAAGTTGCGAAGGAAGACGGAATCTCTCGCGAAGCCCAAGATGAATGGGCATATCGTAGTCATCAGCGTGCGGTTTCAGCGCATAAAGAAGGGCGCTTTGAAGAGGAAATTGTACCAGTAACAATTCCGCAAAGAAAAGGCGATCCTATTGTTGTTGCTAAAGATGAGGCGCCGCGTGAAGATACAACAATTGAAAAGTTAGCGAAATTAAAACCTGTATTTGATAAGACATCGTCAGTAACAGCTGGTAACGCTCCAGGACTGAATGATGGCGGTGCTGCACTTGTATTAATGAGCGAGGACAGAGCGAAGCAAGAAGGAAGAAAGCCTTTGGCGACGATTTTAGCACATACGGCAATCGCGGTAGAATCAAAAGATTTCCCAAGAACGCCAGGTTATGCAATTAACGAATTATTGAAAAAGACCGGCAAGACAATTGAAGACATCGATTTATTCGAGATTAATGAAGCGTTTGCGGCAGTAGCAATTGCGAGTACAGAGATTGCAGGTATTGACCCAGAAAAATTGAATGTAAATGGCGGCGCGGTAGCAATGGGACACCCAATTGGAGCAAGCGGAGCGCGTATTATCGTTACACTTATCCATGCACTGAAGCAGCGCGGCGGCGGAATTGGAATTGCTTCGATTTGTAGCGGTGGCGGTCAAGGTGATGCAGTTATGATTGAGGTTCATTAATTTACGGCGAGAAAACGATTCATTTATTACAGACTTATATTAAGGGGGAAGAAAGAATGGGTGTACAAAAAATAGTTGTAATTGGTGCGGGACAAATGGGATCGGGAATTGCGCAAGTGTGTGCAATGGCAGGATATGATGTGAAGATTCAAGATTTAAAACAAGAGCAATTAGATAGAGGGTTAGCTATCATTACGAAAAACTTAGTGCGTCAAGTAGAAAAAGGACGCATGAAGGAAGAAGAGAAAGAGGAAACGTTAAATCGTCTTACAGTAACTCTTGATTTAGATTGTGTGAAAGAAGCTGATCTTGTTATTGAAGCAGCTGTTGAGAAAATGGATATTAAAAAGAAAATATTTGCGAATTTAGATGAAATTGCTCCAGATCATACAATTTTAGCAACGAATACGTCATCTCTTCCAATTACTGAAATTGCAGCGGTAACGAAACGCCCAGAAAAAGTAATCGGTATGCACTTTATGAATCCAGTTCCCGTTATGAAGCTCGTTGAAATTATTCGTGGTTTAGCTACAGATGATACAGTTTATGAAACGATTGAAGATATTACGAAAAAAATCGGAAAAGTGCCAGTTGAAGTAAATGATTTCCCGGGATTTGTATCGAATCGTATTTTATTACCGATGATTAACGAAGCAATTTATACGTTATATGAAGGTGTAGCGACGAAAGAAGCGATTGATGAAGTAATGAAACTTGGTATGAATCATCCAATGGGGCCTCTGACACTAGCTGATTTTATCGGTTTAGATACGTGTTTATACATTATGGAAGTGTTGCATGAAGGATTAGGAGATAGTAAATATCGCCCATGTCCATTACTACGTAAGTACGTAAATGCAGGATGGTTAGGGCGTAAAACGGGCCGTGGTTTCTACGTTTATGAGTAAATCCCTCCTTGTATAGAGTAGTGGTCTTACCAAATTGTTAAAAGATATATAGCAAATGGAGGCGGAGTATATGAACTTTCGTTTTAATGAAGAGCAACAGATGATGAGGAAAATGGTTCGGGATTTTGCACAGAAGGAAATAGCACCCTTTGTTCCTAGCATGGAACAAGGGGTGTTCCCGACAGAGATTTTGCAAAAGATGGGTGAGCTTGGATTAATGGGTATTCCAGCGCCTGCAAAATACGGCGGCGCAGAAATGGATTTTATTTCTTACATTTTAGCAATTGAGGAAATCTCAAAAGTAAGCGCAACGGTTGGTGTAATTTTAGCTGTACATACGTCAGTTGGAATGAACCCGATTTTATACTTTGGAACAGAAGAGCAGAAGCAGAAATATGTTTCTAAGCTTGCGACTGGTGAATATTTAGGTGCATTCGCCTTAACTGAGCCAAATGCTGGATCAGATGCAGGGAGTTTGAAATCACGAGCTGTCAAGAAAGGTGATAATTACATCATTAATGGATCGAAAGTATTTATTACAAATGGCGGCGAAGCACGTACATACATCGTTTTCGCTTCTACAAATCCAGATGCAGGAAAAAGTGGTATTTCTGCATTTATTGTAGAGAAAGATACGCCAGGCTTAATTATCGGAAAAGATGAACATAAGATGGGACTTCTCGGTTCTCGTACAGTTCAACTTACGTTCGAAGATATGATAGTGCCGGCTGAGAATTTACTCGGTGAAGAGGGACAAGGATTCAAGGTAGCGATGGCGAATTTAGATGTTGGACGAATTGGAATCGGGGCGCAGGCGTTAGGGATCGCGGAAGCGGCGCTCGCATGTGCGATAGATTATGCAAAGGAACGAGAGCAATTCGGGAAGCCGATTGCGGCGCAGCAAGGGATTGGCTTCAAACTTGCAGATATGGCGACAAGTGTGGAGGCGGCGCGATTACTTGTATATAGGGCTGCATCGCTTAGAGCACAAGGATTACCATGCGGTAAAGAAGCGTCTATTGCGAAGTTATTTGCTTCTAAGACAGCAGTTGAAGTTGCAATTGAAGCGGTACAAGTATTTGGCGGTTACGGTTATACGAAAGATTATCCGGTAGAGAGATTTTTCCGTGATGCGAAGATTACGCAAATTTATGAAGGAACGAGTGAGATACAAAAACTTGTTATTAGCCGTGCTTTATAAAGGGAAGAGGGGGAGACGGAAATGCATTTTAAATTATCAGAAGAACATGAAATGATAAGAAAAATGGTTCGGGATTTTGCTAAGAACGAAGTAGCGCCAACGGCAGCTGAGCGTGATGAGGAAGAGAGATTTGACCGCGAGCTATTTGATCATATGGCTGAGCTTGGTTTGACAGGTATTCCATGGCCTGAAGAGTATGGTGGAATTGGAAGCGATTACTTAGCGTACGTAATTGCGATCGAAGAATTATCACGCGTTTGTGCTTCTACAGGTGTAACGCTGTCCGCGCATACTTCACTTGCTGGGTGGCCGATTTTTAAATTCGGAACGGAGGAGCAAAAGCAAAAATTTTTGCGACCGATGGCTGAAGGGAAGAAAATTGGTGCATACGGTTTAACAGAACCGAGTTCTGGATCAGATGCTGGTGGAATGAAGACAATCGCTAAAAGAGATGGAGACCATTACATATTAAATGGATCGAAAATTTTCATTACAAATGGCGGTATTGCTGACATTTATGTTGTTTTTGCGTTAACAGATCCTGAATCGAAGCAGCGCGGCACGAGCGCATTTATTGTGGAAAGCGACACGCTAGGATTTTCGGTTGGGAAGAAGGAAAGTAAACTAGGGATTCGCTCTTCGCCAACGACTGAAATTATGTTTGAAGATTGCCGTATTCCTGTAGAAAATCTACTAGGAGAAGAAGGGCAAGGATTTAAGATTGCAATGCAAACGTTAGATGGCGGTCGTAACGGTATTGCTGCACAAGCAGTTGGTATTGCACAAGGGGCTTTAGATGCTTCTGTAGAATATGCAAGAGAGCGCCATCAATTTGGAAAGCCGATTGCGGCGCAGCAAGGGATTGGCTTTAAACTTGCGGATATGGCAACGGATGTAGAGGCTGCGCGCCTTTTAACATATCAAGCTGCGTGGCTTGAATCGGAAGGGCTTCCGTATGGGAAGGAATCAGCGATGTCAAAAGTATTTGCAGGTGATACAGCGATGAAGGTGACGACTGAAGCTGTGCAAGTATTTGGTGGTTACGGTTATACGAAAGATTATCCAGTAGAGCGTTATATGCGAGATGCAAAGATTACACAGATTTATGAAGGAACACAAGAAATTCAAAGGCTCGTAATTTCTCGTATGTTAACGAAGTAGGGGAAAAGGCGTAGGTATTTTCCTACGCTTTTTCCTTCCAAAAAATAATAGAGAGAGGTGAAGGGGATGGTTAAACATAATGTGCATGCGTCAGTAAAAGATGAAAAATTAGTTGCGTTAAGGCGTGAACAAATGATTAAAGGTGCGGTGCAACTGTTTAAGCAAAAAGGATTCCCGCGTACAACAACGAGAGAGATTGCAAAAGCGGCCGGATTTAGTATCGGAACACTATATGAATACATTCGTACGAAAGATGACGTATTATATTTAGTTTGTGATAGTATTTATGAACATGTAAAAGAACGATTAGAGGAAGTAGTATGCACGGAGAAGGGAAGTATAGACAGTTTAAAGATAGCGATAACAAATTACTTTAAAGTGATGGACGAATTGCAAGAAGAAGTATTAATCATGTATCAAGAAGTACGGTTTTTACCAAAAGAATCACTCCCATACGTACTAGAGAAAGAGTTTCAAATGGTAGGAATGTTTGAGAATATTTTAGAACAATGTACAGAAAATGGAACATTTATATTAAATAAAAAAGAAATACAGCTTCTTGCACATAACATTTTCATACAAGGACAGATGTGGGGATTTAGACGTTGGGCGCTGCAAAAACTGTATACGCTCGAAGAATATACAGAAATGCAAATTAGGTATGTGTTGCAAGGGGCGCATATGCTTCCGAAGTAAGGAATGGACAAATTATAATTTTATTACCATATAAAGTGAGGATGTTCATCCAAAGCCGATTAGTAGCCTTCACAAATCAGGCGTTTACAGGTAGCGGGGCTTCCGCCTAACTTCTTTGCTCCAGCCGAATGTTGAGGCGGGAGTTTTACTGCTCGCAAATAGCGGGATAAAAGTTTCCCGTTTTTTTTGTAGCATATTTGTGCGACTTTTGTTTATAATGAATAGTATGGATTTTTTTAAGCAGACCGTTATATATAAGGTTATATTTGATGAAAGGAAGTGCCGCATAAGTGAATTTTAAGCAATATTCACCAGAAGAGCTAAAAGAATGTTCAATGATTGAAGTTGTACATAGCGTTTTAGGGGATAAAAGACAAGCAACGACATTCAACGAGTTGGTTAAAGAAATCGCTCAAGTGCTGGGACTATCTCAAGAGCAAGTTAATGCGAAACTCGCACAATTTTATACAGATTTAAACATCGATGGACGCTTCATTAATTTAGGAGAAAATCGTTGGGGACTACGTAGCTGGTACCCATATGAGCAAATCGATGAAGAAATTCTGCCTCAGCCAAAACCGAAGAAGAAACGTAAAGTTGAAGAGGACGGTTTTGACGACTACATGGAAGACGAAGATGACTTCGACGATGCAGACGGAAATGTAGAGGAAGAAGAAGAAGTAGAAGATTTGGACAAGGTTCTTGAAGAAGAAGACGGAGATGACGATGATCTTGATGATTTAGATGAAGATGATGAAGATGACTTCGCTGAAGAAGAACTTGAGTATGATGAAACTGAAGAAGAAGAGGAAGAACTGTAGTTCTTGACTTTTCATTATCGTCCATGTAGAATCATTTTTGGGCTCTTTAAAAAAGGACGATAATACTTTTAAAGTGTAAATATAAAAGAAAATTGCTCCCTACTTGTTACTTTTTGTGATGAGGGGAGCAATTTTCTTTTTTGTTTTTTGTTTAGAATACAAAAAGAGTCTAACAATAAGATAGATACAGTGTTATCTACATACGTTGCGCTTTGCAACGGTGATTATATAACAACAAGGTAGAAGGGAGCTTTTTCATGACTAAGTATATTTTTGTAACAGGCGGTGTAGTATCGTCTTTAGGGAAAGGTATTACAGCAGCATCTCTTGGAAGACTTTTAAAAAATCGTGGTTTAAACGTAACGATTCAAAAGTTTGATCCGTACATTAACGTAGACCCAGGGACTATGAGCCCATACCAACACGGTGAGGTATTCGTAACAGATGATGGTGCAGAAACGGACTTAGACCTTGGTCACTATGAACGTTTTATCGACATCAACTTAAACAAATACAGCAACGTAACAACAGGTAAAATTTACTCTTCAGTTCTTCAAAAAGAGCGTCGTGGTGAATATCTAGGAGGAACAGTTCAAGTTATTCCTCACATTACTAACGAAATTAAAGAACGTGTATATCGTTCTGGTCGCGAAACAAATGCGGACGTTGTTATTACAGAAATCGGTGGAACTGTTGGTGATATCGAGTCTCTACCATTCTTAGAAGCAATCCGTCAAATTAAGAGCGACATCGGTCGTGACAATGTAATGTACATTCACTGTACGTTAATCCCGTACTTAAAAGCAGCGGGTGAAATGAAAACAAAACCAACGCAACATAGCGTTAAAGAGCTTCGTAGCTTAGGTATTCAACCAAATATTATCGTTGTTCGTACAGAACTGCCTGTTTCTCAAGATATGAAAGACAAGCTTGCATTATTCTGTGACATCGATACAAAAGCAGTTATCGAAGCACGCGATGCAGATACTTTATACGCGGTTCCATTATCTCTTCAAGAGCAAAACATGGACCAAATCGTTTGCGATCACTTAAAATTAGACAATCCAGCTGCAGATATGACAGAGTGGACTGCGCTAGTTGATAAAGTACGTAACCTTTCTAAGAAAACAAAAATCGCTCTTGTTGGTAAATACGTAGAGCTTCAAGATGCATATATTTCTGTTGTAGAAGCACTTCGTCATGCAGGTTATTCATTCGACACAGATGTAGAAGTGAAATGGGTAAACGCTGAGCACGTAACAGCAGAGAACGTAAAAGAATTAGTTGGTGACACAGATGGTATTCTTGTGCCAGGTGGTTTTGGAGATCGTGGTGTAGAAGGTAAAATCGTTGCAATTCAATATGCTCGTGAAAACAAAGTTCCATTCTTAGGAATTTGCTTAGGTATGCAACTTGCATCAATCGAATTTGCACGTAACGTATTAGGATTAGAAGGAGCTAACTCTTCTGAAATTAATCCTGACACACCTTATGCAATCATCGACTTATTACCAGAGCAAAAAGATGTAGAAGACTTAGGTGGTACACTTCGTCTTGGTCTATATCCATGTAAGCTTTCTGAAGAAACGAATGCTTATAGAGCTTACAGTGAGCCAGTTGTATATGAGCGTCATCGTCATCGTTATGAGTTCAACAATCAATTCCGTCCGGATATGGAAAAAGCAGGATTTGTATTCTCTGGTACAAGCCCAGACGGTCGCCTAGTTGAAATCATTGAATTAAAAGATCATCCTTGGTTCGTGGCAGCACAGTTCCACCCAGAACTTGTATCTCGTCCAAACCGTCCACAACCATTGTTCCATGATTTCGTAAGTGCTTCTATTACGAATAAAGAGAGCAAGTAATAAAAAAGCGCCTGAAATAGGGCGCTTTTTTTAATATTCGTTTAACATTTCATCAATTGTAAATTTCAATCCGTGATAAGCAAATAAGGCTATCATTAAACTTGGGAATCCGTAGCGATTACCTTCATCGTCTGGAATAAGACCTTTTAACAGTTTTGTATCAATATGTACATCTGTATATTGTTCCAGTGATTCAATACCTTCTTCAATAGCAGAGATTCCAACGATAGAGTGACCTTCTTCTTGAAGTTTTTTTGCAATACTTACCGCTTCTTCATCTGTTGAAAAACGGCTAATAAGAAGTACACGGTCTGCAGAAGTTACTTCTGCTTCTTTATCATTTTCAAATAAACGTTTCGCTTGCTGCATTGGTTCAGCACCGAATAGTGCTTCAGCAACAACGCCATCCATTTCATTTGTACCATGTAAATAAATGAAGCCATCGCCAACTAATGCTTGAGCAAGTAGACGAGCGCTATCTTCTATATTCATTTCCTCTTTTTGAGAAACTCTGGAGAAATAACCACTTAATTGAGTCGAAAAAATTTTTAACATAATGTTACTCCCTTCGTACGTGTTCGCCGGCTTTCATTATAGTGTATTTTTTTAGAAAGGTGAAATCGTAGGGTAGCATAACAAAAAAGGAAACGGTAAAATAAGAAAGAATAGGAAGGAATTTGCCAAAGAATAGCGAAAATAAATCGTTAAGATATAAGAAGCTTTAAATCTTGTATTTATACAGAAAGGTTGGGAGTTATGGAAGGGAAAATTTTAATCGTTGATGATCAATATGGCATTCGTGTGTTATTACATGAAGTGTTCCAAAAAGAAGGTTATCAGACGTTCCAAGCAGCGAATGGATTTCAAGCTTTAGATATCGTGAAAAAAGATAATCCAGATTTAGTTGTGTTAGATATGAAAATTCCAGGTATGGATGGTATAGAGATTTTAAAGCATGTAAAAGAAATTGATGAGAGTATTAAAGTAATTTTAATGACTGCTTATGGAGAGCTTGATATGATCCAAGAGGCAAAAGATTTAGGAGCTTTAATGCACTTTGCTAAACCATTTGATATTGATGAAATTCGTCAAGCGGTGAGAAATGAGCTTGCTGTAGAGGCGTAAAAAATGAATTTTTTATAAAAAATATGGAAAAAAGCGTTTACATGGACTATTGAGCAGGTGAATACAGTTGAGTTTTTGAGTACAAGTTGTTATCCTATTGAGTGTAGAAAAAAGTCCGGTATGTAAATATACATATTTTACCTTATTCTGGTCATACTACCAGCGATAAGAATTTATCGGATACAAAAAACGTTTTTTAGGAGGATTCACCATGCCTTTAGTTTCTATGAAAGAAATGCTAAACAAAGCACTAGAAGGAAAATACGCAGTTGGTCAATTCAACATGAACAACTTAGAGTGGACTCAAGCTATCTTAGCTGCTGCGGAAGAAGAAAAATCTCCTGTAATCCTAGGTGTATCTGAGGGTGCAGCTCGTCATATGACTGGTTTCAAAACAGTTGTAGCTATGGTTAAAGCTTTAATCGAAGAAATGAACATTACTGTTCCTGTAGCGATTCACCTTGACCATGGTTCAAGCTTCGAAAAATGTAAAGAAGCAATCGATGCAGGTTTCACATCTGTAATGATTGACGCTTCTCACCACCCATTCGAAGAAAACGTTGAAACTACTAAAAAAGTGGTAGAATACGCACACGCTCGTAACGTATCTGTTGAAGCTGAGCTTGGAACAGTTGGCGGACAAGAAGATGATATCATCGCTGAAGGCGTAATTTACGCTGATCCTGCAGAGTGTAAGCACCTTGTTGAAGCAACTGGCATCGACTGCCTAGCTCCAGCTTTAGGTTCTGTACACGGTCCTTACAAAGGTGAGCCTAACTTAGGATTCGCAGAAATGGAGCAAGTTCGCGACTTCACTGGCGTACCTTTAGTATTACACGGTGGTACTGGTATCCCAACTGCTGATATCGTAAAAGCTATTTCTTTAGGTACTTCAAAAATTAACGTAAACACTGAGAACCAAATTGAGTTTACAAAAGCTGTTCGTGAAGCATTAAACAAAGATCAAGAAGTTTACGATCCTCGTAAATATATTGGACCTGGCCGCGAAGCTATCAAAGCAACTGTTGCTGGTAAAATTCGCGAATTCGGTTCTAACGGTAAAGCGTAAGAATAAAATTCCGTTTTGGAAACCGTCTAGTCTTTTAGACGGTTTCCTTTCGTTGTATAATGAAAGCGTGAACAAGTCTAAAGATTTTTATCATTTCGTTTTTGAAATAGAAAATAATGTGCATAGTCCTATTAATAAATGTGATAACGTATCTAAATTGATAAATTTTGCTCGATGAATAGTTAATCTTTATCTATTCGGAATATAGGAGAAATGGAGATAATGGTTTCCTATTTATTGAGTTTTGGGATGGAAAGAGTGATTGAGATTCTTAAGGGGAATCTTCTAATTCTTTTTATAAAGAATTTAGAAGGTAAATACATTCACAAGAAGGGAGCTCAATATGGAAAAATTGCTAATTGAAGGCGGAAGAGCTTTAAATGGAACAATTCGAGTGAGTGGTGCGAAAAACAGCGCTGTTGCACTAATTCCAGCGACAATTTTAGCAGATACTCCAGTAACCATTGGTGGAGTTCCTAATATTTCGGACGTGAAAATGTTAGGAGACTTACTAGAGGAAATTGGAGGGAAAGTAACATATGGGCAGGAGGAAGAGATGGTAGTCGATCCTTCTAACATGGTTGCGATGCCTTTACCAAATGGAAAAGTGAAAAAGTTGCGTGCTTCTTATTATTTAATGGGTGCGATGCTTGGTCGTTTTAAAAAAGCTGTTATTGGGCTTCCAGGTGGATGTCATTTAGGACCGAGGCCGATTGATCAGCATATTAAAGGGTTTGAAGCGTTAGGTGCACATGTTACGAATGAACAAGGTGCTATCTATTTAAGAGCAGATGAATTGCGCGGGGCACGTATTTATTTAGACGTTGTTAGTGTAGGGGCTACGATTAATATTATGCTAGCAGCTGTCCGAGCGAAAGGTAGAACTATTATTGAAAATGCAGCGAAAGAACCCGAGATTATTGATGTAGCTACATTGTTAACAAGCATGGGAGCACGCATTAAAGGTGCTGGTACAGATGTAATCCGAATTGATGGTGTGGACTCACTGCATGGTTGTCACCATACTATCATTCCAGATCGTATTGAGGCTGGTACGTATATGATTTTAGGAGCGGCATCAGGAGGAGAAGTAACAGTTGATAATGTTATTCCTCAGCATTTAGAGTCAGTTACTGCAAAGCTAAGAGAAGCTGGTGTTCAAGTTGAAACGAACGATGATCAAATTACAGTGAACGGTAATAGAAGGTTAAAAGTAGTTGATATAAAAACGCTTGTATATCCAGGTTTCGCAACAGATTTACAACAGCCGTTTACGACGCTTTTAACAAAGGCGCACGGGACGGGAGTTGTAACGGATACAATTTACGGTGCTCGTTTCAAACATATTGATGAATTACGTCGTATGAATGCACAAATTAAAGTAGAAGGTCGTTCGGCAATTGTAACTGGTCCTGTTTTATTACAAGGTGCAAAAGTAAAGGCGAGTGACTTACGAGCTGGGGCTTCGCTTGTTATTGCAGGATTAATGGCGGATGGAATTACAGAAGTAACCGGACTTGAGCATATTGATCGAGGTTATGAAAATATAGTAGACAAGCTTAAAGGGCTTGGTGCAAACATTTGGCGAGAACAAATGACAGAGCAAGAAATTGAAGAGATGAAGAACGCATAAGTGATACTTCCGCAAGTGGGGAGCGAAGTATCACTATTTGCGGAAGTACACTTTATAGAAAAATAAAGTTCACAAAATACGGCAGAAGTATAAAGGCTTAAAGGAGAGGGATTATCGTGGAAAGAAGTTTATCTATGGAGTTAGTACGTGTAACAGAGGCTGCAGCATTATCATCAGCGCGTTGGATGGGACGCGGGAAAAAGGATGAAGCAGACGGTGCAGCAACGTCTGCTATGCGTGATGTATTTGATACAATTCCGATGAAAGGTACAGTTGTAATTGGTGAAGGTGAGATGGATGAAGCGCCAATGCTGTATATCGGAGAGAAATTAGGTACAGGGTATGGCCCGCGCGTAGACGTTGCAGTTGATCCTTTAGAAGGGACAAACATTGTAGCAGCTGGCGGATGGAATGCACTTGCCGTTATTGCAATTGCAGATCATGGTAATTTGTTACATGCTCCTGACATGTACATGGATAAAATCGCGGTTGGTCCAGAAGCAGTTGGAGCCGTTGATATTGATGCACCTATTATTGATAACTTACGTGCAGTTGCGAAAGCAAAAAACAAGGATATTGAAGATGTTGTAGCAACAGTTTTAAACCGTCCACGTCATCAAGCAATTATCGAAGAAATTCGTAAAGCTGGTGCTCGTATTAAATTGATTAACGATGGAGATGTAGCTGGAGCAATCAATACAGCATTTGACCGTACAGGTGTAGATATTTTATTCGGTTCTGGTGGGGCTCCTGAAGGAGTATTAGCAGCTGTCGCATTAAAATGTTTAGGTGGAGAAATCCACGGAAAGCTTCTTCCTCAAAATGAAGCTGAATTAGCTCGTTGTAAAAAAATGGGTATTGAAGATATAAATCGTATCCTTCGTATGGAAGACTTAGTAAAGGGTGACGATGCAATCTTTGCAGCAACAGGTGTAACAGACGGAGAATTGCTACGAGGCGTTCAATTTAAAGGTAGCGTTGGAACAACACAATCTCTTGTTATGCGTGCAAAATCAGGTACAGTACGTTTCGTAGACGGACGCCATAGTTTAAATAAAAAACCGAACTTGGTTATTAAATAAAAAGTGCAAGCGGCTCGTTCAGAATGGAAGAAGCAAAGCTACCGACCATTCTAGTTGTTAAAACTAGATTAAATAATAAGCGAAGACAAATTTTCTTGTCTTCGCTTATTGTATTTGTGTCCCAACGTATTGATTAAAACTAGATAAAAGGGTTACAATAGTGAATATTACCCTACTTGAACTTATTGCCTTTCATTATTAATTATTTGCCTTCCGTATTTTTTCCCTTTACCCATGTGAAAAGAGAATAACGTTAAAGTGTGGTGTCTGAATGAATTTGTCAATTGCAGCATTAGAAAACATGAAATTAAAAGAGTTATACGAGCTTGCGAAAGAATTTAAGATTTCGTATTATAGCAAATTAACGAAAAAAGAATTAATCTTCGCCATTTTAAAAGCTCGAGCAGAAAAAGAAGGTTTCTTTTTCATGGAAGGCGTATTAGAAATTATTCAATCAGAAGGATTTGGATTCCTACGTCCTATCAACTATTCTCCAAGCTCAGAAGATATTTATATCTCAGCTTCGCAAATTCGTCGTTTCGACTTACGTAATGGAGATAAGGTTTCTGGTAAAGTACGACCTCCGAAAGAAAATGAACGCTATTTTGGATTATTACAAGTTGAAGCTGTAAACGGAGATGATCCAGAGTCAGCAAAAGAGCGTGTGCATTTCCCTGCATTAACACCATTATACCCAGATCGCCAAATGAAATTGGAAACGGAACCGAAAAAGTTACCGACACGCATCATGGATTTAATCGCACCAGTTGGATTTGGACAACGTGGTTTAATTGTTGCGCCTCCAAAGGCGGGTAAAACAAGTCTATTAAAAGAAATTGCACACAGTGTTACAACAAATCATCCAGAAGCAGAATTAATTGTGCTTCTAATTGATGAGCGTCCAGAGGAAGTAACAGACATTGAACGTTCTGTTAAGGGCGATGTTGTAAGTTCTACTTTTGATGAAGTACCAGAAAATCATATTAAAGTAGCTGAACTTGTGTTAGAACGTGCAATGCGTCTTGTAGAGCACAAAAAAGACGTTATCATTTTAATGGATAGTATTACCCGTTTAGCGCGAGCTTACAACCTCGTTATTCCCCCAAGTGGTAGAACATTATCGGGTGGTATCGACCCAGCGGCTTTCCATAGACCGAAGCGTTTCTTTGGGGCTGCGCGTAATATTGAAGAGGGCGGTAGCTTAACGATTTTAGCAACAGCGCTTGTTGATACAGGGTCTCGTATGGACGATGTAATTTACGAGGAATTTAAAGGAACTGGAAATATGGAACTTCACTTAGATCGCTCATTAGCTGAGCGTCGTATCTTCCCAGCGATTGATATTCGTCGTTCTGGTACGCGTAAAGAAGATCTATTAATTCCGAAAGAGCATTTAGACAAGTTGTGGGGTATTCGTAAAACAATGCGTGATACACCAGACTTCGTTGAAGGTTTCTTACGTAAACTTCGTCAAACAAAGACAAATGAAGAATTTTTACAAAACATTGTTGCAGACTCAAAAAGGTATGTAACAACTAAGTAAAGGGAAAAGATTGGGACTCGCTTATTTCGTAGTAAGCGAGTTTTTTTATGTTTTTTAGGTGATGTTAAAGGGAGAAGTAAGTGGGAGAACCTTAGCCAGTCAGAGCTGAACGAGCCGCTTGCGCTTTTAAATTGTATCCAGTTCTGGCGGCTAGCTCTTCGCATCTAAGAACCTTCCGCCCGAAAGGTAAAAAGCACCTTTAGGGCGAAAGAACCTTAACCAGAGCTAAGCAAGCCACCTCCACTTTAAGATAATATCCAGCTCCAGCGGCTAGAATCTCCGGTCATTTCACTCTCTCGCTCGAAGCAAAAGGCGCTTCAAGGTCGAGAGTTTGAAGTGTCCTCGATTCTGAACGAGCCGCTTCTGCTTTTAAATTGTATCTAGTTCCGACGGCTAGCTCTTCGTGTCTAAGAACCTCCCGCACTAAAGGTAAAGAGCACCTTTTGTGCGAGAGAACCTTAGCCAGTCAGAGCTGAACGAGCCGTCTCCACTTTTAATTTAAAAAGACAAAAACAGGTAGTTGCAAAATGAAGTTAGCCTTGTTATAATTTCATCATATGTGTTTCATCAATATAGTTGTGTATGCAGCTGAAGATGAAAAACTCTGTTTCGAAAATGATTCAGGGCGGAAGGAGATGAAAAGAATGAAAGCAGGAATTCACCCAGATTACAAGAAAGTTGTATTCATGGACACAAACACAGGCTTCAAATTCTTAAGCGGGTCTACTAAAGGCTCTAGCGAAACTGTTGAGTGGGAAGATGGTAACACTTATCCATTACTAAAAGTTGAGATCAGTTCTGATTCTCACCCATTCTACACTGGACGTCAGAAGTTTGCTACTGCAGACGGACGCGTTGATCGCTTCAATAAGAAATACGGTATCAAGTAATAAAAACATAAAACAGGCAAGTGTATGTATTCGCTTGTCTGTTTTTTTTGCGAAAATATTATACCTTTACCCTACTTTTAACTAAAAAGTAGATGAAAGGAGAGCTTCATGTACTTAATAAATCAAAATGGCTGGATTGAAGTGATTTGTGGTAGTATGTTTTCTGGTAAATCAGAAGAGCTAATCCGCCGTGTGCGCCGCACGCAATTTGCGAAACAACATGCAATTGTATTTAAACCATGTATTGATAATCGTTATAGTGAAGAAGATGTTGTATCACATAACGGATTAAAGGTAAAAGCAGTTCCTGTTTCAGCTTCAAAGGATATATTTGAACATATTACAGAAGAGTTGGATGTTATTGCAATCGATGAGGTGCAATTTTTTGATGGGGACATTGTGGAAGTGGTGCAAGTATTGGCAAATCGTGGCTATCGTGTCATTGTAGCTGGTTTAGACCAAGATTTCCGTGGTCTACCATTTGGACAAGTTCCTCAGCTGATGGCGATTGCTGAACACGTAACAAAACTGCAAGCAGTATGTTCTACATGTGGATCTCCGGCAAGTCGTACACAACGATTAATTGATGGAGAGCCGGCGGCATTTAATGATCCGATTATTTTAGTTGGAGCTTCAGAATCGTACGAACCACGTTGTCGTCATTGTCATGCAGTTCCTGCAAACAAAAATAAGTAAAACTCGCTTTGTAGGGCGGGTTTTTTTCAAAATAGAGAGAATGAGTGGTGCAAGCCGCTTGCGCTTTTAAATATATTATCTAGCTCCGCCTCCTAGGTCC
Source organism: Bacillus sp. EKM202B (assembly GCF_011066025.1). NCBI lineage: Bacteria > Bacillati > Bacillota > Bacilli > Caryophanales > Bacillaceae > Bacillus > Bacillus sp. EKM202B. The sequence goes on along the minus strand of NZ_JAAMNK010000019.1, from coordinate 75,016 downwards.
TTACGTCTAAGAACCTCCCACACGAGAAGACAAAAAGCGTCTTCTGTGCGAGAGAACCTTAGCCACTGGACCTAAGCAGTCGGCTCCGCTTTTAAATATATTATCTAGCTCCAGCGGCTAGAATCTCCGGCCATTTCGCTCTCTCGCTCGAAGCAAAAAGCGCTTCAAGGTCGAGAGCTCCAATGGCCTGCGATTCTGAGCGAGCCGCTTGCGCTTTTAAATATAATTTGCGTTTTTTTGAGTAAGTACCATATACTATTTGTATTAGATACTAGGATGTAGAGGTGAATGATGTGTTAGATCGTTTGCAAGCTGTAGAAGATCGTTATGAGAAGTTAAATGAATTGTTAAGTGACCCAGAGGTTATTAGCGATACAAATAAGCTTCGTGAGTATTCAAAAGAACAATCTGATATGCAAGAAACGGTAGAGGTGTACCGTGAGTATAAAGATGTTCGTGAGCAATTACGAGATGCAAAAGCAATGTTAGAAGATAAGTTAGACGCTGATATGCGTGAAATGGTTAAGGAAGAAGTCTCTGAATTAGAAGGACAAGAGAAAACATTATCAGAACGTCTGAAAATTTTACTTGTTCCAAAAGACCCTAATGATGATAAAAACGTTATTGTGGAGGTTCGTGGTGCTGCTGGTGGTGATGAGGCAGCTTTATTTGCTGGTGATTTATATCGTATGTATAGCCGTTATGCTGAGGTGCAAGGTTGGAAAACTGAAATTATCGAGGCGAGCTATACAGAGTTAGGTGGATATAAAGAGATTATCTTTATGATTAACGGTAAAGGTGCTTTCGCGAAGCTGAAATTCGAGAATGGTGCTCACCGTGTACAACGTGTTCCTGAAACGGAATCTGGTGGACGTATTCATACATCTACAGCAACTGTAGCTGTATTACCAGAGGCAGAAGAAGTAGAAATTACTATTCATGAAAAAGATGTTCGTGTTGATACATTTGCTTCTAGTGGTCCTGGTGGACAGAGCGTTAATACAACGATGTCAGCGGTACGTTTAACGCATTTACCGACTGGTGTAGTTGTATCTTGTCAGGATGAGAAATCACAGATTAAGAATAAAGAAAAAGCAATGAAAGTATTACGTGCACGTGTTTATGATAAATTCAGACAAGAAGCGCAAGCTGAGTACGATCAAAACCGTAAACAAGCTGTTGGTACGGGAGACCGTTCAGAGCGTATTCGTACGTATAACTTCCCGCAAAACCGTGTTACTGACCATCGAATCGGCTTAACGATTCAAAAGCTAGATCAAATCCTACAAGGTAAGTTAGATGATTTCATCAATGCCTTAGTGATGGAAGATCAGGCGCAAAAGATGGAGGCAGCTGAGTAATGCGTGTCTATGAAGCCCTGAAATGGGCTTCTTCTTTTTTACAGGAAAATGGACGAGATGAAAATGCGGGAGAACTTGTCCTTTGTCATGTATTAAAGACGAACAGAACAGGAATGCTCATGAATATGCGTGAAGAGATAACCGCGGAACAAGAGAAAAGTTTTGCAGAATTTATCCACAAGCATGTGAAAGGTATTCCGATCCAATATATGCTCGGTTATGAAATGTTTTATGGACGCTCGTTTTTTGTGAATGAAGAGGTATTAATACCAAGGCCTGAAACGGAAGAGCTTATAGTAGGAGTGCTAGAGCGAATTGAGCGTCACTTTGGTAATGAGAAACTTCATGTAGCGGATATTGGTACAGGTAGTGGAGCAATTTCTATTACGCTCGCTTTAGAAAATAAAAATCTTCATGTGTATACGGTAGATATTGCAAGAGAATCGATTGAAGTTGCAAAAGAAAATGCAAAATCTTTGGGTGCAGAAATAACGTTCTATCACGGTGATTTATTGTCACCATTTTATAAAATAGATCAAAAGTTAGATGTTGTCGTTTCAAACCCTCCATATATACCAGAAGAGGATTGGCGTGGTCTTTCTCCTGTTGTGAAAGAGCATGAACCAAAGAGAGCACTTGTTGGCGGTGAAGATGGATTAGATTTCTATCGCCGTTTTATGGAAGAATTGCCGAACGTGTTGCAGAAGAAAGCAATTGTGGCATTTGAAATTGGAGTAGGGCAAGGTGAGGATGTAAAGGAATTGTTACAACAAGCCTTTCCGCATGCTCATGTTGAAGTTGTTTTTGATATTAACGGAAAAGATCGTATGGTATTTGCAGAGATGGAGTAAGGTTCACGCCTTACTCTATTTTTTGTGGGGAAAATTCATATAGATTTTGAATTTAATAGTTTAGAAAGATGAAAGTCTGTCCACACTGTTTGTAGAGGGGACGGTGGAGGAAATGAAAAAACAAGTTATTGCTTATCTTCTTCTATTATTAATCGGTGCACAGTTACTTGTGCAGTTTGGATATATGAAAGCTGATGCGAAAGGGCCTTCTGTTATTCCGAAAGAGGCCGTTCGATTAAGAATTTTAGCAAATAGTGATTCAGATAAAGATCAGGCGTTAAAGCGTAAAGTACGCGATGAAGTAAAAGCGCAAATTGATGGATGGGTAGCAGATTTAACGTCATTTGAAGAGGCGCGAAAGGTAATTCAAAGTCATATTCCAGAAATCGAAAAAACAGTGAAAAACACGCTAAAAAAGGAAGGCAGTACAGAGTCATTCCAAGTGAAATTTGGTAAGAATGTAAAGTTTCCTACAAAGGTATATGGGAATTTTATTTATCCAGCAGGAGAATATGAAGCGGTACTCATTACAATTGGAAAAGGTGAAGGGGCGAATTGGTGGTGTGTGTTATTTCCTCCAATGTGTTTCTTAGATTTTTCAAGTGGTACAGCTGTAAGAAAAGAAGAGCATGTTGTGAAGGCTGAATCTCCTGAAGAAGATCAAGTGGAACAAGCTGAAGGGGATATAGTTGATTCACCAAAGATAGAAGAGGATAAGGTGAAGGAAAAGAAAGTTGTAAAACAGGAAGTAGCAAAAAAGGTAACAGCTTCTGAAAAGAAAGTAGTAAAAAGTGAAATAAAAGTAGAAGAACAGCCTGTAAGTAAAGAAGAAACAAAAACAGTGGAAAAAGTGGAGAATCCTGTGGAGAAAAAGCAAGAAAAACAAAATGAGTATGTACATGTAGAAGAGGAAGAAAAAAAGCCAGAAGTTAAATTATTTATTGTAGAAGCTTTTACATCTTTATTTTCTAAATAGTACTATTAACAAGTCTCTTCTCATATATAAAGATGAGGAGGGATTTATTATGAAGAAAGTGTATTTTGCTACGAAAGAGGATGTAGAAAGATTACATTCTTTTTTCGGACAAGCTAATAAAAAAGATGATAAAATAAATGAGTTATACGCACAATTTATGATTTTGGAAGAGGCGGAAGAAATACGAGCTGTAATTGGATATGAACAAAGTGAAGAAAATGCACTTATTCGTTCTTGTTTATTCACACCTCATGTGGATAAACAGACTTTCTTATATTTTTTTGAAATGTTTTTGCAGTATATGAAAGAAAAAAATATTCGACAATTGTACTTACTAACAAATCATCCACAATCTATAACAATCTTTCAGTTTTTTGACTTTGTCACTATAGAGAGAGAGAAAGTGCCAGAGGGAATTCGACAGCTAGAACACTTTTGTAAAAATATAAAAGAGCCGAATGCAATAATACTAAATTGTCAGCTATTCACAAAGTTATCCACGGATTAATTAGGTTTATCCACATTTTGTGGATAAACCTTGTTTGTCTTTTGGATAAATCTCATAGTAAACTAAAAATAGACAAGTATTTCAGGGTAGAAAAGGACGTGGAAAAAAATGCACACAAATATGTGGGTTGTGGATAATGTTGTGGAAAGAAAAAAATATTATCCACAGTTACAAGAAGCAGCAAGACTATTAAGAGAAAACGAAGCGGTTGCCTTCCCTACGGAAACGGTATATGGGCTAGGTGCAAACGCGATGAATGATGAAGCAATTGCGAAAATTTTTGAAGCAAAAGGGAGACCAAGTGATAATCCACTTATTGTTCACATAGGTACAAAATCTCAGTTAGATGGGATTGTAAATGAAATTCCACCGGTTGCGGAGAAGTTAATGGAACACTTTTGGCCAGGACCATTAACGATTATTTTGCCAAGAAAAGAAGGTATTTCTGAGAAGGTGACGGCAGGTCTTAATACGGTTGGAGTAAGAATGCCGGATCATCCAGTAGCGCTCGCTCTTATTGAGGAGGCGAATGTACCGGTTGCAGCACCGAGTGCGAATCGTTCAGGGCGTCCAAGCCCGACATTAGCTTCTCACGTATATGAAGATTTGAATGGAAAGATTGCAGGTATTGTTGATGGTGGGGCAACGGGAGTAGGCGTTGAATCAACTGTAATCGATTGTACAAGTGAGATTCCAACAATTTTACGTCCAGGCGGGATTACGAAAGAACAATTGGAAGCAGTAATAGGTACTGTTTCTTTAGATCCAGCTTTAAAGGATGAGAAGGAAAAACCGAAATCACCTGGAATGAAATATACACATTATGCACCGAAAGCGCCACTTAGTATTGTTGAAGGATCACGTGAGTTTATTCAGCGTCTTGTGGATAAGAAGAAGGAAGAAGGATTTAAAGTAGGTGTATTAACGACAGAAGAGTATCAGCATGTATATAGTGCAGATGTCGTATTATCTTGTGGTATGCGAAGTGATTTAGCTAGCGTTGCGACCAAATTATATGATGTACTTAGAACGTTTGATGCAAGTGAAGTGGATGTTATTTTTAGTGAGTCGTTCCCGAATGACGGAATAGGGAATGCAATTATGAATCGCTTAACAAAAGCAGCAGGACATCATATTATTACTGAATGATAAGGTACGATTAGCAAACAGAATATTTCTCCTCGGATAAGCATATTTTGAAGTAGCACGTCCGAGGAGGGACATGAATGACGTTTGAACAGCTAATACCTTTAATAATTATGGCATTCGCCTTAGGGATGGATGCGTTCTCGGTGAGTCTTGGTATGGGGATGATGACCTTAAAGTTAAGACAAATCCTGTATATCGGTATGACGATAGGGATTTTTCATATTATCATGCCATTTATAGGAATGGTATTAGGTCGTTTTTTATCAGAGAAGTATGGGGATATTGCACATTTTGCAGGTGCTATTTTATTAATTGGGCTAGGGTTTTATATCATATATTCGTCTATTTTAGAAAATGAAGAGACTAGAACAGCTCCTATTGGAATTAGTTTATTTTTATTTGCATTTGGCGTCAGTATAGATAGTTTTTCGGTAGGCCTTAGTCTTGGTATTTACGGAGCACAGACGATCATTACAATATTACTTTTTGGATTTATTAGCATGTTATTAGCGTGGTTTGGTTTATTAATTGGTAGACATGCGAAAGGTATACTCGGTACATATGGTGAGATAGTAGGTGGTATCATTCTGGTTGGATTTGGATTATATATCCTTTTTCCTATATAATTTTATGTAGGAGGGAATTATGAACACGCTATTGGAATGGTATGTTAAGTTTTTAACCTTCTTTCCTCGATGGCTAAGAAGACTTATAATTTGGGGTATTATTTTGCAAATTTCGATGTTAGGTTGGATTAAGTCAATTCGTGAATGGTGAGATGGTTCCTTTCTGTGCATATTTTGTTTGTACTATATTTATTGCACTAAAAATTACAGATATAGAAAGGATGAGATGAATGACGAGATTGAAGCAAGTTTTTGGTATTATTATTAGTTTTTTTGTTTTTTGGTTTAGTATGCTCGGTGTACAAATGTTTGCTGAGTTTTTAGATATCGAGTCATTGAAGTTTGTTGCGGGGAAGACTGAGGCAGCGCGTACTTTTTATTCTCCATACCCGTTTTTAATTGTTTTTCTTATTACATTACTTTCCCTATATTTCTTAGTAATTAAGCTTGGGAAACCGAAAAAAGAGAAATTGCCTACTTTAGAGGAAAAGAAGGAAGAATTATAAAAATAAAATCCCCCGCTTCTTAGCGGGGGATTTTATCATTGAGTGATGGAAGTAATTAAGTTACCTTCGCTTTAAAATATATCCAGCTCCAGCGACTAGAATCTCCGGTCATTTCGCTCTCGGCATGAAGCAAAAAGCGCTTCAAGGTCGAGAGCCCCAATGCTCTGCGATTCTGAACGAGCCGCTTCCGCTTTAAAATATATCCAGCTCCAGCGGCTAGAATGGTCGGTGGCTTCGCGTCTTCCTACGAGGCAAAAAGCGCCTCTACGTCAGAAGCTCCATCCCCCTCCCATTCTGAGCGAGCCGCTTCTGCTTTTAAACTGGCCTCACTAATTCAAATTGTTCTCCTAGTTTTGCGTAGTTGTGTCCTGCTAGACGGCTTACTGGTTTTAGTCCTTCTGCGTGAATGCGGCCTTTTTCGTATAGGTGTTCTGCGACGTGGAAACGAACGATGCGTCCGATTAGTAGATCGCAAGCTGGTGAGTCTTCCGTTCCGCCAAGAGGAATTGCGCGTTCTAATACGCATTCCATTCGAATGTTCGCTTCTTTCACACCTGGAACAGAGATGACGTCACTTTTAATTGGTGTTAGTTTTGCTAGTTCGATTTCACTCTTGTTTGGCGGAAGGTTAGCTGCTGTTTCATTAATCGCTTCTATGTAAGATTCGTCAGAAATATGTACAACAAACTCTCCTTGTTCCATTGCGTTTCGGGAAGTATCTTTCGGTGTTCCTGCTTTTCGTTGTACAGAAACTGAAATAAGTGGTGGATTAGCAGCAACAATATTGAAATAACTATAAGGCGCTCCATTTAATACACCGTCTTTTGTTATAGAAGTAACGAATGCGACGGGACGTGGAATAATGCTGCCCGTTAATAATTTGTAATTCTCTTTTTCCGTTTGTTCATTTGGATTAATTGATAACATGTTTAAAATCTCCCTTCTGAATATGACGACTTATTGTTTGTTTACAAGATGTTAGTGGGAAACTCCTGCTGGAAATAATATTTTTTTAATGATGTAAAAAAGAGATTACCTCAATTATACTGAAGTAATCTCTTTTTAAGTAAACATCTTGAAATTGAGATAAATATTAAAGTAAAACGTATGCGCCAGGCCCGATTAAAGCGACACCAACAGCGACAGCGATTAACATTAAATTATATTCAAATCCGTCTTGTGTTACCCAGTAACCATTTTTTCCGTGAACAGTGAAGATTGCCATTAACATTGTTCCAACGATAAATAATGAACCAATTACAGTGAAAATACCTGATGCGAATAAGAAACCACCTAGTAATTCAGTTGCACCAGCCATAAATGCCATAAATACACCAGGGCGTAAACCGATTGATTCCATCCAACCGCCTGTTCCTTTTAAGCCATAACCACCGAACCAACCGAATAATTTTTGAGCACCATGACCCATGAATGTAATTCCTATAATAAGACGAATAATAAGAAGACCGAAATCCATCATTTTTGAAAACCTCCTGAAAGTTTATTAACTTACCTTATGTAAGTAATAATAAAATAGTTACTTACTTTAGTCAAGTTAATTTCGAAAAAAGTTTGAATTAAATTTTACAAATTAACGACAAAAAATAAAATGTAGTAAAGACCTCTAGACAAGTTGGGCGAAAAAAGAGAAAATATAAGTAGAAGTTAACTTCTTATTGTTATTCAGACAATCAGAATTGACTGGAATTTTGTGAAGCGCTACAATAAGAGTCTATTAGTAATGACGTAATTTATTTCGAAAGCGTTTTTACAGTATAATATTCGAAGTATGAAGTCTTACATGTATCCCGAGCTTTACTAGGGATTGCCCTATAAACTTTTAGGTAAATTATAAGGAGGACTATCCTATGTTTAAAAAATTATTCGGTCTTGGTTCAAAAACAAATGAAGAAACAATTGTAGCTCCATTAACTGGAGCAGTGAAAAATATTGAAGAAGTACCAGATCCAGTATTCGCTGGTCGTATGATGGGTGACGGTGTTGCAATCGATCCTACTGAAGGTGTAGTTGTATCTCCAGTTGATGGTGAAATCGTACAATTATTCCACACGAAACATGCTATCGGAATTAAAGCGAAAAACGGTACAGAAATTTTAATCCACGTTGGATTAGAAACTGTAAAAATGGAAGGTGAAGGTTTCGAAGCTCACGTTTCTGAAGGACAAGCTGTAAAAGCTGGAGATAAATTAATCTCATTCGACTTAGAATTAATCCGTGAAAAAGCGAAAAGCACGATTACTCCAATCGTTATTACAAACACAGATGCAGCTGAGTCTATTAAGACAACTGTAGGTGTAACAGCTACAAAAGGTTCAACAGAAGTAATGAAAGTTACAATGAAATAATTGTTGTATAAAAGGAATCCGTTTCATATGAAATGGATTCCTTATTTTTTGTTGTATGTTTAGTAGGTATGTTAAAATACTCTAGGCACTTGGAAATAGGGTTTCACATATATGTGGATAGGCGCATTTTTCTTAGAAAAATGCGCCTTTTGTATATTCACATTTCTTTTGTTCCATCCTAATGTAAGCTATTATTAAAGGGAAAAGATACAATATAAGGGGTGGGTTTGGATGAAACGAGTGTTATTTGTTTGCACTGGCAATACATGTCGTAGTCCGATGGCTGAGGCGTTACTTCGTCATCATGGAGGAGATAAGTTTGAAGTGCAATCTGCTGGTGTTTTCGCCTATCCTGGAAGCGATGCATCGATATATGCGAAGGAAGCTTTAGCTGAAAAAGGAATTTCAATCGATCATGCCGCGCAGCAGGTAAATGAAGCTTTGCTTGATTGGGCTGATATTGTCGTAACGATGACGGAAAATCATAAGCAAATTGTACTTGGTCACTATCCGAGTGTTGAAAAGAAGTTGAATACATTATATGGACTAACTGAAGGTATAGGTAAAGACATTTCAGATCCTTTTGGAGGATCGCTTTCTATTTATAAAGAAACGTTAGATGAGATGGAAAAACTTGTACAAACTTTACTGAAAAAACATTCAGAGGGTTGATGTTTCGTGTATAATACGATATTGGAGATCACTTCGTCCTATTGAGGTAGCGAATGTGAAATGAAGATAATTGATTGAAACTTTGGAGGGGTAAAAATGAAAGTAGTAATAGCATCTGATCACGGCGGTATGAATATCCGTAAAGAACTTGTAAGTTTATTAGAAGAATTAAATATTGAATATATTGATTTAGGTTGTGAATGTGAAGCTGGTTCAGTTGATTACCCTGATTTTGCATTTCCAGCAGCGGAAATGGTAGCAAATGGTGAAGTTGATCGTGGTATTTTAGTTTGTGGGACAGGCATCGGTATGTCAATCGCGGCAAACAAAGTAAACGGTATTCGTTGTGCGTTAGTTCATGATACTTTCAGTGCGAAAGCAACGAGAGAGCATAATGACACTAACATGCTAGCAATGGGCGAGCGTGTAATTGGTGCTGGTCTAGCGCGTGATATCGCAAAAATTTGGTTAACAACTGACTATGAAGGTGGCCGTCACGAAAACCGCGTAGGAAAAATTAAAACATACGAAACAAAGTAATAGATTCTAACTATCAGTAGTGTGAAATATAATTTGGTGAACCAACCTGTGAAAGGAAGAGGCGTAATGACAGAAATCGTAAAGGTAAGAGAACAGCTACAAATATCGCTTTCTGATTTCCAAGAACAAGCTTCATTGCAAAGTGGTCAAATTTTTGTAGTGGGGTGTAGCACGAGCGAAGTGCTAGGAGAAAGAATTGGAACATCAGGAACGATGGAAGTAGCAGAGGCGATTTTTTCTGAGTTAAAACAATTTCAAGAGCAAACAGGTATTGCGTTAGCGTTCCAATGTTGCGAGCATTTAAACCGTGCTTTAGTAGTTGAGAGAGAAGTAGCGATAAAATATCAATTTGAAATTGTAACAGTTACGCCTGTTAGATCAGCAGGTGGTGCATTGGGGACATATGCGTATCACAATTTGAAAGATCCGGTAGTAGTTGAATTTATTAAAGCGGATGCTGGAATGGATATTGGTGATACATTTATTGGTATGCATTTAAAGCATGTAGCTGTTCCAGTTCGTACAAGTGTGAAGGAAATTGGAAATGCACATGTAACGATGGCGAAAACACGTGGAAAACTAATAGGTGGAGCACGTGCTGTTTATGCAGCGGAGGAAGAAACGATTACTTGCCGTTAAATGCGAAAAATGAGGAAGTCATATAGCAGCTTTTTATCATAGGATAAAAGGTATGTTGTCTGACTTTATAATAGAAGAAAGAAAAGACCGATTTTCGGTCTTTTTTTTCTTTTATGATATAGAAAGTCATGTTAGAATGTAGTTGAAAACATGAAGGTTCGAAAGAATTACAACCTGAATTTTCGTTTTTTCTGAATAAATAAGAAAAAACTGTTGGGAATTGATGTAATTCGTTCAGAAAAGGGGGATTTTGGTGGATCATTTAAAACGTCAAGATGAAAAGGTATTTGCTGCAATTGAGGCAGAACTAGGAAGACAGCGTTCAAAGATTGAGTTAATCGCTTCGGAGAACTTCGTAAGTGAAGCAGTAATGGAGGCGCAAGGTTCTGTTTTAACGAATAAGTATGCTGAAGGATATCCTGGAAAACGTTACTACGGTGGTTGTGAACACGTAGACGTAGTAGAAGATATCGCACGTGATCGCGTAAAAGAAATTTTCGGTGCAGAGCACGTAAATGTTCAACCACATTCTGGTGCACAAGCGAACATGGCAGTATATTTCACAATTCTAGAGCAAGGCGATACAGTACTTGGTATGAATTTATCTCATGGTGGTCACTTAACACACGGAAGCCCTGTTAACTTCAGTGGAGTACAATATAATTTCGTAGAATATGGCGTGGATGCTGACTCTCACCGTATTAATTACGATGATGTATTAGCAAAAGCGAAAGAACATAAACCAAAATTAATCGTAGCAGGTGCAAGTGCATACCCTCGTGTTATCGATTTCAAACGATTCCGTGAGATTGCGGATGAAGTGGGCGCATACTTAATGGTTGATATGGCACATATCGCTGGTTTAGTAGCTGCTGGTTTACATCCAAACCCAGTACCACATGCACATTTCGTTACAACAACAACACATAAAACATTACGTGGCCCGCGTGGTGGTATGATTTTATGTGAAGAGCAATTTGCAAAACAAATTGATAAATCAATTTTCCCTGGTATTCAAGGTGGCCCACTTATGCATGTAATCGCTGCAAAAGCTGTTGCATTTGGTGAGGTGCTTCAAGATGACTTTAAAACATATGCACAAAATATCATTAATAATGCGAACCGCTTAGCTGAAGGTCTTCAAAAAGAAGGACTTACACTTGTTTCTGGTGGAACAGACAATCACTTAATCTTGATTGATGTTCGTAACTTAGAAATCACAGGTAAAGTAGCAGAGCACGTATTAGATGAAGTTGGTATTACAGTGAACAAAAATACAATCCCATTTGAAACAGCAAGCCCATTTGTAACAAGTGGCGTACGTATCGGTACGGCAGCTGTAACATCTCGTGGTTTCGGTTTAGAAGACATGGATGAAATTGCTGCACTTATTGCTTATACATTAAAAAATCATGAAAATGAAGCTGCATTAGAAGAAGCACGTAAGCGTGTAGAAGCGTTAACGAGCAAATTCCCAATGTATACAGATCTATAATAGATTGAAAAAGACTGCTGAAACGTACTTGTTTTAGCAGTCTTTTTTGAGGACATATATTGTTTTTAAAGTATGTATACAAATGATGAATAAATTTTGGCGATATAATGAAGGATACAGCTTCCATTATTGGTAAAGATACTAGATAGATTCATCGTAAAATCATGATTTTGCCAAATTTGCCCTTGAATATTAGTAGCGTTTTCTTTACAATCGTAAATAGTGTAAAAAAGCGTGCAAACGCATGAATATCATCTAAAGGAGAGATTCACATGGGAAAACTGTATGTATTTGATCACCCGTTAATTCAACATAAGATTACATATATTCGCGATAAGAATACAGGTACGAAAGATTTTCGTGAATTAGTGGACGAAGTAGCAAGCTTAATGGCTTTCGAAATTACTCGCGACCTTCCACTTAAAGACATTGAAATTGAAACGCCTGTAAGTAAAGCGACAACAAAAGTGATCGCTGGTAAAAAACTTGGTTTAATTCCGATTTTACGTGCAGGTTTAGGAATGGTTGATGGAATTCTGAAATTAATTCCAGCAGCAAAAGTAGGACACGTTGGTTTATACCGTGACCCTGAAACATTGCAACCGGTAGAATACTATGTGAAACTTCCAACGGATGTAGAAGAGCGTGACTTTATCGTACTAGATCCGATGCTAGCAACAGGTGGTTCTGCAGCTGAAGCAATTAACTCTCTAAAAAAACGCGGTGCGAAACAAATTAAATTAATGTGTATCGTAGCTGCTCCAGAAGGAGTAAAAGTAGTACAAGAAGAGCATCCTGATGTTGATATTTATGTAGCAGCATTAGATGAAAAGTTAAATGACCACGGTTATGTAGTGCCAGGTCTTGGTGATGCTGGTGACCGTTTATTCGGAACGAAGTAAGACAACTGACGAGAGGGAATTCCCTACTCGTCTTTTTTTGTCCCGGGTATGCAGGCAGGGGAGGGGGATAAATATGCAACGTGTATACAACATAAGTTGCATACACAACACATATAATATAGAAGTCTTACGTCTAAGGAGCACTATATTATGGAAGGGAAGCGTTATATCTTAAAAATATAATAGTGACAAACTTGTGAACATTTCCTTCTATTATAAAGAGAAAACTGTTAGAAATTGCATATCTCTAACCAGTATTTAGAAGGGGAACGTTTTCATTTTTGGGAGGAAATGCCTAATACTCAAATTTTTTGATTTTTTACGATTTCTCGTTGACACTGTTAATACCCTATTGTATGCTAACAACGGGGATAGATGGTAGGGCTTTCAGTGACAAAAATACATCTATTCCGTGACGAAAATGTAAACTTTTTATTTTGTATAGGATTTATGCAAAAAAATGAGTTATTATTAACACATCGTGAATGAGGGTTACATATTGGAGGGATGAATCCTTGCAAAAAAACGACCGCAGCCATATAAAAGCTTATGCTTTAATGTCAGGAATTCTTGCTCAATTAGTCGGTTCTATTCTTATTGGAATCTTTGGTGGGCAGTGGATTGATAATAAGGTTGGAACGTTTCCATTGTTTCTTATTATAGGTTTATTACTAGGATTAGGAACAGGGGTATACGCAATGATTCGACTCATTCGACATTACTATTCGGGAGAGCAATGATGATAGACGTACATGGACTTGTCCAAAGACAAAAGAAATATATGTACTACTTGCTTGCGCTTCTAGTGCTAGGATGGGGATTCACCTCTTACAAGGATGTATTTCTTGGGCTGATTATCGGAACGATTTTCAGTTTTCTTAGTTTGCGCATCATTGCACGTAGAACAGACAAGCTGTTAGATCGCGTAACGAATGGAGAAAACGTGAAGTTTAAGGCAACAGCGGTAAGTACATATTCGAGATTCGCGACAATTGGGTTATTAATTTTATTTGCAGCCAAATATCAAGAGTTAATTGCGATGTGGGGCTTAGGTGTAGGATTGCTGACAGGATATCTTGTCATGATCATAGATTTTCTTTATTTAGAGTATAAGAGCAGGGAAGAGAGGTGAATTACTAGTGGAACACGGTAAATTAGTTGAATTTCTAGGTTTAACGTTCGATTTGTCATCAGTTATGATGGTTACTGTAGCAGCAGTTATTGTTTTCTTAATCGCAGTTATAGGAACTCGCAGCTTAGCTCTTCGCCCAACAGGAATGCAAAATTTCATGGAATGGGTGTTTGACTTCGTGAAAGGGATTATCAATAGTACGATGGACTGGAAAACAGGTGGACGTTTCTTAACGCTTGGCGTTACGCTTATCATGTTTATCATCGTATCGAACTTCCTTGGTTTACCATTCATGTATTCAACAGTTGAGGCTGGCGAACATATTGCATGGTGGAGATCACCAACGTCTGATCCAGCAGTTACATTAACATTAGCCGTGATGGTAGTTACCCTCACCCATTATTATGGAATTAAGATGAAGGGTACGAAAGAATACGTTAAAGGTTATTTCCAACCTATGAAATTCTTATTCCCATTAAAGGTTATTGAGGAGTTTGCTAACACATTAACGTTAGGTCTTCGTTTGTTCGGTAACATTTATGCAGGTGAAATCCTGTTAGGATTACTTGCTAAGTTAGGCGGAGCATCAGTTCTTGGAGCATTAGGTGCGCTTGTACCGATGTTAGCATGGATGGGATTCAGTGTATTCGTTGGATCAATCCAGTCATTTATTTTCGTTATGTTAACGATGGTTTATATGGCTCATAAAGTAAGCCATGACCATTAATATAATTTAAGTAAGAAAAAATTTATTTTTTTATAATACAAAGGAGGACAAATTAAATGAGTTTAGGTGTAATCGCAGCTGCAATTGCAATTGGTTTATCAGCATTAGGTGCAGGTATTGGTAACGGTCTTATCGTATCACGTACAATCGAAGGTGTTGCTCGTCAACCAGAATTAAAAGGCGCACTTCAAACAATTATGTTCATCGGGGTTGCTTTAGTTGAGGCACTTCCAATCATCGGTGTAGTTATTGCTTTCATCGTAATGAACAAATAAGGGAGACTCCCCTTACATAGATGGCGAAGAGTGTTTTTTGAACTTTCTTCGCCATTGCTTTATGAACGAAACGTATGTCTTTTTTTTTCATATGATCAATTTAGATATTTTGAAGGGAGTGAATCCTTGTGCCAACTTTATTATTAGGGGCTGCCATTCCATTTGGAACGATTGCTTATACATTGTTCATTTTCTTACTTCTATTAGTAATGCTACGCAAATTTGCGTGGGGTCCTTTAATGGGAATTATGAAAGAACGTGAAGAGCATGTTACTAGTGAAATCGACGCTGCAGAAAGAAGTAACGCTGAAGCGAAGAAATTAGTAGAAGAACAACGTGAAATGTTAAAACAATCGCGTGTTGAAGCACAAGAGTTAATCGAAAGAGCGAAAAAACAAGCTGTAGATCAAAAAGATGTGATTGTTGCTGCTGCGAAAGAAGAAGCAGAATCAATTAAAGCATCTGCTGTACAAGAAATTCAACGCGAAAAAGAGCAAGCGATTGCTGCTTTACAAGAACAAGTCGCTTCTTTATCTGTTCAAATTGCTTCTAAAGTAATTGAAAAAGAGTTAAAAGAAGAAGATCAAGTGAAGTTAATTCGCGATTATATTAAAGAAGTAGGAGAAGCGCGATGAGCAATGGGATTGTAGCAAAACGTTATGCTGTCGCTCTTTTTAAAATTGCAAAAGAAAAACACGTATTAGAAATGTTTGAAGAGGAATTACGCCTTGTACAAAACGTTTATGTAAAGAACGGAGAACTACATAGCTTTTTAACGCAACCGAACATTTCAAAAGAGCAGAAGAAAACGTTTCTTGCAAACGTATTCGGATCTGTTTCTGAATCTATTTTAAATACGTTATATATTTTAATTGATAACAAGCGCATTGAAATCTTACCTGAAATTGCAGATGAATATGTTGTTCTTGCTAATGAAGAACGTAACGTAGCAGATGCAACTGTGTATTCTACTCGTCTTCTATCTGAAGAAGAGAAGCTTAACGTTGCAGAAGCATTTGCAAAGAGAACGGGAAAAGATGCAATTCGCGTAAAAAATGTTGTAGATGAAGATTTACTAGGCGGCATTAAAGTACGTATTGGAAATCGCATTTATGATGGAAGTTTACAAGGAAAATTAGCACGTATTCAACGTGAATTAATGAAGAATAGATAGGGGTGAAGCACATGAGCATCAGAGCTGAAGAAATTAGCGCACTGATAAAGCAACAAATCGAGAACTATCAGTCTGAAATCGAAGTTAGTGATGTTGGTACAGTTATCCAAGTTGGTGACGGTATCGCGCGTGCTCATGGTCTTGATAACGTTATGGCTGGTGAACTTGTAGAGTTCTCTAACGGCGTTATGGGGCTAGCACAAAACTTAGAAGAAAAC
This sequence comes from Bacillus sp. EKM202B, assembly GCF_011066025.1. Lineage (NCBI taxonomy): Bacteria > Bacillati > Bacillota > Bacilli > Caryophanales > Bacillaceae > Bacillus > Bacillus sp. EKM202B. The sequence goes on along the minus strand of NZ_JAAMNK010000019.1, from coordinate 58,899 downwards.
AATGTAGGTATCATTATTTTAGGACCTTACACAGAAATCCGTGAAGGTGACGAAGTTCGTCGTACTGGTCGCATCATGCAAGTACCAGTAGGGAAAGAACTAATCGGTCGTGTTGTAAACCCATTAGGTCAACCAGTTGATGGTTTAGGCCCAATCAATACAACAAACACTCGTCCAATCGAAAGTCCAGCACCAGGTGTAATGGATCGTAAATCTGTTCATGAGCCACTTCAAACAGGTATTAAAGCGATCGATGCTCTTGTACCAATTGGCCGTGGTCAACGTGAGTTAATCATCGGTGACCGTCAAACAGGTAAAACAGCAGTTGCACTTGATACAATCATTAATCAAAAAGATGAAGATATGATTTGTATCTATGTAGCTATCGGACAAAAAGAATCAACTGTACGTAACGTAGTAGAAACACTACGTAAGCACGGTGCATTAGATTACACAATCGTTGTAACTGCATCAGCTTCTCAACCAGCTCCATTATTATACTTAGCTCCTTACGCTGGTGTAACAATGGGTGAAGAGTTCATGTACAATGGTAAACACGTATTAGTAGTATATGATGACTTATCAAAACAAGCAGCGGCTTACCGTGAGCTTTCATTACTATTACGTCGTCCTCCAGGTCGTGAAGCATATCCAGGGGATGTATTCTACTTACATTCTCGCTTATTAGAGCGTGCAGCAAAATTAAGTGATGCAAGAGGCGGCGGTTCTTTAACTGCACTACCTTTCATCGAAACACAAGCAGGGGACGTATCAGCTTACATCCCAACAAACGTAATCTCGATTACGGATGGACAAATCTTCTTACAATCTGACCTATTCTTCTCTGGCGTACGTCCAGCGATCGATGCGGGTACTTCTGTATCACGTGTAGGTGGATCTGCTCAGATTAAAGCAATGAGTAAAGTATCAGGTACACTTCGTCTTGACCTTGCATCTTACCGTGAGTTAGAAGCGTTCGCTCAGTTCGGTTCTGACCTTGATAAAGCAACACAAGCGAAACTAAACCGTGGTGCTCGTACAGTTGAGGTATTAAAACAAGGATTACACAAACCGTTACGTGTAGAGAAACAAGTTATCATTCTTTACGCTTTAACACGTGGATTCCTAGATGATATCCCAGTAGTCGATATCACTCGTTTCGAAGAAGAATTCCATGCTTGGTTAGATTCAAATGCAGCTGACTTATTAAGCGAAATCCGCACAACTAAGAAACTTGCGGATGACGACAAATTTGCAGCAGCAATTAACGGATTTAAAAAAGTATTCGTAGCTTCTGAGTAATTAATAAAAGTGGAAGCGGCTCGATTTGAATGTGAAGTGAAGCCACCGAGCATTCAAGCCGCTGGAGCTAGATAGTATATATAAAAGGCATCTCAGGTTCTGAGATTGCTGACGGTTATGTAGAGGAAAAGAGTAGGTGCACCTATTCTTTTCCTTCAATCATGAGCAAGAATATCTTGCAACGTAGATTAGGAAGAGGATTCTTACTAATCGTGCCAACTTCCGGAAAAAAGGTGGTGAAAACCTGTGGCATCTTTACGCGATATAAAAGCGAAGATTACCTCGACAAAGAAAACGAGTCAAATTACGAAAGCGATGGAGATGGTATCTGCATCTAAGTTAAACCGTGCAGAGCAAAATGCTAAATCTTTCGTTCCGTATATGGAAAAGATTCAAGAAGTAGTAGCGAGCATTGCGCAAGGAAGTAAAGGAATTAATCATCCAATGCTAAATGCGCGTCCTGTAAAGCGTACAGGATACATCGTTATTACATCTGATCGCGGACTAGCAGGTGGTTATAACAGTAACGTATTACGTACAGTTAGTAACGTGATTCGTGAACGTCATAATATGGATTCAAACCAATATTCAATTATTGTGCTTGGCCGACTAGGACGTGATTATTTAAAACGTCGCGGATTTAACATCATTGATGAAGTAGTTGGATTATCTGACCACCCATCATTTACTGATATTAAAGATCTTGCTTCTCGAGCAATTGCGATGTTCGCAGATGGTGCTTATGATGAGCTGTATATTTACTACAACCATTACGTAAGTAAAATTTCACAAGAAGTAACGGAAAATAAAATTTTACCGCTTACTGATGTGGCGTCTGACAAACCGACGACAGCTTATGAATTCGAACCTTCTGAAGAAGAAATTTTAAAAGTATTATTGCCACAATACGCAGAAAGCTTAGTGTACGGTGCATTACTAGACGGTAAAGCAAGTGAGCACGCGGCGCGTATGACAGCAATGAAGAGTGCTACAGACAACGCAATGGAAGTTATCGATTCACTTACACTTTCATTCAACCGTGCACGTCAAGCAGCGATTACGCAAGAAATTACGGAAATCGTTGGTGGAGCAGCAGCGTTAGAATAGTATTAAAAAGCGTAGGCGGTTCGTTCAGAATGAGAGGAGGATGGAGCTTTTGACGTAGAGGCGATTTGTGCCTCGCAGGAAAAAGCGAAGCCACCGAACATTCTAACCGCCGGAACTAGATTCAATAAAAAGTGGAAGCGGCTCTGTCAAAAGAGTCGCATAAGCTATAAACTAATAAAAAATTAAAAGCCGACTTCTCTTAGAAAGCTGGCTAATTAAAAGAAAGCTAGGAGGGAACCCGATGAATAAAGGGCGCGTTACGCAAATCATGGGTCCGGTTGTAGACGTTAAGTTTGATGGCGGAAAGCTACCAGAAATCTACAACGCCCTTACGGTAAAACAAAGCAACGAAAACGGAGCAAACATTAACTTAACATTTGAAGTTGCACTTCATTTAGGTGATGACACAGTTCGTACAGTTGCAATGTCTTCCACAGATGGACTTGTTCGTGGCACAGAAGTAGAAGATACTGGTAAAGCAATCTCTGTACCAGTTGGTGATGCAACACTTGGTCGTGTATTTAACGTATTAGGTGATGCAATTGACTTAGATGGTGAACTTCCTGCGGATGTACACCGTGATCCAATTCACCGTCAAGCACCTGCATTCGAAGAGTTATCTACTAAAGTAGAAATTCTTGAAACTGGTATTAAAGTAGTAGACTTACTTGCTCCTTACATTAAGGGTGGTAAAATCGGTCTATTCGGTGGTGCCGGCGTAGGTAAAACAGTATTAATTCAGGAATTAATTAACAACATCGCACAAGAGCACGGTGGTATCTCTGTATTCGCTGGTGTAGGTGAGCGTACTCGTGAGGGTAATGACTTATACCACGAAATGAGCGATTCTGGCGTAATCAAGAAAACTGCGATGGTATTCGGACAAATGAACGAGCCACCTGGAGCACGTCAACGTGTTGCATTAACAGGTTTAACAATGGCTGAGCATTTCCGTGATGAGCAAGGACAAGACGTACTATTGTTCATCGATAACATCTTCCGTTTCACGCAAGCGGGTTCTGAAGTATCTGCCCTTCTTGGTCGTATGCCATCTGCGGTAGGTTACCAACCAACACTTGCAACAGAAATGGGTCAATTACAAGAGCGTATTACATCTACAAATAAAGGGTCTATCACGTCTATCCAAGCGGTATATGTACCAGCCGATGACTATACTGACCCAGCACCAGCTACAACGTTCGCTCACTTAGATGCAACAACAAACTTAGAGCGTCGTTTAACGCAAATGGGTATTTACCCAGCCGTAGATCCATTAGCATCTACATCTCGTGCACTTTCTCCAGAAATCGTAGGAGAAGAGCATTATGAAGTAGCTCGTCAAGTACAGCAAACTTTACAACGTTATAAAGAGCTTCAAGACATCATCGCTATCTTAGGTATGGATGAGTTATCTGAAGAAGATAAGTTAGTTGTACATCGTGCTCGTCGTATTCAATTCTTCTTATCTCAAAACTTCCACGTAGCTGAGCAGTTTACAGGTCAAAAAGGTTCTTATGTACCTGTAAAAAATACAGTTAGTGGTTTCAAAGAAATTCTAGAAGGAAAATATGATGACCTTCCAGAAGATGCATTCCGCCTTGTTGGTGGCATTGAAGAAGTTATTGAAAACGCGAAGAAAATGATGGCGTAAGGCCTTAGGAGGGACGAAGTATGAAGACATTTCCAGTCAGTATTGTAACTCCTGATGGACCGGTTTACGAAAAAGAAGTAGAGATGGTAAGTGTAAAAGCAGAGAGTGGGGAAATGGGGATCTTACCAGGTCACATTCCAACTGTTGCACCATTAAAAATTAGTGCAGTTCGTCTGAAAAATGGTGGACACACTGATTATGTAGCAGTTAGCGGTGGCTTTATCGAAGTTCGTCCAGATAAAGTAACTGTATTATCATCATCTGCTGAAGAAGCAAACCATATCGATATCCATCGTGCAAATGAAGCGAAGCGTCGCGCTGAGCAACGTATGCAAGACAAACAAGCACATGTTGACTTTAAACGTGCAGAAATGGCATTACAACGTGCTGTGAACCGTTTAAACGTTTCCGATATGAAATAAAAAAATCCGTAAAGGTAAAACCTTTACGGATTTTTTTATTGTATTTTATGGATAATTTTACAAAAATGGTATAATTGCATTGATGGTTGTATAAGTAGAGAATGTACAACAATTTATATTTCATAAAGGGGATGAATCAATGATCGGTGAAATGAAACGAGAAGCGTTGCACTCTTTAAAGGGGAATTGGGGACTAGGTGTTGGATCAACGATTTTATATTTTATTTTAAGTTATGTTGTTTCAATGGCTGCAATGCTTATACTTTTAATTCCAGGACTTATTCTATTTTTTTTAATTGTTAGCTTCGCTGGTTCAATTGAAGGGGAAACAATATCAATTGGAGCAGCTATTACATTTGGGGTATTTTATTGTATCATGATAATTTTGAGTAACGCATCATATGGTATTACATCATACGGTTATACGAATGTATGTCTACAGATTAGTAAACGAGAAGGTGCTAAAGTAGATTACTTATTCGAAGGATTTCGTGGTTTTAAAAGAATGATGAAAACAATGTGGGCAATGCTTGCGATTTTGTTATATACAGGTACATGGATTCCGATGTTGTTAATAGGCTTATTTGCATTGTTAGGTGAAGAAGGGAATACGTCATTTGCAATTGCTTTCTTCGTACTATTAGCTATTTCAATCGTTGGCATGATTGTGATGTATTTTTCTTATGCAATGACGTACTATGTAATGATTGGAAATCCAGAATATAGTGTGTCACAAGCAATGAAAGAAAGTAAGAGTCTTATGAAGGGACATAAGTTAGATTTGTTTCTTTTATGGCTTAGTTTTATAGGGTGGGTTATTTTAGCGACTTTGACATTTGGAATAGGTTTTCTTTGGCTTAGTCCGTATATGGGTACAACGACATCTCATTTTTATCGCTATATTTCAAAAGATGAATTGCGGTAAGAACATGCTATACTAATAGAATTGTTACGTATAGGAGGCTAATTATGATTAGTGATTTAAAAGGAGAAGCGTTAGACTCTCTAGAAGGAAAATGGGGCTTAGCTGTTGGGGCAACATTATTAATTTCAATTCTTATCACGATGTTTAGTTTTAGTGTTAAGTGGGGATTTTCTTCAACTTTCGGTTGGCAAGATACAACTGGTTCATTTTCGATAGATATTCTTACACTTTTTGTTACCGGACCGTTAACTTTAGGGGGGTATTATCTGGCTTTAAATATCATTCGTGAAAAACAAGCTAGTATCGGCAATGTATTTGTTTGGTTTACAGAGGGGAAAAGATTTTTAAAATCATTTTTAGTATATTTATTAGTGAATCTTTATCTTCTTTTATGGACTTTACTTTTCATTATTCCAGGCATTATTAAATCATTTTCTTATGCGATGACGTATTTTATTATAAACGATCATCCCGAGTATTCATTGAATCAAGCCATTACAGAAAGCCGTCGTATGATGGATGGGCATAAAATGGAGTATTTCATTTTATGTTTAAGTTTTATTGGTTGGTTTATATTAAGTTGTATTACATTAGGGATTGGATTCCTCTGGTTAATTCCATATTTCTATACGACAGCTTCAGCTTTTTACGAAGAGATTGCAGAAGAATATTACGAGAAAAAAATCCCAACAATATAAAGTGAAACTGTGATCATTAGGGGCTTTAATCATCCCAAAATGATAACGAACCTTCACTCTCGCAAATAGCGGGATAAAAACACCCAGTGTGAACTAATTGTTCATACTGGGTGTTTTTTGTAGAAATTTTATAAACTGTTTACTTGTTAGAGGTTTACTGAAATAGTAACCTTGCATATATTTACAGTTGTTTTTTTGTAGAAACTTAAGTTGTTTTTCTGTTTCAATTCCTTCAGCAATGACAGAGAGATTTAAAGTATTTGCAAGAGAAAGGATAGTGGAAAAGATGGCTCTTTCTTCAGGGCGATGATCGGCTAGTTGTGTAAATTCTCTTGGTACCTTTAATGTATCGATAGGGAAAATTGATAAATAAGCGAGAGAAGAATAGCCAGTACCGAAGTCATCAATGGCCGTTCGAATGCCATATTCTTTTAATTGCTTCAGTCTCGATAGTGTTTCTTTTTCATTAATCATCGCAATTCGTTCTGTTAACTCAAGTGTGACATGTTTTGGATCGACCTGCACGTCGTTTAATATTTGTGAAATGTTTTCGATTAATTGATTTTGTTGGAACTCTTTTGCTGATAAATTAACGCTTATTTTTAAATTTTGATAGCCAAAGGTATGCCATATTTTTAATTGGAGACAGGCTTCTTTTAATACCCAATGTCCAAGTGGAACGACTTGTGGCGTTTCTTCTACAATTGGAATGAACTCACATGGTGAAATGTCACCTAATAGTGGATGTTTCCAACGTATTAATGCTTCAGCGCCGATAATTTTATTTGTTGTCGTATCAATTTGTGGCTGATAGACGAGATAAAATTCCTTGTTTACTAAAGCGAGTGGCAAATCCTTTTCGATTCGAGCTTTTCGTTCTATTTTCTTATATAGTTCTTTCGTATAAAGAGAGCTACGATTTTTTCCTTTATTTTTTGCTTCGTACATGGCCATATCGGCATGTTGTAAAATAGAAAGTGGGTCTTCGCCTGCTTCAGGGTATATTGCAATCCCGATACTCGGTGAGATTCGTAAATGCTGATTTTCGATTTCGAATGGTTTGTTCATGGCCACTACAATCATATCAGCTATTTTTTTTACATCTGTCCTTTTTTTATAATTTTCGATGAGGATTGTGAACTCATCCCCAGCTAGTCGAGCAAGTTTCATATGCTGTGTTGATAATCGTTCGAGCCTTTTGGCTACTGCAATTAATAGGAGGTCTCCCACCCGATGCCCGAGAGTATCATTAATAACCTTAAAGCGGTCTAAATCGAGAAACATAACAGCAAAGGAGCTTTTCGATATTTTTGCTCGTGCAATCGCCTTTTCTAAATATTGATGAAATGCACGGCGATTTGCAAGTTCAGTTAAAGTATCATGATATGCTAGGAAATTAATTTGTTCTTGTTGTTGTTTGCTTTCCGTAATATCTTTAATCATTAAGTAGACCCCTGAAATATGATCCTTTAAAAAGATGGGAACAGCTGTAACATGCAAGTAGTAAATATCTCTGTTTTTGTGATACGCTCGTATTTCTAAAGAGATAGAATTCCCCTTTTTTACGCGATGAAAGGCGTTAATAATTTCTTCTAAATCTTCTTCGTATATGAGTGAGTAGTAAGGTTGATTTAATAATTCATTCGTTTGATACCCTAGTAAAGTAGTACCAGCGTTATTAACTTTAAGAAAATTGCCGTACAAATCTAATGTGAAGATTGGATCTGGATGGTGCTCGTATAAAGATTTAAACATTTGTTGGTTATGATAGAGCTCATTTTTTTGTTCTACTAAATCTTCTGTACGTAGTTCAATTTGTTTCTCGAGTTCCAAGTTGAATTGCATTTGGGCTAGTAATAATATTTTATTTTGTTTTCGAACTAAACTATGGCGTATGAGAACGAAAGTGAAAGTTATTATAAGCCCGATTACTACAATGGGGGCAAAAACATATTCGGCCAATATAAAAATAATAAGCATTACTACAGAAATATAAGGTAATGATAATCGGATTGATTCACCAAATTTAGGCGTTAATAGTACCTGCTCTTGTTTTTCAGGCTCTTTCGTATGAAGAATACAGGCGATTGCTGCTAGCACTAAAACCACTTGATAGAACGGAGTAACTGTAAACATAGAATACGCTGGTGTGAAATGTTTTATATAAGCATAAATAGCATCTGTAGTAGCATACAAAATTAAAGCACTACCAAGAAGTGCACCAACTTGTTTTGGTAATAAGGATAATGGTCTGAATAAAAGGTTGATTCCAATTAAAAGAAAGAGTAAATCAGCCATTGGATAGGTAAGTTGAACAAATATATCGATATAGGATGTTGTGAAAACGTGAATGGTTTGCTCAATAAGTAAGTAGTAACTTAAAGTAAATTGGGCTGTAACGATAATACAAATATCACATATCATAAAAAGCTTTTCTAATAAGTCCCGGTTATAAATGATCTCGTATAGAAAGGCAAGTGCAAAGCTAATTAAAAAAAGTAGGTAAAAAAAGTCAGACGGATCAACAAACGTATAGTAGTCCTTTAAAATTAAACGTTGATAGGAAACAACTATATCACCAATGAAATAAGAGAGAGCCCCAACAGATAATATGATCCAAAATAAACGGGATAACCCTTGTTTCGTATTTGTAAAATAAAATATATAACTACAAGCGATAATATCAATTAATAAGGTACTCATTCCGATTAATATTTGAAAGGGAAATGAGTATTCATATAGAAAGAGCATGGCTACGTAATGAATTGCGATAGAAAATAATAAAATGCTTATAAGAATACTTACATGTGTTTGTTTTTTCATTTATATCACCTACGGTATATACATATAAACTTCCTTTTTTATTTTTTGCGATTGCCTAAAAAATATATATAAATTCTATACTTATTGTGCACAGGTATAGCGAGTTATAAAAATAGATTTTAATAATTCTTGTTTCTGTCCTCAACATATCGACATAGGAATTTGAAGTTTGCTATAATAAATAAAATAGTTTAATTATTTAGAAAAATTTAAAAATAATATTTGTCGCAACTGGGACATATTGTTTACTAAGTGAACTTGTTCTTAATTTAGGGGGGAGGGTTTCACAATGGCAAGTGTATATGAAAATAGTTATATGATCGTTTTGATTTTCTTGCTAGTAGGCATATTACTGCCGGTAGTGGCTCTTACATTAGGAAGGATGCTGCGCCCAAACAAACCAAGTGCAGCAAAAGCGACGACGTATGAGAGTGGAATTGAGCCTTTTCATGATGCAAATATTCGGTTTCATGCTCGTTACTATATTTTCGCTTTATTGTTTGTCATCTTTGATGTAGAAACTTTATTTCTATATCCATGGGCTGTTGCATATGACAAGCTAGGTTTATTTGCATTAATTGAAATGCTCATCTTTGTTGTAATGTTGCTAGTTGGATTAGCTTATGCTTGGAAAAAGAAGGTGTTACAATGGTTATAAATTTTGAGGCACTACATCCAAATGAGCGAGCGGAATTAGAGAGAAATATCTTTTTTTCTACATTGGAGCAGTTAAAAGGGTGGGCGAGGAGTAATTCTTTATGGCCGATGACATTCGGACTGGCATGCTGTGCGATTGAAATGATGGGAGTAGGTTCATCACATTACGATTTAGATCGATTTGGGTCATTTTTTCGGACTTCACCAAGGCAATCAGATGTCATGATTGTGTCGGGAACGGTAACGAAGAAGATGGCTCCTATTGTTAGGCGTTTATATGATCAAATGCCTGAACCGAAATGGGTTATTGCGATGGGATCTTGTGCGACTGCTGGTGGTCCGTATGTGAATTCGTACGCTGTTGTGAAAGGTGTAGATCAAATTGTACCAGTTGATGTGTATATTCCTGGATGCCCACCAAACCCTGCAGCTTTAATTTATGGAATTAATAAGTTGAAAGAGAAAATTCGTTACGAGGCAAAGACAGGGAAGCAGGTGACGAATAAATGAGTAATCCAAATAAAGATTTAGAGGATCTGAAAAGAGAAGCTGCTAGGCGCGCAAAAGAAGAAGCAAGAAAACGTCTTGTTGCGAAACATGATGCGGAAATAAGTGGACTTGAGGGAGAAAATCAAGAAAAAGAGAAAGCGCTACCAAAAAATGATGGAATGACTGTAGAAGAAGCAAAACAACGTGCAGCCGCAGCAGCGAAAGCAAAAGCAGCGGCGCTCGCGAAGCAAAAAAGAGAAGGAACAGAAGAAGTAACGGAAGAAGAAAAGGTCAAAGCGAAGGCGAAGGCAGCCGCAGCTGCGAAAGCAAAAGCGGCAGCATTAGCGAAGCAAAAAAGAGAAGGAACAGAAGAAGTAACGGAAGAAGAAAAGGCCAAAGCGAAGGCGAAGGCAGCCGCAGCTGCGAAAGCAAAAGCGGCGGCGCTAGCGAAGCAAAAAAGAGAAGGAACAGAAGAGGTAACGGAAGAAGAAAAGGCTAAAGCGAAGGCGAAGGCCGTGGCAGCTGCGAAAGCAAAAGCAGCGGCGCTAGCGAAACAGAAAGCTTCGCAAGGTGATGGAAATTTGGGAGATGAAAAGGCGAAGGCAATTGCAGCAGCGAAGGCGAAAGCGGCTGCGGCGGCAAGGGCGAAGACGAAGGGTGCTGAAAGTGAAAAGGAAGATGTACCGAAGCAAGAAGAACCGTCCGTTAATCAGCCGTATCTCAATCAGTATGTTGAGGTTATTAGGGGTAAATTAGGAGGTAGCACATTAGTAGATTCCTATATTAATAAACTTTCAAAAGATGTACCAACTCTTGTGGTGGATCCTTCAAAATATTATGAGGTGATGGAGTTACTACGATTCCATGAGGGACTTGCTTTTGATTATATGTCAGAGCTACATGCGACAGATTTTGTGACTCATATGGAAGTGTATGTTCATTTATTTTCATATGGAAAGAAACAGTCTGTAGCGGTGAAGGTAAAGCTGGATAGAGAAGTGCCGCAAGTTGAATCGGTAACAGAGCTGTGGAAAGGGGCTGACTGGCCGGAGCGAGAAGCGTATGATCTGCTAGGCATTGCATTTAAGGGACATCCGAATTTATCGCGTATTTTAATGCCTGATGATTGGGTAGGGTATCCGCTTAGGAAAGATTATGAACCGTATGATGTGGAGGTGTAACTTATGATTCGTACGGAAGAAATGCTTTTGAATGTAGGACCTCAGCATCCGAGTACACACGGTGTTTTCAGGCTTGTTATTAAGATTGACGGTGAAATTATTAAAGAAGCTACACCGGTTATTGGGTATTTGCATCGCGGGACTGAAAAGATCGCTGAGAGCTTACAGTATACGCAAATTATCCCTTACACAGATCGAATGGACTATTTATCAGCAATGACGAATAATTACGTCATTTGCCATGCTGTAGAGACGATGATGGGACTTGAAATTCCGGAGCGTGCCGAATACTTGCGAGTACTTGCGATGGAGCTGGGAAGAATTGCGAGCCATCTCGTTTGGTGGGGTACAAATCTTCTTGATATAGGAGCGGTCAGCCCGTTTTTGTACGCATTTCGTGAACGAGAGATGATTATAAATTTATTAAATGAATTATGCGGGGCACGGCTTACTTTTAACTATATGAGAGTTGGCGGTGTGAAGTGGGATGCGCCGGATGGTTGGATTGAAAAAGTGGAAGAGTTTGTTCCATACATGAGAGAGCAATTGGCAGGTTATCACGACCTTGTTAGTGGTAATGAGATTTTCTTGAATCGCGTGAAGGGCGTTGGCATATATAGCGCGGAAGAAGCAATTTCGTATTCTTTAAGCGGAGCGAATTTGCGGTGCACCGGAGTAAACTGGGATCTTCGCAAAGATGAGCCGTATTCGATTTATGATCGTTTTAATTTTGATATTCCTGTTGGGAGCGTGGGAGATGCTTGGGATCGCTACGTTTGCCGAATGGAGGAAATTGAAGAGTCGTTAAAAATTGTAGAGCAAGCAGTCCAGCAGTTTCCGAAGGACGGAGCCGTACTGGCGAAAGTGCCGAAAATTATTAAGGCGCCTAAGGGGGAAGCGTTTGTCCGTATAGAATCACCACGCGGGGAGATTGGTTGCTATATCGCTAGTGACGGAAAGAAAGAGCCATATCGTCTGAAATTCCGCAGACCTTCTTTTTATAACTTGCAAATTTTACCGAAGTTATTGAAGGGTGAAAACATCGCCAATTTAATTACGATTTTAGGTGGAGTCGATATTGTACTTGGGGAGGTCGATGGCTAATGATTGAGACGCTCTTACAATCACCTTCAAGCTGGACGAATTTCTTCATTTTTTTCGGATTAGCAGTGCTTCTACTATTTGCAGTCCTTGGCTTCGTTACATATGGTATTTTGGCAGAACGGAAAGTGATGGGATTTATGCAAGGCCGGATTGGGCCAAATCAAGTTGGAGGGCGGTTCGGTTTACTGCAAACGGTAGCTGATGTTTTGAAACTATTATTGAAAGAAGATAGTATTCCGAAAGCTGCAGATAAACCGTTGTTCATATTAGCACCTGTCATTGCATTTGCGCCAGCATTTATGGTACTTGCGGTTATCCCGTTTACCGATAAATTTCAGTTCGCGGATATTGGTGTCGGATTGCTGTATTACATTGCTGTTTCTGGGATTACGACAATTGGTGTCGTAACTGGGGGGTGGGCATCAAATAATAAATATTCCCTTTTAGGAGGGATGCGCGCGGCGGCGCAAATGATTTCTTATGAAATTCCGCTCGTAATGAGCGTAATTGGTATCGTTTTGCTAGCTGGTAGCTTGAATCTAAATGAGATTGTAGCGGCGCAGGAGAAAGTTTGGTACATTTTCGTACAGCCAATTGGATTCGTCGTTTTCTTAATCGCAGCAGTAGCAGAGTTAAATAGGACACCGTTTGATTTACCAGAAGCGGAGTCAGAACTTGTTTCTGGATATCATACGGAATACTCAGGTTTTCGCTGGGCGTTTTTCATGCTTTCAGAGTATGTATATTTCTTCGGAATGGCATCTTTAATTACAGTACTTTTTTTAGGCGGCTGGAACCCAGTTATGTTTCTTGGATTTATTCCAGGTGCTGTATGGTTTGCTTTGAAATTTAGCAGTGTAGTCTTTCTATTAATTTGGTTCCGCGTTACGTTCCCGCGTATAAGGGGTGACCAGTTAATGGAGTTTGGCTGGAAAGTATTATTACCAATCGCACTTGCAAATATTTTCTTAACGGCATTGATTAAGGAGCTATTCTTCTAATCTATGAAGGGGGTGCCAGTAAGAGATGAAAGGGTTATTTAAAGGTTTAAAATATACGCTGAGTAATTTGAGTAAGAAAAAGGTGACGTATGATTATCCAAATCAGCCGTTGCCATTGCCAGATCGCTTTAGAGGGATTCAAAAGTTTTATCCTGAGAAATGTATTGTTTGTAATCAGTGTTCTAACATTTGTCCGACAGATTGCATTCAATTGACGGGAAAGAAACATCCTGACCCTACGAAAAAAGGGAAAATTATTGATACGTATGATATTAATTTTGAAATTTGTATACTTTGCGATTTATGTACAGAAGTTTGCCCGACAGAGGCAATTGTTATGACAAATAACTTTGAACTCGCAGCATATTCACGTGATGATTTATTTAAAAATTTGCAGTGGCTCGACGAAAACGATGAAAACGTCAGGAAGGAGAATAAAGCATGAATGGCGAGTTTGTAGCATTCTTTATACTATCCTTGTCTGCAATTATCGGTGGTGTTCTCATGTTGAACTTAACGAAAGTAATGCATATGATGCTAGCTCTCGTTCTGACATTTCTCAGCATTGCAGGTTTGTACTTTCTTTTATCGGCCGAGTTTATCGGAGTTGCACAAATTTTACTTTACTCTGGTGCAATCACAATTATTATGATTTTTGGCATTATGTTAACGAAACATAATGCGGAAAATGAATCACGTCTTACTCTTCGAAAATGGATTATCTTCTTTGCAGTTGTAGCATTTGGGGCAGTTATGTATTTCGCTGTTAATAGTATCGATTTTTCAAATGAAAGCACACAAGGAAGTTTACCTCTCCATGAAAAAAACACACTTCAAATCGGTACACTTCTCTATTCGAAATACATTATTCCATTTGAGTTAACCTCGGTTATTTTACTTGTAGCACTTGTTGGCGCGATTATACTTGCGAAGAAGGATGAGAAAGAGGAGGATTCCAATGAGTAGCGTTCCAGCTTCTGCGTATTTAACACTTGCGATTATTTTGTTTTGCATCGGTTTATTTGGAGCTTTAACGAAGCGAAACACAGTAATCGTATTAGTTTGTATCGAATTAATGCTAAATGCTGCCAATTTAAATTTAGTGGCGTTTAGTAAATTAGGTTTGTTCCCGAATTTAACAGGGCAAATCTTCTCGCTGTTTACGATGGCTGTAGCGGCAGCGGAGGCGGCGGTAGGGCTCGCCATTTTAATTGCTTTGTATCGTAATCGCACGACAGTTCATGTAGATGAAATGGATACGCTTAAAGGATAGCATTGTGACCGAAAAGGGGGAAGGAAACAATGATCGATTATGCATGGCTCATACCGCTTTTCCCGCTTGTTTCGTTTTTTTTACTTATTATGTTCGGGAAGAAAATTAGAGAAGGAAGCAGCGTACTTAGTATTTTCTTCGTCTCTCTCTCCTTTATACTCGCGGTACTTGTATTAATAGAAAGATTTTCGAAGGTCACAGTGAAGCATAAATGGGTATGGCTTAGAACTGGAGATATTGATATATCATTTGGCTTTGAAGTGACTGCATTAGGGGCTTTAATGTTATTTATCGTTACACTTGTGAGCTTACTTGTACATGTGTATTCAAAAGGTTATATGAAAGGTGACGCAAGATTACCAACTTTTTATGCATATTTAGGACTCTTTACATTTGCGATGCTCGGGCTTGTTATATCGACGAATTTGTTACAGCTTTATATATTTTGGGAGTTAGTGGGCCTTGGTTCATTTTTACTCATCGGTTTTTATTTCTTTAAGGAAGAAGCGAAGGCTGCTGCGAAAAAGGCTTTTATTATGACTCGTATTGGGGATGTTGGTTTATTTATTGGGATGATTTTAATCTTTTGGCATGCAGGTAGTTTTGAGTATGACGCAATTTTTAGAGCGATTCATACAGGCGATCTGTCCCCGACTATGATAACGATAACGGCGATATTAATTTTTATCGGGGCGATGGGGAAATCAGGTCAATTTCCGCTTCATACGTGGTTGCCTGATGCGATGGAGGGGCCAACGCCTGTTTCGGCACTTATTCATGCGGCGACGATGGTCGCAGCCGGTGTATATTTAGTAGCAACGATGTTCCCGCTATTTTCGGCAAGTGCGGTGGCAATGCAGACGGTGGCAATTGTTGGTGCTTTCACCGCAATATTTGCGGCCTCTATCGGTCTTGTACAGACGGATATAAAGAGGGTACTTGCTTATTCTACAGTTAGCCAGCTTGGGTATATGATGCTCGCCTTAGGTTCTGCTGGTTATGTAGCGGGTATATTCCATCTAACGACACATGCCCTTTTTAAAGCGTTACTATTCTTGGCAGCGGGAAGTGTAATTCATGCTGTGCATACGCAAAACATTAACAAAATGGGCGGTTTACAGAAGAAGATGAAAGTAACGGGTACGTTATTTTTAATAGGTACACTTGCAATTAGTGGAGTTCCGCTTCTATCGGGTTTTTTTAGTAAAGATGAAATTTTGGCAGCAACTTGGATGAGTGGCAATTACTTTTTATTTGTTCTAGCAGTCTTTGCCGCATTCCTAACAGCATTCTACATGTTCCGCCTATACTTTCTTGTCTTTACTGGGGAAGCGAAGACGAAGGAAGACGTGCATGACTCGCCGCGCATTATGACGTATCCGATGATTGTTCTCGGGGTTCTCGCGGTAGTAGCAGGATATATAAATACACCGTGGTTTGGAACGTTTCTCGGAGATTGGCTAACGAAGGATATAGAATTTAAAGTGGAAGAAGCACATGGACCAGTTTGGATTATGATTGTTGCGACGCTCGTTTCATTTGGGGGGATTGCCCTTGCGTATTTCATATATGGAAAGAAAACTATCTCAAAAAATTGGGCTGGAGGAGAAAGGTCATTTCTTCATAAACTCTTGAAAGAAAAATATTATGTGGATGAACTATACAATATGACAGTGATTCCTATTACGAAGGGAATCGCTCATGTGCTTCGTTTATTTGAAGTATATGTTGTGGAAGGGATTGCTGTTTTAATCGCAAGTTTGGTTAAAGGGGTAAGTGGCACCTTGTCGAGGCTTCAAAACGGGAATGTACAAGTGTACGGCACTGTAACAGCAGTTTCGCTCGCGGTCCTCGTCATTATTTTGCTATATACGGGAGGGGATTTACGATGAATGATATGTTGTTGACGTTCTTCATTTTCTCCCCACTTTTAGGGATTCTATTACTTGTATTAACACCGAAAAAAGAATCGCGTACAGTACGAGCGCTCGGTTTATTTGGGACGGCGCTTCCATTTGGGATAGCTACCGTCCTCGCTTGTACATATGCTTCTGGAAAGAGTCTATCGCTATTTGATGAAAAAGTGAAATGGATTAAATTTGGTGATTTTGCAGCGGTGGATAAAAGATGGTTTTCTATTTATTACGAGCTTGGAATTGATGGTTTGTCACTTGTAATGACGGTGCTGACAGCCCTTCTAGCGATGCTTGCAGCAATTGCAGCGTTTTCCATTAAAAGAAATTTAAAAGCATTTTATATGCTATTGCTCATGCTAGAAATAGGGATGCTCGGCGTCTTCGCTGCTAAAAATTTAATGTTGTTCTTTATTTTCTTTGAAATTACACTGCCACCAATGTTTTTATTAATTGGCAAGTGGGGGAAATTGTCGAGTGAAAAGGCTGCATATAGTTATTTAATATATAACGGCATTGGATCAGCTATTTTGCTCATCGTTTTTTCGATTTTGTTCGCGAAAACAGGTACGACAAATATTGCGGAATTGAAAGAGATATTAACAGGTGTAAGTGCTGGGGGAGGACAGGTCGTCCCGAGTAGCTTACAGCTTGGTGTGTTTATTGCTATAATGATTGCCTTTGCAATTAAACTACCTATTTTCCCGTTGCATCGCTGGATGGTCAATGTGCATATTGAAGCGCACCCTGCTGTAGTTATGCTTCATGCGGGCGTTTTGCTAAAGATTGGAGTGTACGGGATGATTCGCTTCGGGAAGGGGTTATTCCCGGAATACTTTCGCGAGTTTGCCACGCTAATTGCGGTTTTAGGAGTAATCAACTTATTGTACGGCGCCTTTTTAGCACTCATCCAAACGGATTTTAGGAAGGTACTCGCCTACTCTAGTATTTCGCATATGGGAATTGTTTTGATGGGGCTTGCGGCACTTAATGCGCCAGGTACACAAGGGGCGCTATTCCAAGTTGTTTCGCACGGTTTAATTGCAGCCTTGCTCTTCTTCTTGCTTGGTGTTATAGAACAGCGCTTTGGCACGTCGGATATTACAGCGCTTGGTGGACTCGCAAAAAGTGTCCCAATACTTAGCGGCTTCTTCCTGGCAGGAGGAATGGCATCGCTTGGACTGCCGGGGATGTCTGGATTTGTGAGTGAGTTTCTTGCCTTTCTCGGCTTATTCCAAGGGGAGCCAGTCATTGCTGCAGTCGGTGTACTTGGGATTATTTTAACCGCTGTGTACGTATTAAGAGCGACACTTCAAGTAACATTTGGTAAGAAAGAGTGGGAAGCGAAAACTGATATACACGGATGGGAGTACGTCCCGGTCCTATTGCTTATCTTCTGTATTATTGCCATTGGAGTAATGCCAGAAATACTAGGGGATCCGCTTCAAAATACATTGAAAACATTGGGGGTGAAGTAGGATGGATATGGATACGTTGCTGAGCTTATCATGGCATCTCATGGTGCCAGAATTCATTATTCTCGGGTTTGCCATCCTTCTTTCCATATGTGATTTGTTTTTTAAGCTGAACCATAGGTATGTAGCGCTTAGTGCAATCGCCGCTGTCGTATTAGCAATTGTGTCATTAATTACGCTATACGGCGAACCAGCAGGCGATATTTTAAATGGATCGTTTGTGTTAGATGGATTTTCGAAAGGGTTTAAAACGTTGTTATTAGGCGGAGCGGCCCTCATCTTATGCACTGCAATGAGCGATGACAAGAAAAATCCAATTGAAGATAAGGGAGAATATTATTACTTATTTTTAATGGCCCTTCTTGGGGCGATATTCATGGCTTCTAGTGTTGATTTTATTACACTTTTCGTCGGTTTAGAGTTACTATCACTTTCTTCCTATGTTTTAGTAGGCATACGAAAAAGGAACCGTGCATCAAATGAAGCGGCAATGAAATATGTCATAAATGGAGGAATTGGAACGGCGATTACGCTCTTTGGAATGAGTTATTTATACGGTATTACAGGCTCAACCAATATTGTGGATATGCAAAAAGTATTTACCGGGGAGCTAACTAGTGGTATTCAGTTATTGCTAGCTCTCGCATTTCTACTATTGCTCATTGGGCTCTCGTTTAAAATTGCAACAGTACCGTTTCATATGTGGGCACCCGATGTGTATGAAGGGGCGGCTACACCTGTTACTGCTTTCCTTGGAACGATTTCTAAAATTGCTGGGTTCCTACTCATTATTCGTCTGTTCCTTATGATTTTTGCAAGTGTATCGGTGCAAGGAGACATGGAATCTTTATACGGGCGTATGAGTATATATATTGCGGTTCTAGCAAGTATTACGATGATTATTGGGAACGTAGTCGCATTAAAACAATACAACGTAAAACGTTTATTTGCCTATTCAGGCATAGCGCATGCGGGGTATTTACTCGTTCCACTTGTGGCATTATCACCATTTACGATGGATAGTATGTGGTTTTACATGCTTGCGTATATGCTTATGAATATAGGCACATTTGCAATTATCCATGGTTTAATCTTACAAAGCGACAAAGAAAACATCACTATTTTCACCGGACTATATAAAAGGTCGCCATTTACAGCGATTGTGATGACGATTTTTATTTTATCGTTGGCTGGGATACCAGGAACAGCTGGTTTCATCGGAAAGATTAACATCTTTTTAGGTGCACTTCATGTAGAGCCAGCTCATTACGTACTAGCTTCTATTATGATGGGTACGACAGTCATTTCATTCGTATATTATTTCCGTATTTTACAGCAAATGTTTTTCCGGACGGGAGAAGTAGAAGAGAAAATTCGGTTGCCATTAAATATAAAGGTTGTTATGAGTCTTTGTGCAATTTCGATTGTAATACTAGGGATTATGCCGATGATTGGATACAATTTCTTTTATGAATATTTTCCATTAATGAAAGATTTCTTCTTCTTGGGGAACGTGGTACAATAGTGAAAATAAAAGGTGTGGAGTCGGTACTCTACGCTTTTTATTTTGTGTTAGCCACAAATGAAAATGCATATAGGTATACGTTTTTTCGAGAGAAGTTTACGATGTAAAATGTAAAATGCTTATTTGCATTTGAAAAAGTGTGGCTCCTACTTATTATGGTATCGTTTTTATTTTCTTTCGTAAGTAGTAGCCAAGTAAAAAGGGGTCGATTTTTTGGCACAACTTTTAGGGCAACAAGCACTGATTGCCATCGTTTCGCATTTATTGTTTATTACCATTACGTGGTGGGCCTTACAAGGTATTCACATTGAGCGTTTAATGAAAGCTGGAAAAGTGATGCAGACGCGCGTATTGCTCATCCTAATTACAATTGCAATTGGGACATCTGTAAGTAACTTTTTCCTTGATTATTTAGGCTATTCAAAGAGTTTAACGTATTTAGTAAAGTAAGTGTATAGAACCTCATATCTCCGTTAACAATGGGGATAGGAGGGGATGAAATTGAAGCTTAAAGCCATTCTTATCGTTGCGTTGAGTGTTGTTTTCTTTTTGGTTGGATATAGAGAGATGAAACCAATAAGCGATGAACAGAAAACGGAGAACATGATTAAGGCTTTAGAGAAAAATGATGCTAAAGTGGAAAAATGGTCATGGTTAGCGCGAGAAACAAAAACAATTTCTAACATACATACGTTTCAAAAATTGTTAAACGATGTGAAGGAGAGGGCAAATATTCAAAAATGGGAATTAGAGCAATCTCCAGATGGATATAAAGCTACATCCTATAAAAAGTTTGCTTCATATGAAGAACGAGTAGTAGTAACTTGGAGTAAGGAAAATACTAAAGAAAACACTTTCATTATTTTCGAAGTAAGTGGGGCGAAATGGGACCCGAGGTATGTTCAGAAAATGAATAAAATTTTTAATGAAAAACCTATAATTTACACTTGTGTTCAAGGTGTACTGAATGATAAGATTGAAGGTGTTTTGCAAAATAAAACCAATCAGGTTTTGAAAGATCTTTCAGCAAGAGCGATCGAACAAGTAGAAGAAAGAGCATTTGTGTCAGTCTCCGCATACAATAAAAAGTGGGATGACGCTCTTTCAACAAATAGAGAGAAAATAAATGTGCAAATAGCAATACGTTCTACAAACAACAAAGATACAATTGTGGTTGGCACACCGATCATAACTTCTGAGTATTGAGTGAATAGATACTGAAAAAAGGACACGGAGGGGAATAATTTGGAAAAGATCATCGTCCGTGGCGGAAAGCGGTTAAACGGCACAGTGCGTGTTGAGGGCGCAAAAAATGCTGTATTACCTATAATCGCTGCAGCCCTATTAGCGAGTGATGGAAAGAATGTACTATCTGAAGTACCAGTTTTGTCTGATGTATACACAATTAATGAGGTATTACGTCATTTAAATGCTGAAGTCGTATTTGAAAATAACCAAGTAACAATCGATGCTTCTAAAGAGCTAAACATTGAAGCACCATTTGAATATGTACGTAAAATGCGTGCATCTGTTCAAGTAATGGGACCATTATTAGCACGTAACGGTCGTGCTCGTATTGCACTTCCAGGTGGATGTGCAATTGGTTCACGTCCAATTGACCAACATTTAAAAGGCTTCGAAGCAATGGGAGCAAAAGTACAGGTTGGTAACGGTTTTGTTGAGGCATACGTTGAGGGAGAACTAAAAGGAGCTAAAATTTATTTAGACTTCCCAAGCGTGGGCGCGACAGAAAACATTATGTCTGCAGCTACATTAGCAAAAGGGACAACAATCCTTGAAAACGCAGCGAAAGAACCAGAAATCGTTGACTTAGCTAACTTCTTAAATGCGATGGGAGCGAAAGTACGCGGAGCTGGAACTGGAACAATTCGTATCGAAGGCGTTGAGAAATTATATGGTGGAAACCACTCTATTATTCCTGACCGTATTGAAGCGGGAACATTCATGGTTGCAGCAGCAATTACTGGTGGAGACATCTTAATTGAAAATGCTGTTCCAGAACATTTACGCTCAATTACAGCGAAGATGGAAGAAATGGGTGTTAAAATTATTGAGGAAAATGAAGGTGTACGTGTTATCGGCCCAGATAAGTTAAAAGCGGTTGATATTAAAACTATGCCTCACCCAGGTTTCCCAACAGACATGCAATCACAAATGATGGCATTATTACTACAAGCTGATGGAACAAGTATGATTACAGAAACGGTATTCGAAAACCGCTTTATGCACGTTGAAGAATTCCGTCGTATGAATGCTGATATTAAAATCGAAGGTCGTTCTGTTATTATGAACGGTCCAAACAGCTTACAAGGTGCTGAAGTAGGTGCAACTGATTTACGTGCAGCTGCAGCATTAATCTTAGCTGGTTTAGTATCAGAAGGTTACACTCGTGTAACTGAATTAAAGCATCTTGACCGTGGTTATGTAGACTTCCATAAGAAATTAGCTGCATTAGGTGCAACTATTGAACGTGTAAACGAAAAAGTAGAAGAAGTGAAAGAACAAGAAGTTTCTGATCTTCACGCTTAATTGAAGTAGTCTCTATGTCTTTTGATATAGAGGCTATTTTTTTTGGGTTATTACTGTTATAGTCAATAAACTCTATACTTATGCACGTACCAGTAAAAATATTTAGAAAATTTTCGTTTTATCTCGCATTAACGGGCAGTAAGACTCCAACGCATTAAAACTTCAGTCTATACCGATACCCCCAAGTATGTTCTAAAAAATTCCGTAGTTCCATAAGAATGAAAGGAAGCCAACTTTATATTGGGGGAATAGGATGAAATTTTCAAAGCCATTTTTCATTATAGTAGTGCTTTTAATAGCGCTCGTTATCATTGTACCCGCTGCTCTTGTAATTCCGTTTGCGAAAGCAAAAATAGGAGAAGAAGCAGCTTCTAAAACTCCTCCAGCGATAGAAAGTATACCAGCTCCAGGGAAAGTGGATACAGCAGTTCAAGTTGCTGTATATCGCGACCAACAGAAGAAGGTAGAAACATTACCTGTGGAGGAATATGTGACCGGTGTAGTAGCTTCTGAGATGAATGCCAGTTTTGAAATAGAGGCGCTAAAGGCACAGGCATTAGCAGCAAGAACATTCGTGGTGCAGCGTATGCTAAGTGGAGAAAAGAAAAACAATGCAGATGTGGTAGATACGGTGAAAGATCAAGTGTACAAAAGCAAAGAGGAATTGAAAAAACAATGGGGCAATAACTACGAAAACAATTTAAAGAAAATCGAGGAAGCCGTTTTTAAAACCGCAGGACAAGTTTTAACGTATGAGGGCAAACCGATTTCAGCGTCTTTCTTCTCAACGAGTAACGGTCGAACAGAGAATGCAGCTGATTATTGGGGAAATGATTATCCGTATTTGAAAAGTGTAGATAGCCCGTGGGATCAAGCCTCTCCAAAGTTTACAAGCGAGCAAACGTTCACAGTAGCTGATTTTCAAAAACGTCTCGGTGTGAAAGTGCTGGCGGATGGAAAGGTTGGAAACATTAAAGATCTTACGGAGGGTAAAAGAGTAAAGGATGTAGCGTTTCAAGGGAAAACATTAACAGGAAAACAAGTTCGTGAAAAGTTAGATTTGCGCTCTTCTGATTTTACCTGGAAACAAGAGGGTAATAAAATCATTGTCACGACGAAAGGCTTCGGTCATGGTGTTGGTATGAGTCAATACGGTGCGAATGGTATGGCAGCGGAAGGTAAGAAATATACAGATATCGTCGCTCATTATTATAAAGGCGTTGAAATAAAAACGATGAATGATTATGAGGGAAAACTGATGGTGAAGAAGTAGAACGTGAAAGGAGCTGATTAAGATTAGCTCCTTTTTTCATTATTTGTAGATAAGTTTTTAAAAAGAGCACGTCGTGATTCACTCAAAACTTATATGGTAGAACAAAAATAGAGAATAAGGCTATCCGTTCATTTGGATAGCCTTCTTTTTATAGTGTTTCATAAAAATATCAAAATTTTCCATTAATTGTTTGGTATAATAGGATAAAAAGCATTTGGGGGAGACGAAATGGCGCTACTGGAGTTGAAACAATTAGGGAAGACGAACCAGTTACCAGTAATTGAGCTAGAGGTTGAGAAAGGACAATGTGTTGTTTTGCAATGTAATAACCATACAGCTAAAGTGTTGCATCGCATCATTATTGGTGAAGAAGAAGCTTCAACTGGCAATGTGCTATTTGGAGGCGAAGCGATTGGAAAGAAAAATTATTCCCGCATCGGTTTTTGTTTTTTGAAAGATGAGGCATATGATCGTTTGAAGGTGAAGGAATACTTTAAATTTTTGTTAGGGCTTTATGAATCAAAGATAAGTATAGAAGAAGTTGTACAATGTGTTGGTCTCCTAGATAAGTTAAACGTGAAAGTAGAAAAATTGTCATTTTCAGAGAAACGTCGCCTTCATATTGGACGAGTAATGATTCATAATCCGGATTTAGTTATTTTGGAAGAGCCGGAGCAAAATGTAGATACAGAAAGTACAATTATCATTCGAAAAGCAATTATGAAAATGAAAGAGAAAGGAAAGGCGATTTTTATTACGTCCTCTTTCCTATCAGACGCTCTTTCATTAACAGAAGATGTATACATATTAAACAACGATGGTGTGAAAAAGGTCGAAATCGAGCAAGAAGAGGCGGGAGAAGTCGATGAAGAAAAAGTCGTTCAAATGATTCCGCAGATGAAATTAGAAAGAATACCAGCGAAAGTGAACGATAAAATCATTTTACTTGATCCGATGGAAATTCATTTCATTGAAACACAAAATGGAGTGACACATATTCATGTGCGTGAAGGTGATTTCGTATGTGCATTAACATTAAGTGAACTAGAAACGAGATTAACAGGATTCGGTTTCTTTAGATGTCATCGTTCGTACCTCGTTAATTTACAACGAGTACGAGAAGTTATTACTTGGACACGGAACAGTTTTAGTTTAATTTTGGATGACGAAAGGAAAAGTTCAATTCCGCTTTCAAAAGGACGAATGGATGA
The DNA here is from genome assembly GCF_011066025.1 of Bacillus sp. EKM202B. NCBI lineage: Bacteria > Bacillati > Bacillota > Bacilli > Caryophanales > Bacillaceae > Bacillus > Bacillus sp. EKM202B. The sequence goes on along the minus strand of NZ_JAAMNK010000019.1, from coordinate 34,319 downwards.
ATTAAAAGGTGTAATTGGGCTATAAAAGTGCTCCAATAGGATCGAAATAGGATTCATTCACCGGTAAAAATACTCCTTTTACCGGTATTTTACTGCGCCTACCCTTTGTTTTTCATATGATTGAGTCAAGAAAAGCGAAACATACAAACGAAAAGCGCTAAAGCGACTTTCATCTATAAAAGAAAAACAAAGGGGATGACGAAATGACATTGGCAATTGAAATGAAAGATGTAATGAAAAGTTTCAACGAAAAAACGGCACTTCGAAATGTAAATATTGAGGTGAAGCAAGGAGAAATTTTCGGATTCCTCGGACCGAGTGGATCTGGTAAAACAACAACAGTAAAAATATTAACTTCTCAATTACTTCATAGTGTTGGAACAGTAAGAGTACTAGGAAAAGACATCACAGGACCAAGTAGCATCGATTATAAACGAATTGGTATTTTAACAGACAACAGTGGTTTATATGAAAGACTTAGCATTTATGATAACTTACTATTATTTTGCGACTTATACGATTGTAAAAAAGAACGAATCGATGAAGTGCTAGCACAAGTGAATTTATTAGATGATAAAAAAACATTAGTAAAGAAACTATCAAAGGGAATGAAACAGCGTGTCACACTAGCGAGAGCGATCCTTCATAAACCAGATATCCTCTTCTTAGACGAACCAACATCCGCACTCGATCCAGTTAACGTACAAAACATTCATAAAATCTTAAAAGACTTAAATAAAGAAGGAACGACGATTTTCTTAACGACGCACAATATGGAAGAAGCAGAAACGCTTTGTAACCGTATCGCCTTTCTGTGCGGCGGAGAAATTGTAGCACTTGATACACCAGAAAACCTTCGCTTACAATACGCGAAAGATCAAATACAAGTCGTATTAAAAGATAAGCAAAAAGAAGTCGTGCAAAAAGATGAATTAGGTGCAAAACGTATTTCAGAATGGATGAAAAAAGGTGAATTACTATCTATTCATTCACATGAGCCAACATTAGGCGATATCTTTATTGAAGTTACTGGGAGGGGATTATAATGACATTTTCAATGCGACGTGTATCAGCTATTTTTAGAAAAGAAGTACAAGATTTTAAGACAAATTCACAAGTGTTATTAATGGCATCTTTACCAATTATATTTGCATTTATATTTAGCAGATTTGGAGAAGGGCGCATGGGGGTTGGCATTATTACTTTAATGGCCTTTCTATTTGTTGCAGGGTTTGTTCAATCAATGGTAATTGCAGAAGAAAAAGAAAAACATACGTTACGTGTGCTAATGCTATCACCAGCTTCTTCTGTTGAAGTTCTTCTTGGGAAAAGTATATTAACAGCATGTTTGACGTTGGGCATTTGTATTGTGAACTTATTCATTTTGGATCAATTCGGTGGAAATCTTTTATTACTAGGATTTATTTTCTTATGTGGAACAATTCTATTTATTGTGATTGGAACAATGATTGGATTGTTAGCTGAGTCTGTACCGCAAACATCACTCATTGGAATGCCGATATTAATGACGATGTATTTAGCTGTACAATTTGAGCCGATGGTTGAAAATAAAGTAATTAAGACGATGATCGAGTATCTTCCAACATCTCATATTGCCAAAGCGATTAACAGCTTAGTAGAGGGAGCGGGATTTAGTAGCATTAGCGGACATGTCTTGAATGTTGGAGTGTGGCTTATTCTTTCCCTTATTGCATGTTTAATCGTATATAAAAAGAAGCAGATGGACTAAAAACTGAGCTGAAAATGCTCAGTTTTTTCTTTTTTCATCATTTCCTCGGAAATTTTACAATTTCTATACATATTTTTACATAATTTGTCGAAAAGTAATTAGTTATACGTTGTATAGGATACATGAATATTGTTCAAAATGATTGCTGAGGTGATGATGGAATGCGAGGAAGAAATAATAAAAAGTCGCAAAAGGTAGTACATTTATTTCAAAAAAGATGGGTGTTTCCGGCACTATACATTGCTTGTGCAGCGGTAATCCTAGTGGTTGCGCTATGGTTCCAAGGAGCTAATCCGAAGAAGACTCCGAACCAAGATCAAGCAACACCGTATACACAATCGGAAGATCCAGCAGTACCAGTAACGAAATCATCAGAAGTAGTAAAAATGCCAGCAGCCGCGAGTGCGGAAGTAGTCGTGCAGAAGAAATTCTATGAAGATGCAGCAACTGAGGCGGAACAAGAAAAAGCACTTGTTTTTTATAACAACACATATTCCCCGAATAAAGGAATTGACATTGCTGCGAAAAATGGAAAAGAGTTCAATGTTGCTGCTGCTTTAAGTGGTACAGTAACGAAAGCTGAAAAAGATTCACTTCTTGGTTATGTTGTAACAGTTGATAGTGGAAATGGTGTAGCAGTTTCTTATCAAAGCTTAGGCAGTGTGAAAGTAGAAAAAGGTGCAAGAGTTGCACAAGGTGAAGTATTAGGAAAATCCGGTCTAAGTGCAATGAATAAAGAAGCAGGTTCTCATGTTCACTTTGAAGTACGTAAAGACAATGTGGCTGTGAACCCTGAGCGCTACTTAAATAAATCAGTAGCAGAAATTAAAGCTGATGCAGGTGCTACAAAGGCAACGAATGCTTCTGGTAAAAAAGCTGATGACAAATCTCAAAAAGAAGAGAAGTCAACGAGCACGAAACCAGAAAGTAAAACAGAAGATAAGTCTCAAAAAGAAGAGAAATCAACAAGTGGTTCGACTAGTGATAAAGAGACAAGCGGCAAACAAGAAGAAACGAAGAAAGAAGAAAAATCAACAAATGGTTCTACAGAATCATCTAACGATTCTTCTTCACAAGAATAAGAAAGTGAAAAAATCAGTTCTCATTAGGAGAACTGATTTTTTTATTTTTATCCTGCTATTTGCGGCCGGTAAGACCCCTATCTCAAAATTTAGCGAAAGCAAAGGTTAGGGGGATTAACTGCCCGTAAAAGCCCGATTATTAGTTGAACTTTATATAAAAATAATCAATTTCGAGAAAAAAGTTGCAATAACAAGGAAAAATGACGAGATTCTCGAATATATATTACAAAAGGGAGGGGATACTGTGTCGTTTTTGTTTGTTCTGTCGATTGCTATTATATTATTGTTTGTTTTATTTACTTTGTATTATTATATTGCCGGTAAGAAGGAAGTTCCCCACCATCAATTGTTAGAAGAAGAATATGATCGAGAAGAATGACACCTTTTAAACGAGGTGTCATTTTTTTGCCAAAATAGTCATTGTTAACGTATTTCTCACAAAAAAACGTAATTTTTCTTAACTTAGTCCGCAAAAATAGTGAACATGTAGCATATATCAGTAGTGCGGGCAATACAATGGTATAAACCAAAGCAAAGAGAGTGTTTGAGGTGAGAAATCGTGAATCATTTCATTATAAATCCAAGAATGTTTAACGCTTACAAACAGCACTCACACTTACTTCTTAGTCGTATGCAGCGAAGCTCATTTCACACTTCTCACATCCAATTTAGGGAGGCGAGTGGTGTGCACGATTACATCAAAGAGAGAACTATCAAGATTGGTAAGTATATCGTGGAGACAAGAAAGACAGTGCGTGTAATTGCAAAGGAATTTGGGGTATCAAAGAGTACAGTCCATAAAGATTTAACAGAACGTCTACCAGAAATTAACCCAGAGCTCGCAAATGAAGTGAAAGAAATTCTTGATTATCATAAGTCTATTCGTCATTTAAGAGGGGGAGAAGCAACAAAGCAAAAATATAGAAAAGAAGATGTAGAAAAGCCTGTACGTCAATAAAGTGAAACTTTAATCAGTGGGGCATGCCTCACTGATTATTAGTCTTCAGCAATCGGGCGTTTGCAGGATTTTTGTCTTTCGTTCAACTCTTCTAAACTCGTCGGATTGATTTTGAGATGAGAGTCTTACCGTCTGTTAATATAAGATAAATATACGTTAGCAAACATTCCGCGTGCATTCGGTAATATTTTTCAGAAGAATTCTTTTTGCGAATATTACGTTTCTGTTAAATTTATGATAAAATCAGAAATTAGGTGTAAAAGAATTCGGGTGTAACCTGATTTTGAATATCGAGGAGGAAAAGACGGGAATGTTTGCGCGAGATATCGGAATTGACCTAGGTACGGCTAATGTATTAATTCATGTTAAAGGTAAGGGTATTGTATTAAATGAGCCATCTGTTGTGGCAATTGATCGTAATACAGGTAAAGTATTAGCAGTAGGTGAAGAAGCAAGAAGTATGGTGGGACGTACGCCTGGTAATATTGTAGCAATTCGTCCACTTAAAGATGGTGTAATCGCAGATTTCGAAATTACAGAAGCGATGTTAAAGTATTTCATTAACAAGTTGGACGTAAAGAGCTTCTTTTCAAAACCCCGCATTTTAATTTGTTGTCCAACAAATATCACATCAGTAGAACAAAAAGCAATTCGTGAAGCTGCTGAACGTTCAGGTGGTAAAACAGTATTTTTAGAAGAAGAACCAAAAGTAGCCGCAGTTGGTGCTGGTATGGAAATCTTCCAACCAAGCGGTAACATGGTTGTTGATATTGGTGGAGGTACAACAGATATCGCTGTACTATCTATGGGTGATATTGTTACCTCTTCTTCTATCAAAATGGCTGGCGATAAGTTTGATATGGAGATCTTAAACTACGTTAAACGTAAGTATAAGCTATTAATTGGAGAACGTACTTCAGAAAATATTAAAATTAAAGTCGGTACAGTATTCCCAGGTGCACGTAGTGAAGAGCTTGAAATTCGTGGACGTGACATGGTAACAGGTTTACCACGTACAATTACAGTATGCTCTGAAGAAATTACAGAAGCACTAAAAGAAGACGCGGCTATCATTGTACAAGCTGCAAAAGGCGTACTAGAGCGCACACCACCAGAACTATCTGCGGACATTATCGACCGTGGTGTTATTTTAACAGGCGGTGGAGCTTTACTACACGGTATCGACATGCTTCTTGCAGAAGAATTAAAGGTACCAGTATTAATTGCTGAAAACCCAATGCAATGTGTTGCGGTTGGTACAGGTATTATGTTAGAGAATATCGACAAATTACCACGTCGTGCTTTGAAATAAAGTGAAACTTTCATCAGTGGGGCACCCAACTGATTATTAGCACACAAATGGTTGGATAAAGTAGAAAGAACTAAGGTGTAAACCTTAGTTCTTTTTTATTTTTCTATTTTTTTATTTCGATTTTTTGCGAAAATGAGAGGAAAATAAAGAAAAACGAAGGAAACAGGTGAAATATTCATATATATGGTTAAATTTAATATTTCCTTATTTGAAAACGTTTATAATATAATGAGTCGAATACGACATTAAGGCAAATAATGTTTTAATACATATTGCCTTTCCCTAATCTGGGCATACACTCTTTTCTACCTCCGTGTCAGTTGCAGGAATGTGCAACTATTTTAAGGGAATAGAGTGTGTGCATTTTTTTATATGGAGAAGTAAGTATACTAAATATAAAAATTCACTTTGTAATGACAAACGATAAACAAAATGGGATAATAACAATATGTCCAAGTGGTAAGACCAATATTACAAAAGGGGCGATCATTACATGCTAAATATAGAACAAATTAAAGAAATCATTCCTCACCGCTATCCATTTTTACTTGTTGATAAAATATTAGAAGTAGATGAAGGAAAAAGAGCAGTTGGAATTAAAAATGTATCTGCAAACGAAGAATTCTTTAATGGACACTTCCCTGACTATGCAGTTATGCCTGGCGTACTTATTGTAGAAGCGTTAGCGCAAGTCGGAGCGGTTGCTGTATTAAAGAAAGAAGAAAACCGTGGAAGACTTGCTTTCTTCGCAGGTATCGACAATTGTCGTTTCAAAAAACAAGTACGCCCTGGTGATCAACTTCGCCTAGAAGTTGAAATGACACGTGTACGTGGCCCGATCGGAAAAGGAAAAGCCATTGCGACAGTAGATGGTGAAGTTGCATGTGAAGCTGAAATCACATTTGCAATTGGTGATAAAAAAGAATAGAGAAAAAAATAAAAAAATCTCCTTGTGAACGTACAAGGAGATTTTTTATTTCTGCTATATAGCGATGGAACGATAATATACAAACTAATCAGAAAATTACTTGTCAATAGATGGAAATTACCATATAATTACTTTATCATTTATTTAGAAAATAGGATAAGCGATAAAGGTACTGAAGAAGTAAGGACATTGTCATATTGTTAAGGCACTTATATAAGACAAAGTAGAATGTTATTGATTATGATGAGATGTGGGGAAATCAGCAATACAAAATATTAATTAGACGTATGAAATCGAGCATAAGAGAGAGAAAAGGGAAATGTCGCATTTCACAAAAGGAGATTATGAATATGTTCGGGAGAAAGAAAAGAAAATCATTACGACAATTAATTACACATAAAGAGCCTAAATCGCGTATTACAGAACAATATCGTAACATTCGTACAAATATTGAATTTACATCTGTGGATAGTCATGTTCGTTCTATTATCGTTACCTCGGCAGATCCAGGTGATGGGAAGACAACGACAATCGCAAACTTAGCAGTTGTTTTCGGCCAACAAGGAAAGAAAGTTTTATTAATTGGAGCTGACTTGCGTAAGCCGACGATACAAAACTTATTTGCTATTCATAGTTCAAATGGGTTAACGAACTTATTATCAGGACAAGCAAATCTTATGCAATGCATTCAAAAAACAGATATAGAGAACGTATATTTAATGGCAGCAGGTCCAATCCCGCCAAACCCAGCAGAATTATTAGGGAGCCGGGCAATGGACGAAGCGTTGCTAGAAGCATATAACATGTTTGATATTATTTTAATTGACACACCACCTGTCCTTGCGGTTACGGATGCACAAATACTAGCGAATAAATGTGATGGAATTGTGCTCGTTGTACGCAGTGAAAAGACAGAAAAAGATCAAATCGTAAAAGCGAAACAAATATTAGATAAAGCGTCAGGAAAATTACTAGGTGTTGTTTTAAACGATAAAAGAGAAGAAAAAGAGCAATATGGTTATTACTAAAATATGAAAAAGCCAACAAAATTTTTTGTTGGCTTTTTATTGTTTTCTGAAAATTATTTATCAAGTTTTACACTATAAAAAACATGATATGATAAAACTTTGGGGAAATCATTGGAATGTGTTGTCATATTTAAGATTATTTTGTAAGATTAAACTTGTTTCTTGTGAACAAATGTAGAACTGAATTATTAAAAATAAAAAATGCAAGATTTATATGTTATAATTTTTCCTATGTGTAAATTTTAGAAAGTTGGAGGGACTTATGGAAGAAACAATTAGTCTAAAAGAGTTATTTCATATCTTAAAAAAACGTTTAGCAATGATCCTCGTAATCGCATTTGGTGCAGCCATTGTAAGTGCTATCATTAGCTTCTTCTTTATGACACCAATCTATCAATCTTCGACGCAAATTCTTGTTAATCAGAAGAAACAAGAGGGTGCAATGATTCAAGCCGGTGAAGTTCAAACGAATATTCAATTAACAAATACATATAAGGTTATTATTAAAAGTCCAGTAATCTTAGATCAAGTAAATGAAAAATTAAATTTAAATATGACAGCACAAGCTTTAACAAAGAAGATTAATGTTGCGAATGAAAAAGATTCACAGGTCATTTCTGTAACAGCTGAGGACAAAGATCCGAAAGCGGCTCGTGATATTGCTAATGCAACAGCAGATGTATTTAAAGGTGAAGTTGCGAAGATTATGAATGTCGATAACGTAACGGTATTATCAAAGGCAGAAGTTGCGGAAAATCAATCTCCAATTAAACCAAGCCCAATGTTAAATGTAGCAATCGCTTTCGTTGTTGGTTTAATGGCTTCAGTTGGTCTTGCATTCTTACTAGAATACTTAGATAACACAGTGAAAAAAGAAGAAGATGTAGAAAGCTTACTTGGCTTACCAGTGTTAGGTATTGTCGCTCGTATGGATGAAGAAACATTGAACGTGAAATCACACGCTCCATCATCAAGAAAAGTGAGGGGACAAACAATTGGCTCTTAATTTATTTAAAAAGAAAAAAAATCATCGTCAACGTCGTCAATTAATTGCTCATCAACAACCGAAATCACCAATTTCAGAGCAATATCGTAATATTCGAACGAATATCGAATTTGCAGCTATTGATACGAATTTACATTCTTTAATGGTAACATCGGCGAATCCAAGTGAAGGGAAAACGACAACGACAGCTAATATGGCAGTTGTGTTTGCTCAACAAGGAAAGAAAGTATTATTAATTGATGCAGATATGCGTAAACCAGCAATGCACCAAATGTTTCAAGTAGATAATATTTTCGGACTGACGAACGTATTAACACATAGTGAACGTTTAGAGAAATGTGTACAAACGACATCTGTAGACAATCTAAGCTTTTTAGCATGTGGTCCAATCCCACCAAATCCAGCAGAATTGTTAGGTTCGAAATCAATGAAAGAACTTCTTGGACAAGCATACAGCATGTACGATTTAGTGATTTTTGATATGCCGCCAATTTTAGCTGTTACCGACGCACAAATTATGGCAAATGTATGTGATGCTTCTATTCTTGTCGTTCGTAGTGAATCGACTGAGAAGGAAACAGCAGTAAAAGCAAAAGGATTGTTAGAATCGGCTAAAGGTAAATTGTTAGGCGTTGTTCTGAACGATCGTGAACGTGAGCAAGGCTTATATTACTATTACGGTGCAAACTAATTAAAAGAGTGAGATATGGTTGAAACATATCTCCTTTTTTCCCTTGAATATAAGATATATCTCATATTCAAGGGAAAAAAGATTACTAGGGAGAGGGAGGATAAAATAAATGATTGATTTACATTGTCATATTTTACATGGCATCGATGATGGTGCACAAACCGTAACAGATAGCTTAGCGATGGCACAAAAGGCTGTAGCAGAAGGAATACATACAATTGTCGCAACGCCGCACCATCAAAATGGGAAATATATAAATGAACGTACCTCCATTATTCATAAAGTAAAACAACTAAATGATGAACTACAACAACATGAAATTCCACTAAAAATTTTACCAGGGCAAGAGGTCAGGTTATATGGTGATTTATTAGAAGACTATGAAGCTGGTAAAATTGTTACCTTAAATGAAACAAACAAATACATATTCATTGAATTCCCATCGAATCACGTACCGCGTTATGCCGAACAATTATTGTACGAATTACGTGTAAAGGGAATGATTCCAATTATCGTTCACCCAGAACGTAACGCCGAGTTAATCGAGCGGCCAGATAAGTTATATAACCTTGTAAGCAAAGGGGCATTAACGCAAGTGACCGCAGGTAGTTTATTAGGTAAATTCGGAAAGAAAATTAAAAAGTTTTCACTACAACTTGTGGAGCATAATTTGACACATATGGTTGCTTCAGATGCACATAACACAACATCAAGAGGATTTCATTTAGCGGAAAGCTATGAATTAATTGAGAAAGAATTTGGAATGAGTGTTATGAGTGATTTGAAAGAAAATCCATACTTATTGATTAGCGGAAAAGCAATTTATAAAGAAGACCCAGAACAAATTCGTCGTAAGAAATTGTTCGGTATTTTTTAAATAAGGAATAGGTGATGTCTCCTAACCGTTATCAATGGAGGCACTCGGTCGTGCTGTGGGTAGAAAATTTATTTTCGAACCTACCTTAGACGCTTGTCGTCGGGAGTATGACGTGAGGGTGGGTTAGATGCCCATATTTTATTTATAATAGAAACTCTACCTATGGAGTTATAAATATGACTTTATAGGTAGGGTTTTTGTTATTGTTACATATAAATAAATATGGGGGACTGAAATTGAAAAAAGTAAAAAAAGCGATTATCCCAGCAGCTGGTCTTGGGACAAGATTTTTACCAGCCACGAAAGCAATGCCGAAAGAAATGTTGCCAATCGTTGATAAGCCGACAATTCAATACATAATAGAAGAAGCGATTGAATCAGGAATTGAAGATATTATTATTGTTACTGGAAAAGGAAAGCGCGCGATTGAAGATCATTTTGATCATTCATTTGAACTAGAACAAAACCTTTTAGAAAAAGGAAAGTATGAAATGCTGGAAAAGGTACAAGCTTCTTCAAGAATTAACATTCACTACATAAGACAAAAGGAACCGAAAGGACTTGGTCATGCAGTATGGTGTGCACGTAAGTTTATTGGAAATGAACCATTTGCGGTATTACTTGGTGATGATATTGTACAAGCAGAAACGCCATGTTTACGTCAATTAATGGATCAATATGAGGGTACACAGTCGTCAGTTATTGGTGTACAAACAGTACCTGAAAATGAAACACATCGTTACGGTATTATCGATCCAGTTGAACAAAACGAGCGTCGTTATCAAGTACGTCAATTTGTTGAAAAACCAGCCCAAGGAACAGCACCATCAAATTTAGCGATTATGGGTCGTTACGTATTAACACCAGAAATTTTTATGTTTTTAGAGAACCAACAGACAGGTGCTGGTGGGGAAATTCAACTGACAGATGCGATTCAACGATTAAATGAAATTCAGCGTGTATTTGCCTATGATTTTGAAGGAACTCGTTATGATGTTGGTGAGAAGTTTGGGTTTATTAAAACGACAATTGAAATGGCGTTACAACATAAAGAATTAAAGGACGAATTAATGGAGTATATGACTGAACTTATAAAAATAGAAAATATACATGTGTAAAGGTGAGGTGGAGAAAAGTTGGAAGAAAGAGGATTGATACATGAATCTGTGGAGAAAGAAATAGGCGTAGTGAAAAAAACATCAATTTTCCATGCATTTTTAAAAAGGACACTTGATATTATAGGTGCTATTATTGGTTTAATAGTATTTTCTCCATTTTTTATTATAATTCCTATCCTTTACATGCGTGGGGATGCAAAAGGACCAGTTTTCTTTAAACAATCCAGAATTGGTAAAGATGGTAAATTATTTGGTATTTATAAATTCCGTTCTATGGTAGTTAATGCCGAAGAGAAATTAGAGAAAAATGAAGTTTTATATAAGAAATATATAGATAATAACTATAAACTTGAGCCAGAGGAAGATCCACGTATTACAAACATAGGGCGCTTTTTAAGAAGAACAAGTTTGGATGAATTACCACAGTTTATTAATGTCCTTAAAGGTGATATGAGTTTAGTTGGTCCGAGACCAGTAATTCAGGAAGAATTAAAAGAATACGGCTCTAAAACTTCAGACTTTTTATCTGTGAGCCCTGGTTTAACAGGCTATTGGCAAGTAAGTGGTAGAAGTGATGTAGGATACCCAGAAAGGGTGGATATAGAATTATATTATGTATACAATCAATCTTTAAAATTAGATATTATTATCTTATTTAAAACGGTTTTATTGGTCGTATTACGTAAGGGTGCTTATTAATAATTTTATATACAATTTAAGGTTGAACAAGATTTTGTTAACTGTTGAAAAAATCAAATTATTAAATTTAGCTTGGAAAGTAAATGATGGTGAAATGAAGAATGAAATCGATAGCATTGCGGAGCAAAAATCTATTTGGAAAAATTAAATTAGTAATGAAGAAAGCTATGGAGAAAGGCTTCGTACATCTCCTTAGTGCAAACTTTTTGCTACAAATAGCGGGATTCGGTGGGCAGATATTTTTAACAAGAATTCTATCTGTTGAAGACATTGGAAGATTAAAGGTATTGCAATCTTTTTTAAGTAATTTAACAATTATAGCTGGATTAGGATTGAATGTTGCCATATTAAAAATGTGTTCTGAAAAAATTAGTATACAGCAAAAGCAGAGATTATTTGAAGATGGTTTCAAGATAACAGTATTTTTCTCGGTATTTATTACTTTGTTAACTTTCATTATAGCGGGATTCGGAGGTTTTTCATCGGACATCAAAATAAATAATCTAATGAAAATTTATGCTTTCCAATTACCGTTCCTTTCCATAAGTGCGTATTTTGTCGCTTACTTACAATCTCAGAAAAAAATTCATTTAATGTCTAATGTACAAAGTATTTCTAAAATTGCTGTAGTAATAATAAGTATTTTAGGAGCATATATTTATGGAATGACAGGCTACATAATTACTTTAGTAGTTGCATTATCATTAACAACATTACTATTTGTACCTTTTATTAAATCTGAGTTACAATCCATAAAATATAAACGAATAGACAAAGGATTGATCGCAAAGCCATTGAAATTAGGTAGCTATTCGTTTATTACAAATTTATTAGGTCAATTAATACTTACATTTAATATCCTTATTTTAAATTACATGAATGTCGATCCGAAAGAAGTAGGTTATTATGGTATAGCGCAGCTTATAATCACTTCTATGATGATTATCCCTAACACGCTAAATCAATTAATGATACCGTACATATCTGAACAAACAGATAATAGGGTTCAAATAAAAAAGATGCTGAAAAAATTTGAAAGTAGAATGTTGATGATAACGGCGCTATTATGTACATCAACATTTTTCATAATACCGTTAATGATGCCACTGATATTTGGAAAAGAGTATGTGAATTCAGTACCTTATTTTCAAGTCCTTGTAATAGGATTGTTCTTTTGGAGTATTTATTCACCTAAAGGAATCACATTACTTAGTATAGGGCGAGTAGATTTGAATTTTAAAGTGAGTTGCATTTCTTTTGGCTTTAATATAATTCTTAATTTCATATTAATTTATAAATTTGGAGCATTAGGCGCAGCTATAGCTACAACAGCTACATATTTTATAACTATCTTCATCAATAGAATTTATTTTAAAAAAGTATAGAAATAGAATGAGGAGAAAATTCCTCATTCTATTTTTTCTTTCGGCACATTATGTATATAGAATTAAAATTAAAAGGGAGAAACCTATGAAGATTTTATATCTAGTCAATATGGATCCTCAAAATAAAACCGGATTATTCAATGCAACTCACAAGAGGATTAAGTTAAATAATAATAAGGTTGATAGTGAAAAATATTGTATAAATTTTTACGATGGAATAATATTGAAATTATTGAAGAAATTATTAAAGAAAAAAATTTATCAAAAAGAGGGGGAGTTTTTTATATATGAAGATATCAAATATAGAAAACTCTATTTGAAGAATACGATTACGAAAAAGGTTTTAGAAAAGTTAGGAATAGACTTTTTAGTCTATTTAGAGGTTATTTTAAAAAATAAGATGGAAATACAAGAGTTTGATATGGTAAGTGCTCATTGGGGGCATACTCAAGGAAGTTTAGCTTACTATATTAAGCGCTTTTTGGGGATTCCATATGCATTGACATTGCATGGTAGTGATATTCATACTATGCCTAAACAAAGTATGAATTTAAAAAAAGTAATTGTTCGAAATCTAGAACATGCGGATAAAACTATTTTTGTGAGTGAATATTTAAAAAAAGAAGCTAGAGATCTTGGATATTGTGGGAATAATTTTTCGATTATATATAATGGGATCGATAGAGAAAAATTTTATCCAGTGTGTTTAAAAAAGAAGAGTGAATTAAGAACTAAGTATGGTCTTCAAGGGTATTTGGTGGGGTATATTGGTAACTTAGTTGAAGTGAAAAGAGTCGATAAAATCCCTCAAATATATAAAGAACTGAATAAAATTACTGAAGACGAATTTACTTTTCTCATTATAGGCGACGGAGATTTAAAGCAAGAGATGGAACAAAAATTCAATAAAATTGATGCTAAATTTTTGTTTACTGGAAAGGTAGCGCCTCAAGAGGTAGTCGACTATCTTAGTGTAATGGATGTATTAATTTTACCTAGTCGTCAGGAAGGATTGGGGTCAGTTCTATTAGAAGCACAAGCGTGCGGTATACCTGTAATTGGAAGTAGTAATGGTGGAATTCCGGAAGTAATTATTGATAAAACTTGTATTATAAAAGATGACCAATATTTCGAAGAAAAATTGGCGGAAAAAATTGTATTTATCCTTAAAAATAAATACAGTGTAAACCTCTCTAGTGAGTGGTTAAATAATTTTGATTGGGATAGAAATGGTGAAAAAGAATTAAATTTATACAAGAATATTATAAGTGAAAAATAAGATGTACTCTATTTGATGAGGAAAATCTATAAGTTTTTAACGAGTAGTACATAAAAAAGAGTTGTAATTATATATAAACTGCGAAGGTGGCTGTATAGAAAATGAAAAGGGTAGTAGTAATCAGTTACTGGTATTATCCAGAAAATGTAGCTCGGGCCTTTCATGTGAAAGGGATAGTTTCCTCCTTGATAAAGGATGGATATCATGTGGATTTAGTACTCCCTAAAAATGCTATGTACCAAGAAATAGGTAATAAAAACTTGGATAATATTACCTTGCATCAAGTCAAACCAGGTATTTTACTTCATAAAGAAAAAAATAGATGGGATGTTAACAGAAATATATTAAACAGTTCTCATAGTAACCTTCTTACTAGAGGGTTTAAAAAATTATACGATGTACTTATTTGGCCAGATAGAACGATTGAATGGGCAATAAATGCTTATCGTTATGTGAAAAAAAATAAGTTGCATAGTAATGGTATAGCCATGGTGACTGTGGGATTACCAGTGTCTACCCATATTACAGGACATTTATTAAAAAAAGATGCCCCTCATTTAAAATGGATAGCTGATTATGGTGATCCATTCTCTTATAACCCAGATCGAGAAATAAGAAAATACGATAGATTTTTGGAATCAAGGATACTTAATAATGTAGATTCTATTGTAATTCCAACGGAAAGTGCGATAGATTGCTATACTAGTTTAGGAGTAAATAAATCGCAAATTCATGTTATTCCCCAACTCTTTGAGGAGGCGCAAGGGGAAAGTAATTATGAGGTAGATAAAGATAAATTTAATATAATGTATGCAGGATCTTTTTATAAGGGAATTAGAAGTCCAGTTGAATTTATTCATGGTCTAATATTAGCTAGTGAAAAGAACCCTAAAATACAGTTTCATTATTTTGGAAATACCAATGCATTAGAGGAGTTCTTAAGGCTTGAAGGATTAGATATAAATATGCTCCCAATTACAGTTAATACTTTTAAAGATAGAAATGAAATTATTAGTATTATGAAGAGGATGGATTTATTAATTAACTTAAACAATAAAAGCACAAGTCAAATACCTAGTAAAATTATTGATTATTTGTATGCAGATAAGCGTATTTTGAATGTGGGATCAACTTTAACAGAGTTATTTGATAACGTGGATAATCGAAAGGGGAAAATTGCAGATAAATTAATAGAGATTAGTGTCTCTCCCTCTGGGTTTGATTATTCTGAATTGAAAAGATTCTATAGTTATAATGTCAATTCAAATCGGTACAATAATCTTGTGCAAACAGAGAATTCTTAATTAAGGATTTTACTAACTTTATATAGGGTGTTCAAGAAAATATGAATAAAAAAATTAACAATTTTTCACTGTTTTATATAGTAATTTTAGTATTTTCGGTTTTTGTAACTAATGAGATACAGAATATATCTATAATTTTCAGTTTACTAATTTTAAATGTACTGTTATATAGGCATCTTAAAGTAGATAAACCAATCATTTGCCTATTAGGCATATTGCTGACGATTTTATTTGTAATTACAGTTTATATTCAATATTATAATGCTATTAATTTAGGTTTTCATGATGGGAACTTATTTGGTAAAATTGGTGGGAATTTCTATGCGGATACCAAAAATTATTACGATGAATCACAACAACTAATGGAAGTTTTTTCTGGAGGAAGCTTTGGATATTGGTTATCTGGTGAATTTCCGCATTTTGGATTTTTTGGCCCGTATAATGCTTATAATATTCTTAACGCGATTTTAATTAGTATATTCGGCTCAAATCTATTAACTTTAATATTATTAAAATTGAAATTTAGTATATTAAGTTATTATCTATTGTATAAAATAGCAAATAGATATTTAAATAGTAAATGGGCAATTTTTTCGACAATGCTATATAATTTATATCCAGCTAACATACTTGTAGTATCCACTCTTTCTAGAGATAATATAAATTCTTTTTTGGTAATATTATTATGCTATTATTGTATATTGTTTGCTGAGGATAAATTTAACTATAAAGTAAAGTATATTACTAAAATTTTAATTACATCAATATTATTATTTTTGTTTAGATCATATGCAGCTCCTATTACTATTTTATCCTTATTTTTCACCTATTTTCTATCGGAAAAGCAGTCTGTGAAAAAGTATTTTCTAGGAATTGGTTTAATAATT
Source organism: Bacillus sp. EKM202B (assembly GCF_011066025.1). Lineage (NCBI taxonomy): Bacteria > Bacillati > Bacillota > Bacilli > Caryophanales > Bacillaceae > Bacillus > Bacillus sp. EKM202B. Next base: position 18,015 of record NZ_JAAMNK010000019.1, on the reverse strand, counting down.
ATAGCGTTTATAGGTTGCTATATTTATGGATTTGAAAATGTGCAAGGTAAACTTACTTTAAATGATGGAACTCAGTCATGGATAACAGAGCGTTCAAAAGGATGGAATTTACTTATATACAGTGCGTTTTATGCCTTTTTTGGACAAACTACAATTATGGAAAATTATGATTTATCCGTTTTTTCTGAGAGTTTAAATGTATTTTCTTTCTATTATCAGAACTTTATTTTGATGTTTAGTTTTCTAGGGGTTGCCCTTCTTTTGTTTGTGAAAAAGAGGAAGATAGACAATCAAATATGGCTATTATGTTGTATAATGCCTATGCTATTCATTATTTTAATCACGAGTGTGTATGGATTACCAATCCCTAGGTTATATAATATGTGGATATGGTTAAATTGTATATTAATAGGTATCGTAATAAATAAGGTCAAGGAAAAGTTATTATTTTTAGGACTAATAAGTTCTGGTTTTATTGTTATTTTATTTGGATTTTTAATGAAATAATTTATGCATTAGTTTCAAGAAGAATTTTTACTGTTAGTAAATTTAAAATGTTTATTTGTAGATAAGGATTAAATAAAATATATTTAATCTTTATCTACGTTTTTTATTATCATATGAACGATGACCGGGAGAGGTTTTATGCCAGAAATAGCATTATTAATTCCTGTATATAACGATCAAGTTGGTTTAAATCAAACCTTAGAATCCTTATTGAAGGAAACAAAAGAGAAGATAGATGTAGTAGTTGTTGATGACGGTAGTAAGGAACCGATCCATGTTCCTGAGACTATGGGAATTCACCATATTATTTTTATAAAATCCGAAGTCAATAAAGGAATTGAGCATGTCTTAAATCTAGGATTAAAGTATATTTGTGATAATGGCTATACATTTGTTGCCAGGATAGATGCAGGAGATACAATTGAACCTAATCGATTTTATAAACAGAAACAATATATGTTAGATAATCCAAATTATATGTTGATAGGATCGAATGTAAGGCATACAGATATGGATGGTAAAGAAGTGTTTATAGAGCGTGTACCGCTTTCAACAGATGAGATAAAAAAGAAGATGCATATTAATAGTTGTTTCCCACATCCATCCGTTATGTTTAGAACAATAATTATTGAACAGATTGGTGTATACCACACTGATTTTCCAGCAGCAGAAGATTATGAGTTTTTCTTTAGAATAATGAATAAATATGAGGTTGCAAATTTAGATGAAGTTCTTATTTGTAAAGAAATTAATCCTAATAGTATCTCATTAAGTAAACGAAAGAGACAGTTGTATAGCAGAATAAAAATTCAAAGAAAATATTTTAACCCCCTAGTTTTAGAAAGTTATGTGGGAATAGTAAAGTCTTTTATCTTGCTAATAGCTCCTAATAAACTAATTATTGGTATTAAGTCTTTACTAAGTAGATCTTCTAACTAATGATAAAAGGGGTCATGAGTAATGAAAAAGGTTGTTTTTATATGTGAGGCGTTAGGTGGAGGAGTTAGGAGACATTTAGTAGACGTACTCTCCAATTTAGATCTAGATAAATATGAGGTACATGTTGTACATGGTACTAAGCGGGTAGATGATGTATTCCTATTGGCAAAAAATAAGTTTATGAAAAAAGGGCTTTATTTTTATGAAGTCCCAGAAATGGTGAGGGAATTATCAGCTAAGAATGACATAAGGGCTACAAAATCAATTATAAAAATACTAAGAGAAATCAAGCCGCAAATTGTCCATTGCCATAGCTCTAAAGCAGGTGCAATAGGTAGGATAGCGGCAAAAATATGTGGGGTGAAAAAGATATACTATACACCACATGCATATGTATTTCAAAACCCGAATTTATCTTCAAAGAAAAAATTCGTATATAAAAATATTGAAAAATTATTAGGTTTTTTAACAACAAAGGCTCTTCATGTTTCCAAAGGTGAAGAAACATTTGCTTTGGAGCATAAAGTCATTTCATTAAATAAGTCAATGGTAGTATATAATGGTATTTCATTTCCCTCTGCAGATAGCAAATTTTCTTTAAAAGATTTTAAAGAGAAATTGGTAGTAGGAACGATTGCGAGAATGGATTATCAAAAAAACCCATGGTTATTTATTCGTATAGCTGAACAAGTAATTAAGGAAAATCAAAACGTTGAGTTTGTGTACATTGGTGACGGAGAGTATTTTAAAGAAGTTTTCGATTATGTCGAAAAAAATAATTTAAATAAATTTATTAAATTAAAAGGATTTCATTCGAATCCAGATATAGAATTAAATCGCTTTGATATATTCCTATCTACCTCCTTATACGAAGGTATGCCTTACTCATTAATAGAGGCGTTATCATATAAAAAACCTATTATTGCGACGGATGTTGTAGGTAATAATGAAATAGTGGTTGATGATTATAATGGTTATCTTTTTGATAAGGATAATGCTGAAGAGGGAACACAAAAAATATTAGAAATTATAAAAGACCCTATTCTATATAACAAGCTCTCTAAAAATAGTTTTAGGACATTTGAAGAAACCTTTACAATTGAAAAAATGCTATCGTTAATAGAAGGGATATATTCCAAATGAAAGATTATAGGTAGTGTAAAGAGGCTTTATAATTAAAGAGTTGAGGATCATTAATACGTAATAATAGAATTTAATTAACTGAAAGAATAATAAAAAAGATAAGGATTGGTGAAAATGAATAAGAAAGTTTGTGTAGTAGGTTTAGGTTATATTGGTTTACCAACTTCAGCTATATTTGCAAAAGCAGGATATGATGTTATAGGGGTAGATGTAAACCCGGTTGCAATTGAAATGATTAACCAAGGTAAAGTTCATATTGAAGAGGTTGGATTAGGAGAATTAGTTAAAGATGTAGTAGAAAAGGGGAAATTGATCGCCAGTGTAGAACCAACCAAGGCGGATGTTTTTATTATTGCTGTTCCTACACCACACAATGCTGATCATACTGCAAATTTAGACTATGTCGTAGAAGCTACTAAGTCTATTTTACCATTCTTACAGAAGGAAAGTATTGTAATTGTAGAATCTACGATTCCGCCAAGAACTATTGATGATACAGTGGCTCCAATTATTGAGGAACAGGGATGGGAAGTAGGAGAAGAAATTTACCTTGCGCATTGTCCGGAACGTGTGTTGCCTGGACGTATTTTAATTGAATTAGTAGAGAATACAAGAATAGTTGGTGGGATTAATAAAAAATCTACGCAAAAAGCAGCCGAAGTTTACGGTAGTTTTGTAAAAGGAGAAATCCTTGAAACTACTGCTGTAACAGCAGAAATGTCTAAGCTTATGGAAAATACATTCCGTGATGTAAATATTGCATTAGCAAATGAATTGGCAAAAATCTCTGAAAAACTTGGCGTAAATGCTTTAGAGGTTATTAAACTAGCTAATCACCATCCTCGAGTAAACTTACATCTTCCGGGACCAGGTGTTGGAGGGCATTGTTTAGCAGTAGACCCGTATTTTATTATCGAAAAGGCACCTGAAGAGTCTCAATTAATTTCTAATGCACGCTTTATAAATAATTCTATGCCTGTATTTGTTGTAGAACAATTAGCAAAGATTATTCCAGATAAGAATGCAAAAGTTGCAGTTTTAGGAATTACATACAAGGGTAATATTGATGATGTCAGAGAAAGCCCAGCTATGACAATTGTAGATTTACTTAAAGACCAGGGTTACCAGGTTGCTGTACATGATCCCCATGTTCATGAAAATCAGGTGCACTTTAATTTATATAGTCTAGAGAATGCTGTGAAAAATGCAGAATGTATTTTGGTACTAACAGACCATAATGAATTTAAACAAATAGATGAAAAAATAATTATTGATAATGCAAGAAAGGCTATTATATTTGATACACGTAATTGTATGAACATAAGCAGTAAACAAATTTCTTATTACAATTTTAATAATCTATATGAACTAAGAAGTTTAGAAAACGTACAAGTATAATGAACTAATTGTAAATGGCTGATCAAGAATATGTTTTATTAAATGAAAAGTTAGATTAGATATTTAATATGTATTTAAGTTATAATTATAACTATGTTTTTTGAGAAAAGATTTTGATTTTCGAAAGAAGGTTAAACAGATGAAAAAGAAAATTTTATTTTGGATTCTAGGAATTATTGGAATTCTTATTGTTGGTGGTGGAGTATATGCATATACTGTTTATTCTAATGTGTCTAATACATTAGATGCTGTCCATAAACCATTAGATCGCGAGAAATCTGAAAAACGAGAACAGAAGGTAGATATTTCGGATAAAAAGCCAATATCTATTTTAATGATGGGTGTAGACCAACGTGGTGAAGATCAAGGAAGATCAGATTCGTTAATGCTATTTACATTAAATCCCAAGACAAAATCTATGAAAATTATTAGTATTCCGCGTGATTCTTATACAGAAATCGTTGGGAAGGGTAAAAAGGACAAAATTAACCATGCTTACGCATTTGGCGGGATTGATATGGCTGTAAAAACAGTAGAGAATTTTCTTAATGTACCAGTGGATCATTATATCGAAGTAAATATGGATGGATTTAAAGATATTGTAGATGCTGTTGGTGGTGTAGATGTTAATAATGATTTAGATTTTAATTATGAGGGAATACATTTTGAAAAAGGAAATATTCATTTAGATGGTACTAAGGCATTACATTATTCTAGGATGAGAAAACTTGACCCACGAGGTGACTTCGGTCGCCAAATGCGCCAACGTCAAGTTATTCAGGGAGTAATTAAACAAGGTGCAAGTGTATCTTCTCTAGCAAGTTACGGTGACGTATTAAAAGCTATTGAGAAAAACGTAAAAACAAGTTTAACTCAGGAGCAAATGTTTGAGATTCAAAAGAATTATAAAGATTGCATGGAGAACAGTGAAGAGATTCAAATCCCAGGCGACGGCCACAAAGCCGCTGATGGCATTTGGTATTACTATGTTCCAGATGCAGCGAAACAAGATATAACGAATAAGTTAAGAGCACATCTTGAAGTGACTAAATAATATGTAATAACCCAACTCCTTTGGAAGGAGTTGGGTTTATTTTTGCATGGATTTATATTAATATTATATGTTGTGAGATTAATAGATGAGGTGAATCGATGAATAAGAAAGCGGTACTTGTTCTTGTTGTTTTTGTATTGTTTGTTGCTTCGATTGTGAGCGGTAAATTGTACTGGAATAAGAAAGTTGCAAATGCAACGGGACAGACGAGTGAAGTAACGAAGACAAAGGCTGAAGTGAAGGATAGCGGAGCGAAGAAAGAAGAGAAAAAAGCAGAGAAAAAGCAAGATGCGAAGTCATCTTTTAATGAAGCATATGCGAAGAATTTACCAGATGAAGTGAAAGAGAAGTTGAAGAAAGCTGCTAAAGAGAAAAAGGCAGTAAATCTTGTTATTGTTGGTGATGAAGCTTCTTCATCTGAAAAAGATGCTTGGGCAGCTAAGTTAACAGCTAATTTAGAAACTGCTTACGGTAAAGGTTTATGGAATGTGACAGTAAAGGAATATAAGGGTGAAAGTACAGACGAGTTAATCGCGAATAAGCGTGATAAAGAGATTGCGAAAGACAAGCCAGATGTGATTTTATTTGAGCCACCATTTATTACTGATAACGGTAAAACTGGTAATGGGAACTCTGTTGCGAGTACACAGAAGTTTGTTCAAGCACTTTCTACTAGTGCAAAAGGTGCTACAATTATGATTCAACCATCAAACCCAGTGTATGGTGCGAAGAATTATCCGAAAGCAATTGAGGCATTAAAGCAATTTGCGACGCAAAATGGTTATACATATGTTGATCACTGGGGAGCATGGCCTGATGCAGCAACAAAGGCTATTTTACCGTACTTACAAGAAGAGTTTGGTTTCCCAAGTGCTAAAGGACATGAAGTTTGGGCACAATATGTAACGGATTATTTCGTGGCTAAGTAATGAAAGATACACAAAAGGTATACGAGAAATCGTATGCCTTTTATTTATGTAAGTACGGGGTTACTGTCTAAGCGTAAGGGTTATTTGTTATAGCATAAGTAATTTGTTTTCATTTATACAACACGACCAATCCAAAAATCTGACTTTCCCTTTGAAAAATGTGGTGTCAAATAGTATGATGGTGTAGGAAACGGAGAAAATAACGGAGATATGTGAGTGATTTTATTCCGTTATATTACTTTAAATAGATGTTATTGCGAGGATTTTTATATGGGATTTAAACAAGAAATTAGAAAATTTATTGAAGGAAATAAGCTAGTTCGTACATTGTTAAAAAAGCCTTTAGAATATCGTGCGAATAAGCAATTGCAATTAGTACGAAACAATATTAAACAATATGGAGTAGAGTGTTTACTATTAGTGCAAGAAGCTTTTAAAGAGCATGATCAAGAATTTTGGTTAGATTATGGCACGTTACTTGGAGCTGTGCGAGAAAAAGATTTCATAAGCCATGATTTAGATATGGATATTGGTACTTTTAATATAAGTGAAGAGAAGAAAAGAGCACTAGAGAAAACGTTAAATGATAAAGGTGTTAAGACGTTTAGGGAGTTCACAGTTGATGGTCATGTTGTAGAGCAAACTTTCACTTATAAAGGAACTCATATCGATCTGTTCTATTATTTTTCGGAAGATCCTAATAAAGTATGGTGTTACTTCTTTGAAGGAACTGATGAGATGTCGACGCAGGAAAGAGGAACTGAAAAGATCCTTACAGGATGGAAAACGAAAACAGCAAGTTCTACATTGTTAGGAACGAAATTAATGCCATTCAAGGGCGAAGAATTCCCTGTTCCTTCAAATGTTGAAGAGTACCTTACTGAAAACTATGGTCCTAATTATATGATTAAGGATGAGAATTGGGATTTTGCAAATTCTGCTAGTAATATTAAAGTTGTGTCAGCCAATAACGTTGAGGCTATTTATAAATAAAAAGAAGTGCCCCTGTGCAAAATAAGCAGGGGCACTTCTTTTTATTTTAGATGATAGGAGAAATGTAAAAATGTATTTACTGAAATTTTACAACAAATTTACATTCCACCTTATTAGTGATAATATTAATGTTGCGTTCAAATTTTGAATGTATTATCGATGTTATGGGGGACCACATATGCAACATGTGCTTGATATATTAGAAATTATTAATAAAGAACCACATTTAAGTCAGAAGAAAATTGCAGAACGTAGTGGGATATCTACCGGAAAAGTGAATTATATTATAAATGATTTGACGAAAAAAAATTATGTTGTTAGTGAAAAAAATGGAAAACATATAAGCTATTATGTGAAAGAACAGGGTCTTAAATTTTTGCAGAGCGAGTTAGCTACACTGCAGCAAAAAAAGATTCGTATTCATCAGCGAGAGTATAAAAAAGTGAAGCAAGCAGTTATTCTTGCGGCAGGAAATCGTAAGGAATTAGGTAAACCATCTGGGTTATTATCCATTGGTGATAAAATACTTTTAAATCGAAATTTAGAGATATTACACAATAACGGGATTGAAAAAGTTGTTATTGTTTCTGGATATAAAAAAGAAAAATTTGCTTCTTGGAATAAAGAGCAAGGAGTATACTTTGTAGAAAATCCGAAATATAAATGGACAGGCTCTATGGCTTCAATTTCAAGTGTTCAAAGTTTAATTACAGATGATTTTCTATTAATTGAAGATGATATTTTAATAGAAGAAGATGCGATTTCTCAATTGCTACAATATCCGGAACGGGACTGTGTATTGATTACGAATGAAAGTGGTTCTGGTGATGAGGCATTTGTAGAGATTCAAAACGGGAACTTGTATAAAATCTCGAAAGATGTTCATCAATTAAATCGTATTGATGGCGAGATGATTGGAATTTCAAAACTTTCTTATGATGTTTTTCTTAATATGTTGGAGTTGTTTAATCATAATCAAAATCCGTATGTGAATTATGAATATTTACTTCTTGATGTTGCAAGAACATATGATATTGGGCATATCAAATTACAAAATATTGTATGGGCAGAAATTGATACAAAACAGCAATATGAAGTTGTGAGGAATAAAATTTACCCTCGTTTATTGAGAAAAGAAGCAGAGTTTAAAGAAAAACAAATTAAAGGCCACGTTATGGAGGCTTTAAATATTCCAGAAGATGCTATTACAAATATTCAACCATTTGGTGGTATGACAAATACGAATTTCAAGGTAAGTGTTGGGGATTCAGAATATGTACTTCGTATTCCAGGAAGCGGTACGGAAGAAATGATTAGTCGTCATGATGAAATGGTGAATTCTAATTTGGCAAGTGAGCTAGGAATTGACGCTGAGCTTCTATACTTTAATGAAGAAACAGGTGTTAAGTTAGCAGAGCTTATTTCAAATGCAGAAACATTGAATCCGAAAACGGCGCGACGTAGTGATAACATGCAGTTAACGGCAGCTATTTTGAAGGAATTACATGAATCAAGTGCAGCGATGAGTAATACGTTTAATGTATTTGAGAAAATTGAGCATTATGAAGGTTTATTAAGTAAATCAAATGGTTCAAACTTTGCTGATTATAAAAAGGTAAAGAAGCAAGTTATGCGATTAAAAGCAATGTATGAGAAAATGGATGTTCAGTTAACACCTTGCCATAATGATACTGTTGCTGAAAACTTTGTGAAAAACGGAGAAAACAAGATGTATTTAATCGACTGGGAGTATGGCGGCTTGAATGATCCGATGTGGGATATTGCAGCACATAGTTTAGAGTGTGAATTCTCAGCTGAAGATGAAGAGTTATTTTTAGATTACTATTTTAATGGAAAAGTAGAAGAAATGCATCGACAAAGAATCTTATTAAATAAAATTTTCCAAGACTTTTTATGGAGTATTTGGACAAAGATTAAAGAAGCAGCGGGTAGTGATTTCGGAACATATGGAATGGATCGTTATACGCGGGCAAAAGAAAATTTACAGTTATTTTTAGAGTACTATGGAGGATACCAGTATGAATCGAAAGCAAAGTAGAGGGATTTTTTATGGTGTGTTCTCCGGATTTGCTTGGGCTATAGATACGGTTTTAATTGGGATTATATTATCCTCGACAGTTATGTTGGAAACGGAGCAAGTTATATTCCTTGCGCCGCTTGTTAGCACATTTTTACATGATTTTATGTCGACATTGTGGATGATGGTCTATATGGGACTTAAAGGTCAATTACGAACAGCACTTTCTAAATTAAAAACAAGAAGTGGTCGTTTCGTAATGTTAGGCGCTTTAATGGGCGGACCTTTAGGGATGACTTTTTATGTATTAGCCGTAAAGTATATAGGGGCTTCGTATACGGCAGCAATTTCAGCCATATATCCAGCCGTTGGAGCATTTTTTGCATTTATGTTTTTAAAAGAACGTTTACGCTCTTGGAATTGGTTAGGACTTGTAATAAGCATTAGTAGTATTATTATTCTTGGCTTTACCGGTGATGGATTTGCAACACAAAACTATATGTTAGGTTTTATTTTTGTTTTGATTTGTATTATAGGTTGGGGATTAGAATGTGTTATTTGTGCCTATGGTATGAAGGATGGGGAAGTTTCACCAGAAGAGGCGTTGCAAATTCGCCAACTTGTTTCGTCTGTAACATATGGACTAATCATTTTACCGACATTAGGCGGGCATTTTTTAACGAAAGAAGTTATGGTAAGTAGTGAATTTATCTTAATTATATTTGTGGCGTTAATTGGGACAGCTTCGTACATTTTTTACTATAAAGCAATCCATGAACTGGGCCCAACGAAAGCTATGGGGCTGAATATTACATATTCAGCTTGGGCGATTTGGATTTCTATATTAGTAATGGGAACACCATTTTCTTGGAAATTAATTATTTGTTGTTTATTCATTATTGTAGGGGCTGTTTTAACAGTCGCGGATGCAAATGAATTTATTAAGAGAAAGAAATATAGAGGAGAGGTAGCATGAGAGCGATTTTATTAGCAGCTGGTATGGGGACACGCTTGCGCCCATTAACATTAACGAAACCAAAGTCATTAGTAGAGGTAAACGGGAAACCGATGCTAGAACGACAAATTGAATATTTACAAGAGATTGGTATAGATGAAATTATTGTTGTTACTGGATATTTATCGGAAAAATTCAATTATCTTGTTGATAAATATGAAAATATACGTCTTGTATATAACGATAAATATAATATGTACAACAATATTTATACGATGTATGTAGTGCGTGAATATTTGGCAGATGCGTATGTGGTAGATGCTGATGTGTATTTACATCGTAATATATTTATTGAAAAACCAGAGTCATCTTTATACTTTAGTGCAAGGAAAGAAGACTTCCGCAATGAATGGATTATTAAGCACGATGGGAGCAAGAAAGTGTACGATATTGAAATTGGTGACGGTCATGATGATTACATTTTATGTGGCCTTTCCTATTGGTGTAAGGACGATGCGGATTATATCGTAAAAGAGTTAGAAAAAGCAGTGGAACAAGAAGACTTTAGTGAGCTGTATTGGGATAATATTGTGAAAGATAATATTGGTCATCTGAATGTTCATTTATATGAAATTGATAGCAATGCCAGCTTTGAAATAGATTCTGTCGAGGATTTAGAGAAGGTTGAAGAGAAGCTTGTCACTTTAAGAAGTTAGTTGTCGTTACGGTTCACATTATATTATTTTAAATGAATGTTTATGGTAAAATATAGGTAAGCATAAAATGTATGAGAGAAACTATATATTTGTTGTATTGAGTATAGTAGGAGGAATAACATGAGTTCAATTTTGGTTTGTGGCGGAGCTGGCTACATCGGTTCACACGCTGTGAAAAAATTAGTAGATGAAGGTTTATCTGTAGTAGTAGTGGATAACTTACAAACAGGTCATGAAGATGCCATTACAGAAGGCGCAAAGTTTTATAACGGAGACCTTCGTGATAAAAGTTTCTTAAGAGACGTCTTTACAAAAGAAAATATTGACGCGGTTATGCATTTCGCGGCTGATTCTTTAGTTGGTGTTAGTATGGAGAAACCTCTTCAATATTATAACAACAACGTGTATGGCGCACTTTGCTTATTAGAAGTAATGGACGAGTTTAAAGTAGATAAGTTCATTTTCTCATCTACTGCGGCAACTTACGGCGAAGTAGATGTGGATCTTATTACTGAGGAAACTGTAACAAATCCAACGAATACGTATGGCGAGACAAAATTAGCAATTGAAAAAATGCTTCATTGGTATAGCCAAGCGTCTAACTTAAAATATAAGGTCTTCAGATACTTTAACGTGGCTGGTGCAACTCCAAATGGTATTATTGGGGAAGATCATCGTCCAGAGACGCATTTAATTCCTCTTGTATTGCAAGTAGCGTTAGGTCAACGTGAGAAAATTATGATGTTTGGTGAAGATTATAATACACCAGATGGTACTTGTATTCGTGATTATATTCATGTTGAAGATTTAGTAGCAGCTCATTTCTTAGGACTTAAAGACCTACAAAACGGCGGAGAAAGTGATTTCTATAACTTAGGAAACGGTAATGGTTTCAGTGTAAAAGAAATCGTTGATGCAGTTCGTGAAGTTACAAATCATGAAATTCCTGCTGAGGTAGCACCGCGTCGTGCGGGAGATCCAGCACGTTTAGTTGCTTCTTCTCAGAAGGCGAAAGAGAAGTTAGGATGGGATCCTAAGTATGTAAATGTGAAAACAATCATTGAGCATGCTTGGAATTGGCATCAAAAACAACCGAATGGATATGCTAAGTAAATATAATAAGTGAAAGAGAGGGTATTGTCGTTCAACATATGTTCGACAATATCCTCTCTTTTTTTGTATGATTTTTGCTATACTAAACTGTACTATAATACAGGATGGAAGGAGGATAAGGATGAAAATACTTGTAGTTGATGATGAATCGAGTATTCGTAATTTGATTCGAATGCAGTTAGAGATGGAAGGATATGAAGTATTAGTAGCGGCTGATGGTAGAGAAGCGCTAGAGAAGTGGAAGGAAGGGCCGGATGTATTGATTTTGGATGTTATGCTTCCGGATACAGATGGGTATGAGTTACTTCGCTTGTTCCGTGAGAAGGATAGGGATATTCCAGTACTCATGTTAACTGCAAAGAGTCAGATGAATGATAAATTGCTCGGCTTGCAGCTCGGTGCGGATGATTATGTAACGAAGCCTTTCAATTATGCGGAGCTCATTCTTCGTGTGAAGAATATGAGTCGGCGTGTGAAGAAGGAGGGGGTCACTACAAGCCACGAAGTAATTCGAGCTGGAGAGTTAATAATTTGTCCTAAGGAAAGAAAATTACATGTTAGTGGACAAGAGATTCAGTTAACGTACCGAGAATTTAATTTATGTCAGCTGTTTGTTTCAAATCCACAGCGTGTATTTATGAGAGATGAGTTACTCGAGAAAGTGTGGGGCTTTGAGTATATCGGAAATACGAGAGCGGTTGATATTATGGTGCAAAGATTACGTAAGAAGCTTGGTACGAGCGGAGAATATATTAAAACAATTTATGGCGTTGGCTATAAGCTGGATTGTTAAGTGGTGATAATATGTCGTTAAAACGGAATATGGTATTTGGAATAGTTGGATTGTTGATTCCAATTCTTTTTCTTTTGTATACGGTTGTTTATATTTCACTAGAGAAGAATATGTATCATAATGCAGCTGATTCTCTTGAGAAGTTAAGTGTAGAGGCACAAATTTATACGATGAATTATTTAGAGAAAGAAGCAGAAATCGAGACGTTAGGTCCGAATTCGCTTTTAATTGCTTCGTACTTAGCGAAGCGGATGGATGTCCGTGTACAGATGATAGGAAAGAATGGAGATGTTGTTGCAGATACACAAAAAGGAGCGTTACTTCATCGGAATATTGATATTGAGAGTTCTTTGAAGGGTAAGAAAGCTTATGTTTTTGCGGAAGGAGAGCCAGCACCCATTCTTTTGTTTTCAAGCCCGGTTTATTATGGAAACGATGTCATTGGGAGCATTCGTTTTATAGATGAGTTAACGGGTGAGAAGGAAGTTTTAACAAATGTGAGCTGGACTTTTTTAATGACATCTCTTTGTTTAGTGGCTGCAGGTATTTTCTTTGCGGTTCGTTTAGCTAGGTCTCTTCATAGGCCAATTGATCAGTTGAGACAAATGGCAAAGCGGCTTGCGAATGGCGATTATGAAAGTAAGATTGAGCTAAATGAGTATGTGGAAATTGCACAGCTTTCAGCATCCTTTAATGCGATGGCTGATGGAATTGAACTGCATATTAAGCAATTGAAGGAAGAAAAAGAGAAACAGAAAGATTTCTTGGACCGTATTACGCATGAGTTGAAGACACCACTTACGGCAATTATCGGTTATGTTGATTTAATTCCGAAGTTACACTCGAAGGAAGATGTGCAAGAGAGTCTCCGGTATGTAGCTGTAGAAAGTGAGCGTCTATTATCACTTGTAGAGGAATTACTTAAGTCTTCAAAGTACGGGACGAGTACGTTTGAAGTGTCACCTACAGTTGTGAATATAAAAGAATTAGCAGAAGAAGCAGTTTCAATTGTGAAACCTCGTCTGCAGCAATTTGAGATTGAAGTGATAAATGAGTTAACGGATGTACATGTCGTTGCGGATTTTGATAAGACGAAGCAAATCTTTTTAAATGTACTTGATAATGCGATTAAGTATAGTGATGCTACGCACATTCGCATGAATGTAATTGTAAGTGAGCGTGAGGCGAAGGTTTTTGTTCATGATGATGGTATCGGTATAGATGAGGATGTACTTGCCGAGTGGAATGGGTCTCCAGGAGGGAAAATGCTTCCTTCTAGTTATGGGAACGGCTATGGTTTGTATATTTGTCAGGAGATTATGAATAAGCAAGGCGGAAGTATGCGAATTGAGAGCAGTGAAGAGGTTGGTACTACGATATTTATTACATTTTTGCTTCCAAGACGAATGGAAGACATAAAAAACTTGAAAGCGGTTAAATGATACATTTATGAAACAATTATGCGGTATTTTCGAAACAACGTTTTTTTATCTTGGAGGTAGGCAGAAATGAAAAGGCTATCATTTCAAATTCTTATGTTTGTCTTTTGTATCATTGTTTCTCTTGTTTTGTTTTATGTTGTGGAGAAACAAACATATAATCGAATCACAATTGTGAATGACAAACAAGCCGTTTTACAAAGAGTGAACGAATCTCTTCCAATTGAAGTGAAAGTAAGACATGAAAAGTGGGGAGAAATTGTTGTAACGGATGAAGTTCGTTTACATACAATTGTTTCATTCTTTGACCGAATTCGAATAGAACCGAGAGAGGCAGAGAGCCAAGAACAAGTATTTACTGGAGAAGTAACGTACTTGAATGGACATAAGCGTACTTTTGCAGTAGGTGACTTGTTCCAGTATGAGGCGAACGTATACGGGAAGAAGGGCACTGATCCGATGATCTCGGCATTTCAAACGTATTTGTTAAGCCTGTATTACACGCCAGAGCGTATTAGTGATTTCTTTGCTTCAGCAAAGGATGTCATAGTACGTCAAGGGAATGTAGTACGTACTATCAATCTTACGCACATGCTTGATTCTATTCGGTACGCAAAACAAATTACAGATTACGGAGAAATTCAGAAATTATTACAATCACAGAATGAACCGATTGCTTATATTACAGCTTATAAATCAGGTAAGCATGTAAAGAATGAGCGTGAAGATATTCTTACGATTTCTGTGTATCCATCGTACTTTGTTGTGCAATACCTCGGTGATAATAACGGGAATGTCATGTATATGAAAGGCTCTCTAGCAGAGTTATTCGTAAAGGAGAATGCGTCATGAGAAAGATAGCCTTTTTCTTCTTTTTGCTAGTAATTGGAGGAGCGATGTCTAGTTGCTCTCGAGATACAACCTCTATTAAATATAATAAAAGTGGTCTTCCTATTTTGGATGATCGTCATCTTGTTGCATATGTAGCGGCCCGTGAGGAAGTTGGTGAGGCATTGCTTTCATCATTTTGTAAACCGCGTGGATGTACGTATGAATTTATTCGTCTTTCGACAGAAGAACTTCTTCGAAGAGTGGAAGAAGAATCTGGAAATCCGAAAGCGGATATTATTATTGGCGGTACAGTAGATGCACATCAAATGATGAAGCAAAAAGATCTGTCTATTCCTGTGACGAGCCAGCATGCGAATCGTATTTCAAAAACTGTTAAAGATAAAGATGGTTATTGGTACGGTTACGAAGTAGAGAAATTGGCAATCGCAATTAATAAAGAGCGGTGGAACGAAGAAATAGCACCGCTTGGCCTACCGTATCCATCCAGGTGGCAAGATTTATTAAACTCTGCGTACACAGGAAAGATTGTTATGCCAGATCCAAATGTTTCGGGTACTGCATATACGTTTTTTCAATCACTTATTGATACTTTAGGTGAAGAGGAAGCGAAGGCGTATGTGAAGCATCTTGCAGGACAGGTTGGAGAAGTAACGGTGAATGGTTACATACCAGCAGAACTTGTGGCAAGTGGTGAATATATGATAGGCATCAATTTTATGGGAGATCAGAGAATGCTTCAAAAACGAGGCTTTCCTATTTTAAGTAACGAACCTGAGCAAACAGGTTTGTCTGTCAATGCGATTTCGAAACTAAAACGTGCACCGAGTGGTATTATTGCGGATTTATTTATTGATTATTGTTTATCAGAAGAAGCGGGTCACATTTTAGAAAAAGTTTCGTTTGGCGTACCAACGATGTTTGCGAAGAATGAGAAAGAAATAGAAGGGCAGCCGGTTAGAAGGACGAACCAAAATATATCAAATAGTGGAATAATCGAGATATGGAATAGACAGCGTCTCTCTCAAAAGTGAGAAAAGGAGACGAGAGTATATGTTTAAATGGCTTAAGCCAGCACCTGCAATTGAGAGATTACCAGCGGATATGATCGCGAAAGTATATACGTTACTACGTATTCGTGTGCTAATCGGAATCTCTGTTGGATATGCTGCTTATTATTTAGTGCGCAGTAATTTTACGTTATCAAGTACGTATTTAGTACAAGAATATGGTTTTAGTACGGCTGAAATTGGACTACTAGGTTCAGTAATGGCGATTGTTTATGGATTTAGTAAGTTCTTTATGGGGAATTTATCAGATAAAGCTTTTGCCCAGCGCTTTATTGCAGTCGGATTATTCTTATCAGGGCTTGTAAATATTTGTTTCGGGTTTGCATCTTCATTTGGAATGATTGTTACATTACTTGTCCTGAACGGTATTGTACAAGGTATGGGAGCACCACCTTGTAGTATCGTTATGACGAAATGGTTCTCAAAGAAAGAACGTGGTACGAAAACAGGTATTTGGAATATTTCACATAACGTTGGCGGAATGCTTGTGCCACCACTTGTTGGAATTGGTGTAGGTATTTTCGGTGAAAGTCATTGGCAAGGCGGCGTGTTTATTTTCCCAGCGATTATCGCAATGGTAATTTCAGTTCTTGTTTGGATCAATGCGAAGGATACACCAGAGTCTGAAGGTCTTCCTCCAATTGATGAGTATCGTAATGACTATGAAAATCTTGAAAAAGCAGATAATGCTAACAAGATGTCACCAAAAGAAATTTTAATGAAATATGTAGTAAAAAATAAATTTGTATGGTTCTTATGTATTGCGAATGCATTTGTTTATTTAATTCGTTTCGGTGTTATTAACTGGGTTCCACTTTATTTAACGACAGTTAAAGGTTTTTCAAAAAATGAAGCACATGCAGCATACGCAATCTTTGAAGGTATGGCAATTCCAAGTTCGTTAATCGTTGGTCTTTTAAGTGATAAATTATTTAAAGGGAAACGTATGCCATTGTGTATTATTAGTATGGTTGGAGTTGTTATTGGTACGTTTGTATATTGGCAAGCAACTAGCGTACTTGTTGTAAGTATTGCAGTTTCTATTATCGGATGTTTAATTTACGTACCACAGTTCTTAATCGGTTTAAGTGCGATGGAATTAGTACCGAAATTTGCGGTAGGTACGACAGTTGGTATGTGTGGTCTGTTCGGTTATGTGGGCGGAAGTCTTGTAGCAAACGCAGCAATTGGTGTTATTGTTGATCGTTCTGGCTGGGATGGTTGCTTTATCTTACTATTAACAGGTGCAATTTTATCAACAGTCTTCTTGTTCATCGTTCAACGTGGACATGAGAGAAAAGATCCTAAAGCGGCGTAATATTTTGTTTGAAAAGCTATTCAATTTTTATATTGGATAGCTTTTTCTATATAATATAATATTTCCTTAAATCTATCTTAAAAGACAAGATGTCATATTTCTAATCATTGGAATTTTTGTTACAATATAAATGGATGTGTAAAACTTTGTAAAAATAATGTAATAATATGTAATGTATTTTCAGAAAGTTTTATACAATTTTTTATATTAAACTATTAAGTTATAAAGGGAGAGAGAATATGTTACCAAATACGGTTCGTACTCCAAATAAGAAGAAAAAATGGATTATTATCGGAGTTATTGCACTAATTGTTATTGTGGCAGCAGTTAATATTTTTATTATGCAAGGTAAGAAGAAGGGCGCATCAACAACGGCTGATGCTGTAAGCTTTGAGAAAGTGACAGAGCGTAAGCTGAATAATACGAAGTTAGTTTCTGGTCAGGTGAAGCCTGGGAATATTGAAAGTTTCTATGCGGATCCGGCCAAAGGAAAAGTGAAAGATATTGAGGTAAAAGAGGGACAAGAGGTAGAGAAAGGTACGAAGTTATTCTCTTATGATAATGAAGAGATTAATCTTCAAATGAAGCAAGCTGAGCTTGATCAGAAGATGGCAGATATGCGTTATGATCAAGGGAAAAAGAAGATTGATTCGCTCAAGAAAGAAATTAAGAAGGTGAAAGATAGCGGAGCTGGGAAAGAAGTAACAGATCCGATGGAAGAGCAAGTAAGTGAGTTAGAAATAGCGCAAAAAACAACTGAC